>CAYRAY010000076.1:0-6843 GCA_964422405.1 uncultured Clostridia bacterium | reverse complement strand
TGCCATTTGTTCAAACTCCTTTTCCGACAGAATCGGTTCGCCTGCGCGGAGGGCATTGAACAAATAATAAATGGGGCTGTCCGCTTCGATACGGTGAATGGGTCCCGTTTGGTCGATGAAACGGAGTTGCTCCTCGGTCAAAACGGATTTGGCGAAGTTGAACACGCAACGTTCGTAGGGTTCGGACGACAGCACGTTTAACCCGTGGTAGACCATGGGTTTGATAATCAGCATATCGTTGGTATGCAGGTGATACGTTTGGTTTTCGATCATGTAATCGGCGTTGCCCTTATAGAAAAAAAGAATCTCGTAATCGTTGTGCATATGGCGATAATATTCCTTTTTTCGGCTTGCGGACGTGGGTTGTGTATCCAACAAATAATCGTAATGAACGTGCGACGAATGCGCTTTAAAAACTTCCATGGTCTTAGTATACTATATATTTGCAAAAATTGCAATATTTTTCAGCAAAAAATACTATTGCATTTAAAAAAAGTTATGATATAATAGATTTGCAACATGGAAAATTGTATTTTGATAGGTGAAAACACGTAATGATTACTACGAAAAACACACGGATAAAAATAGACGGAAGCGACATAAGCGGCAAGGGGAAACTGCACGTGGTTGCCGAGGCGAAAATGCAGCGTTTGCACCTTGCGGTGACGGAGCAAGACACGGGGCGTGCGTTTGCGTTTGACTACGTATGCAATGCGACGGCGTTCGATGGCGAATTTATTGTGCCTGAACCCAAGCTTTGGAACGTTTCCACCCCGAATTTGTACGAGTACGCTTTGCAGATCGTATACGAGGACGGAGAGGAAGTTGCCACGGGAAAATTCGGGTTCCGTTCCATCTCCTCGAATGGGAAGGATATTTGTATCAACGGCGCGCCCGTATTCATTCGCGGTTTTATTCGTGGTGCGGCGGCGCACGACCATGCGAATAATTGCAACCTTTCCGAGGAGGAGTTTTATCGCAAGAATATTCGCGCGGCAAAGCGGTTCGGGTTCAACTTTGTGCGTTTTCATTCCGTTGTGCCGAGCGACACCTATTTCAAGGTCGCCGACGAGGAAGGTTTGCTGGTACATATTGAATTGCGTATGCCGGAGGACATCTATAACAACCTGCGCGAAATGACTTCGACGGGCAATATGCTTGTCCCCGACGAGTACGTGCGCCGAGTCATCGGCACGCTGTACGAACACCCTTCCCTTTGCGTATATTGTATCGGGAACGAAATTCGCCATTTGGCGACGAACGATCGCGTGCGCGAGATTTACGAAGTCATTCGTTCGGAGGACACGACCCGTCTGTTTTTGGATACCTGCGCTTGGGGGGAGAACAACCGTGAGAACGTGGACATCGATGTGCAGCATTTGAGCTATTATTTCCCCTTCAACAGCCATGCGAATATGTATGAAGATACCGAAAATTTGCTGGTCGTAGGCGGAAACAGCGAACGTCCGTTGAGCGCGCAAGGGAAAAATTCTTCCGTGTCGAGGGAGTTGTATTTCAACGTGCCGCTGATTGCGCACGAAGTGTGTCACTACACCGCCCTCCGCGATTATAAAGCGTTGAAAGAGAAGTTTGCCCGTTACGGCGTGAAAGAGCCGTGGTGGGTGGACGAGGAATTGAAAATGATCGAAGCCAAAGGCTATGCGGCGCGGTACGATGAAATGTATAAAGCGAGCAAGTATTTTCAATTCTCCTGCTGGAAAACGGCGTTTGAGGAGATGAGAAAGAGCGAGCTTTTGGGCGGATTCCACTTTTTGCAATTTGCTGATACGGACGTATATGAAAACTCGAACGGCGTGGTGGATTGCTTTGACGAGGAAAACGTGACCTTGCCTGAACGCTTTCGTGCCTTTAACGGCGACCGTGTATTGCTGACGGAGCTGGGCAACCGACTGTTCTTTGCTGATACGGAGCTTTGCGTACCCGTTTCTTTGTCGAACTGCGGCGAGGACAGCGTGCGCTTTGCCGACCTGAGCTATTGCTTGCAAAACGGCAAAGGCGAAACATGCGCCGAGGGCGGTTTGCGGAACATCGACGTTTCGCGCAAGGGGTTGTACCCCGTTTGCAAGTTGCGTTTGCGGTTGCCGAAAACGGAAGCCTCCGACAAACTGACTTTGCGTATTCGTTTGCAAAACGGCGAGGAAACGTATGCTGAAAATGCGTGGCAGATTTGGGAATTTGCCCGTCAGCCGCGCATGAGCTATCAAGATTTTGTGCATACCGAGGACGAAAAGATTACCGTGACCGACGACGTAGAAAAGGCTTTCCGTGATTTGGAAAAAGGGAAACGCGTGTGCCTTGTCTATCGTCAAGACTGGACGCGGCATGTTCGCCAAAAGGATATGCCTGCGCCCAAGTATGCGTTTAATGCTTCGTGGAACCGCTTTAAGCCCGTTATTTGGGACAGAGGCACGAACTACGGAGGAATTTGCGATAATGAGTTGCTGACCCGTCACGGCTTTGCCGCCGATCGGTTTTACGATTTCAACTTCGGCACGCTGTCGGAAGATTGCGACAAAATCAATTTGGATCATTTCCCTTGCAAGGCGGACAACATCATCAGCGGCATCGATAAGAGCAGCCGCGACCGCTTTGACGCCTATCGGGAATGTTTCAATTTGCCCGAACTGATGTATGACAGAACGTTGCGAGATTTTTCGTATCTGTTCTCGCTTGCCGTGGGGCAGGGGAAACTTCTGGTGTGCGGACTCAATTTGACGGGTTTGGACAGGGAAGAACCTTCCTCGCAAGGTATGGCGGCATTCCTGCTTGATTATTTGCGGAGCGACGAGTTCGACCCGAAGCAGGGCACGGATTTGGAAACGCTGAAAGCATATATGCAAAAGTGCGCGCAAGCGCCCGTAAAGGAACGCATGATGACGCAGTTTTGGGCATTGGACGACGCGCCCGTGGAAAGCGCAGAGTTCTGGAAAGAATCCAAAGCCTACTTATTATAATATAAAGAAGGAAAATGGCAGCCCCGCGGGGCTTTGCTGTATACGAGATACAGCAAAAAGAACTTGACAGCCGTTCGGCGCAGTCGAACGGAAAGGGAGCGAAAACGATGAACAACCTTTATTATATGTTATTACAATCGTATTGCGACGCGCTGATTTCGGTACAGGACCACGGCAACGACCCCGCCTTCCGCGGCGGTATCTATTGTCGGTCTTGCAAGATGATCCACGGCAGATGCCCCGACGCGGTGTACGGGTTTGTGGTGATGGCAAAATTGAGCGGCGATGACAAGTATCTGCAAGCGGCGAAGGACGTGTTCGGCTACGGCGAAAATATGCTTTGCACGGACGGCGGCTTGTACAACGATGCGCAAGCGGCTTGGCGGTATACCACCACCTTCCACCAGATTGCGGTCATCGAAGCGTTGCGCGCCGGCGAGGGCTTGTTGGACAAAGAAACCAAAGCCGCGTTTGAAAAACGCGCATACGGTATGGCGGAATGGCTGTATAAGAACTTGGACGAACATTCCCCTGCCAACATCAACTACGCCACCACCAACGGTTTGGCAATGGCATTGTCGGGCAACTATTTCGGCGAAGAGAAGTATTTGCAACGGGCGGCGCATTTGGTGGAATATGCCATGGCGCACGTCAGCGAAAGCGGATTTTTGTACGGCGAAAGCAAGCCGCACGACAAGCTTTCGGACAAGGGTTGCCGCTCGGTGGATATCGGCTATAACGTGGAAGAATCGATACCTGCCCTGGTCAAATATGCCTTCGAGGTCGGGGACGAGGGGTTGAAAGAACGGGTGTTGCCCATGGTGAAAGCACACTTGGCGTTCCTTTTGCCCGACGGCGGTTGGGACAACAGCTTTGGCAACCGCAACAACAAATGGACGTATTGGGGGTCGAGAACTTCCGACGGTTGCGCGCCGATGTTTTTGCTGTTTGCAGACAGAGATCCTGCCTTTGCGGAGGCGGCGTTGCGCAACACGGAAATGTTGCAAAAATGCAGCGAAAACGGATTTTTGTACGGCGGACCGCATTACCATAAGCACGGCGAACACGCCTGCACCCACCACTTGTTTGAACATATCAATTCCTTGGCGTTCGCCTTGGAAAACGTCGACGAAAAATACCTTGCGCCCAAGCGTACGGCAATTCCGTCCGATGCCGAGGACGTGTTTGCGTATTACCCCGAAGTGCGTACCTTTAAGATAGCGAAGGGGGAATATTCGGCGACGATTACCGATTACGATTTCGACATTGCGTTCAGCGGACACGCTACGGGCGCAACGCTGACGGCACTCTATCACAAGAAAGCAGGACCGATGGTTATGGGCTCGGTGACCGATTATAAGCTGGTCGAACCGACGAACATGCAACAGCCGTTGGACATTGCACACCACCGCAGCCTGTTGCCTCGTTTCGTGGCGACGGTAGGGGAGTTTCACTACTCGTCCACCTTCTATCTCCATGCCGACTTAAAAGGCGAAAAACACGAAAACGGGCATACCATGTACGCGACGACGGGACTTTCCCGTGCGACGGGCGAGGTGCTGAAAGGGGTAGAACCGCAGGTGGAATACACGTTGACGGCGCACGGCATGCATATAAAAATCCGCGGCGCAAGCGGCACAAAATTCCTGTTGCCGCTGATTAACGGCAACGTGGTTTTGCACAAGGGCGGTTTGACGGGCAAGGAAGAAATTTTCTTTTTGACGGGCGGATTTATCGCCACGGAATACACCTTATCCCCCGACGAACACGGCGAGTTGGAGCTGGATATTCAAGCCTGAACCAAGGCACGAAATAAGCAGAAAAAAGCGAGGAAACGTTTTATGAAGTTGAATTTTGAGACTTATAAAGACAAAGTGTACGCGTGCTGGGTCGGTAAAAACATCGGCGGCACGATGGGCGGACCTTACGAAGGGGTGCGCAAAACGCTGGATATAAAAGGTTTTGCCACGCAACCGAACGAGGTACTCCCCAACGACGATTTGGATTTGCAGTTGGTGTGGTTGCACGCCATGGAATTTGAAGGTCCGCGCAATATCACGGCAGACGTGTTGGGCGAATATTGGCTTTCGTTTGTCACGGGGTATTGGAACGAATACGGCATTGCGCGTTTGAATATGGAACGGGGCGTCCGTCCGCCTGCTTGCGGCGATATGCAAAACGCATGGAAGCACTCGAACGGGGCGTGGATTCGTACCGAGGTCTGGGCGACGCTTGCCCCTGCCTATCCCGATTTGGCGGTACGCTATGCCATAGAGGACGCAAAAGTGGACCACGGCATGGGCGAAGGCACGTACGCGGCGGCGTTTGTTGCCGCTTTGGAAAGCGCGGCGTTCGTCGTTTCGGATATCCGCCGCTTAATTGAAATCGGTCTTGCAAAAATCCCTGCGGAAAGCCGTATGGCGCAATCGGTGCGGTTGGTCGTTTCCTGTTACGATCAAGGCAAAACGTGGTTGGAAGCGCGCAACGCCGTGTTAGAGGCAAATGCCGACATCGGCGACGGCTGGTTCCAAGCCCCCACCAATGTGGCATACGTGGTTTTGGGGATTTTGTACGGAGAAGGCGACTTCAAAAAATCGATGATTACGGCAATCAACTGCGGCGACGATACCGATTGCACGGCAGGTACGGTCGGCTCGATTTTGGGGATTATGTACGGCAAAGCAGGTCTGCCTGCCGATTGGTGCGAATACATGGGGGATAAAATTGTCACCGTGTCCATCAATAATTGCCTGTCCATGCCCAAGGTCAATACCTGCACCCAACTCACCGAAAAGGTCGTTTCGCTTGCGCCGTCGGTGTTGCGGTTCAACCGTATGAATGCTGTCACGGTAGAGCTTGTGGATGGCGAAAACGAGTACACGCAAGAGGAGCTGGATAAATTCCTTTTGCCCTACGGCAAATGCGAAGAAACGGACGGTATGCGCGCCTCGTTGTTCAGCTTAAAGCCCGACACCATGCAAATGAAGCTTGCCTATGCGACGGCAATCGTTTCTTACGAGAACGGCACGGAAATTTCCGCCGAGGAAGAAAAACGTATTTCCATTCGCGTGATCAACAACGTAAAGGCGTACGGCAACAAACCCGTCACCGTCCGCGTGAAGTTGTGGTTGCCCGAAGGCTTTACGGCAGATCAAACGGAATTCGATCTGTTTGCGCCGCACTGGACGCCGTTCACCCTCGATTGCATTTCCGAGGAGAAAGTAATTACGATCAAAGCGCCTGAAAAGGTGAATGCCACCAACCAAATTTTAATGGAAATCGGCGGCATCGGCAGATATACCAAAGGGTACTTGCCTGTGGTATTTTTAGGAAAATAAAAAAATATTCGGTGAAAGCCGAAAAATAAATATTTTTGGAGGAATTTTATGAGAAAGAAAATTTTAGCAGTCTTTGGCTTGTTAGCAGGGTTCGCCATGCTTGGCGCTTGCGACAGCGGCGACACACCCGTATGTCAACATTCGTTCACGATTGAAAAAAGTGACGAAACAAACCATTGGAAAGAATGTGAGCTTTGCGGCGATCCATCGGAAGTGACGCCGCACGCGTACAACACCAAAAAGCACGACGATAACAAGCACTGGAACGAGTTCGAATGCGGTGCGAAGTCGGGCGAAGCAGAACACGCGTACAACACCGAAAATCATGACGATAACAAGCACTGGAACGAGTGCGAATGCGGTGTGAAGTCGGGCGAGGCCGAACACGAATACACCAACGGAAAGTGCGACGGTCAAAAGCATTGGAAAGAATGTGACTGCGGCGCAATCACCGACGAAGCGGAGCACGATTACAGCGAATGGCAACACGACGATAGCAAGCACTGGAAGGAATGTGAATGTGGCGAAAA
>CAYRAY010000075.1:0-6887 GCA_964422405.1 uncultured Clostridia bacterium | reverse complement strand
ACCGGGGTGGGACATCATATACCCTAGAAATGCGCGCACCCCCGCAAACTTTTCTTCGTATTCGCCAGGCATTTTGCCAATCAGCGAACACTTTCCATGCACCACTTCGTCGTGCGAAATCGGCAGCACGTAGTTTTCGGAAAAGGCGTACATCATCGCAAACGTCAATTTTTCGTGCTGAAATCTTCTGAAATAAGGATTTGCGGAAACGTAAGTCAACACGTCGTTCATCCAACCCATATTCCATTTGAAGTTAAACCCGATACCACCGACGGACGTGGGTTTTGTCACCATGGGCCAAGCGGTGGATTCTTCCGCAATCATCAATACGTCAGGGAACGAGGCAAACACCGCTTCGTTTAACCGCCGTAACAGCGCAAGCGCTTCCAAATTTTTATTTTCGCCATAGATGTTCGGCACCCATTCCCCTGCATTTTTATCGTAGTCGAGATAAAGCATAGAGGCAACGGCATCTACGCGCAAGCCGTCGATATGATATTTTTCCAAAAAGAATGTTGCGCTGGAAATGAGGAAGGACACGACTTCGCTTCTGCCATAATCGAAGCGGCGCGTTCCCCAACCTCTATGCTCCATTCTATCCCATTGCGACGCCTCGTACAAAGGCTCGCCGTCAAATTCGTAAAGCCCGAATGCGTCTTTGGGGAAATGCGCAGGCACCCAGTCGAGAATCACCCCGATACCAGCCGCATGGAAACAATCGACCAAATACATAAAATCGTGCGGCGTACCCAAACGGGAGGTCACGGCAAAATACCCCGTAACCTGATACCCCCACGACCCGTCGAAGGGATACTCGGTAATCGGCATCAATTCCACGTGCGTATAACCCATTTTTTCTACGTACGGAACCAACTCGTCAGCAAGTTCGCGATAGGTATAATAACCGCCCTCCTCGTGCCGTTTCCACGAAAGCAAATTCACTTCATAAATGTTCATCGGCTGGCTGTAAATATTGCACTCTTTTCGCTTAGCCAAATACGCCTTGTCCGTCCAAGCAAACGGCTTCAACTCATACAGTTTAGAAGCGTTGTCTTTGCCCGTATTCGGCGTTTCCGCATGGAATGCATAGGGGTCAGCTTTGAAGATCTGGCGCCCGTCCTTGGTGGTGATACAATATTTATAAGCGGTATATTCGGCAAGGGAAGGAATAAACAACTCGAATGTTTCGCCGTCGATCATTTTTTGCATTATGTGCGAAGACTGGTTCCAATCATTAAATTCCCCCACAACGGAAACACTTACCGCGCGCGGTGCCCATACACGAAAAACATAGCCGCTTTTCTTGCCCTGCTTTTCAGGGTGCGCCCCCATCAATTCGTATGCCTTAAAATTTTCGCCGTGATGAAACAAATGCAAAGGAAAGTCGGTTTGTAAAATGCTCATCCTATCCTCCGTGATAAATGCGTGTTTTCGCAGAAAAAGCGATTTTTTCGCTAACCGCTTAATAGTATACTACATTTTAAATAATTTTTCAATACTATTTTGAAAATTTTTTCACAATTTTATCATTTTTTTTATTTTTCTTTTAATGACAGGCAAGAAACCGTCGAATTTAGTTGTGTCAGACGTAATTATTGTGCTTTGCATAACATAATACCTATGCCACACATACCACGAGTTGCGTAAAGAAAAACGGCGGTTTTTCCCTGTTTATATCAGGGTGTTTACCCACCGTTTTGTGTGATATAGCTATGTTTCACACTTATTGTTTCACGATATGTTATTTTTTTCGTAAAATCATCAAAAGATTTCGCACTTTTTCTTCTAAGTTCTCTATCGAACCGTTGTTGTCTATGATAAACACGTTTTGTTGTCGCAATTTTTCTTGCATAGTCACAGAATTATAATCGACCTGCGCGCGTATACGATTTTCCACCTCTTTTTGCGATAAGCCATCACGCGTAGTTACCCCGTCAATCCGCAATCCAAAGTTGCGCCGCACTACGACAATATAATCGAACAGCATTTCAAAACCGCCTTCGTACAAAAGCGGCACTTCCGCAAACACAAACTCGGCTTTTACTTTCTCCATTTCCTTACACAGCGTTTGCATAATCAACGGATGTGCAATCGCATTCAATTTTTGCAACTTGACGGGATCCAAAAAAACGATTGCAGACAATTTTTTGCGATTGACTTCACCATTTTGCACGCAATCAGGAAACAATGTTGCAATCCTTTCTACGTACACTTTGGAGCGAATGACCTCTTTATAAATTTCGTCGCAAGAAAAGGTCGAAAAACCGAGTGCCGCAAAAATTTTCGTCACTCTCGATTTTCCGCAGCCGATTCCGCCGGTTATGGCAATTTTTACACCCATACACTACTCCGTTTCACAGATATCTACAAATTGTTTCACGGTAAATATTTCACGCGGCTATTTCGTGAAACCTAACTGTGAAACAGTACACTTATTTCGCATCAAACCACGTCCGCCCGACACCGACTTCGGCAATCAGCGGCACGGATAATTTTACCGCGTTCTCCATTTCCGTTTGCAAAATCTCTCGTACACGACCTTCCTCTGATTTCGGCGCATCAATCACCAACTCGTCGTGTACCTGCAAAACAAGCTTGGCTTGCAAACCTTCTTCACGCAATTTTTTGTGCACGTTAATCATCGCAATTTTTATAATGTCCGCACTCGATCCCTGCAACGGCATATTCATTGCCGCGCGTTCACCAAAAGAACGAACGTTAAAATTCGACGACTTCAACTCGTTCATTACACGTCTGCGACCGCAAAGCGTTTCCACGAATCCGTCGCGACTCGCATTTTCCACATTGGCGTGCATATATTTTTGCACGTCCGAATACGTTTCAAAATATTTGTCGATGTACGCTTTCGCCTGCTTGGGTGCAATGTTCAAATCGTTACTCAACCCAAACGCACTGATTCCGTAAATGATACCGAAATTCACCGCCTTCGCTTCTCTGCGCAGTTGCGGCGTCACCTCGTCCAACGGCACACCGAACACCTGCGAAGCGGTAATGGCATGGATATCCTTATTTTCGCAATACGCTTGCACAAGCTCCTTACAGCCCGAAAAATGCGCCAACAGACGCAACTCAATCTGCGAATAATCGGCATCCACCAAAACATTATCCTCGCTTGCCGTAAACACTTTACGGAGTTCCCGTCCTTCCGCCGTACGGATAGGAATATTCTGCAAATTCGGGTTCGCACTGGAAAGCCGTCCCGTCTGCGTGTAGCTTTGGTTATATGTGGTATGCACTCTGCCGTCAACAATTAGCGGCTTAAACCCTTCGATATACGTAGAATTAATTTTTTGTATCTTGCGGTAACGCAACACATAGCGTACAATTTCATGTTCGCTTGCATATTTTTCCAGCTCTTCCGCCGTCGTTTTATAGCTATTGCTCGCCTTGCGCTTTTTTGTTCCCACGCCGATTTTTAGTTTTTCAAACAACACCTCGCCCAACTGCTTGGTAGAATTAACGTTAAATTCCTTGCCTGCAAGCTCGTAAATTTTGGCAAGCGTTTGTTTGATTTCCTCGTTATATTTTACGGATAACTCTTTCAGCGTAGGCAAATCCACCGCCACGCCGACTTGCTCCATATCATACAGAACACGCACCAGCGGCAGCTCAATCTCTTGATACAACTTCATTTCCGTGTTGCGCAGTTTCGCTTTATACAGCGCACACAAACGGAACAATCCGTACGCCTTATGCTTTTCAGGCAGATTATAATATTGCAAACAGAACGGTAGCTCGTCCGTATTCCCAGCTCCGTCCGCAAGGCATTTCAAAATAGACACGTCGTCGTACGCTGCTTTATGTTGCACGCCAAACGCCGTCAAACGGTGCATAACGTCTTTTGCGTTATAGGCAATGACCGTCTCATCTCCCTCATAAATCTCACGAAGCAACGGTTCCAACTGATACTCAAAAAAACCAACGTCCAACAACCCGTTTTTAATGGGACAGACGCATTCCGTCAAACCCGCGCCGTCCGTTTTTGTCGGAATAAACACACGCAATTCCTTTTCATCGAAGTATGCCGCAATCAAGTCCGAATCCGCCGCACGCACATAATCAATAGCCTCCGCAATCGTCAGAGGCACAATTTCGCTAACGGACATATCCTCCGTTTCCGTTGTGGTTTCCGTTTCAGCGTTTTCCGCACCGTAAGAAGCAAATTCCGGCAATTTTTCCGCAAATATATCCTTGGTTAAAAGGCTTTTGAATTCCAATTCCGCAAACTTTTCTTTCACAGCTGCAGAAAAAGGCATACGCAACACGCACTCGCCAAGCTCAATTTCGTAAGGCGCGTGGACGTCGATCGTGGCAAGCTCGCGCGAAAAATACGCCTGTTCCTTGCCTTCGGCAAGTTTTTTATGCAATGCGCCCGTCACTTCGTCTAAGTGGGCGTAAATGCCGTCCACGTCAGAAAAACGTTCCAAAAGCCCCATTCCCGACTTTTCGCCCACGCCTGCAACACCCGGAATATTGTCCGATTTATCCCCCATCAACGCCTTCAAATCGATAATTTGCGAAGGGACCAAACCGATTTCGTCCTTGAAATTTTTAGAAGTCAATTCCAAAATATCGCTCACGCCTTTACGAGTAAAGCAAACGCTCGTCGAATCGTCCACCAGCTGATACGAATCCCGATCGCCCGTGTACACATACGTCTGCAACGAGAATTTTTTAGCAATCGTGCCGATTAAATCGTCCGCCTCGTACCCTTCCATTTCGCATACGCAAATTTGCATCATTTTTAACAGGTCTTTGAGGACAGGGAACTGCTTTGCCAAATCGTCGGGCATCGGTCGGCGCCCTGCCTTGTAGTCTGCATACATCTTGTGGCGAAAGGTAGGCGCACGCAAATCGAACGCCACCGCCATGTGCGTAGGGTTTTTATCCGAAATAATTTTCAAAAGCAACTTGATAAACCCAAAAACACCATTCGTCGGTAAACCATTTTTAGTGGTAAAAGCGGGTGTAGCGTAAAAAGCTCTATTCAACAAGCTGTTTCCATCAATTAAGACGAGTTTTTCCATCTTTGAAACTCCTTCTCCATTTATGTATCCATTGTACCACGAATTGAAAAAAATCGCAAGAATAATCAGCAATAATTCCGCATTCCTTTCAAAAACTCCGTTTGCCTATTGACATTTTCCCCGTTTTGGGCTATAATAAAGAAAATATTCCATGAGGTTTGTTATGAACAGAGAACAATGGATCTGGCTTGCCGACGAATACGCCGAGGCGCAAAGCCTAAAAATTGAGTACCTTTCCTTTTTCCATGCATTTTTCACGCCAATCCGCATAAAATAATGCAAGAACAACAAAACATAAACAAAACCAACAAATTATTGAGCGATTTTAAGCAACAAACCATTGAGTTTTTGCCCAAATTTTGCTATAATGAGGGTACAATATTGAATGGAGGCAATAGCATGATATCAAATCAAATTAAGTATTTCAGACAGCAAAAAGGGTTAACGCAAAAAGAACTTGCAAACCATTTGCACGTCACTGCGCAGGCGGTTTCGCGTTGGGAACTCGGCACGGTAGAACCGTCGTTGGATACCATAAACGAAATGGCAAAATTCTTCGGCATTTCCGTGGACGAATTGGTGAACGGCGAACGGACGAAAAGCGCGCACGCAGCACTCAATGAAAATAAGATTCGCGAAATTTCCAAACAGGTCGCCAAAGAAACGGCAAAACAAATACATATCCCCGAACAGAAACCCGTATTGACCATTTGCAACAAGTGTAAACGCCCGATTTACGAAAGCTCGCAAATCGTTTCCATTCGCAAAGGCTCCACGAATTGTTATATCTGTTCGGATTGCGACAAAAAAGACAAAGAAGCCAAAAGAAAACACGCCATTTGGTACGGCACTAACCAAAGAAAACGCTCCTTTGGCTGGGGCGGCGCGCTTGCAGGGATCACCCTGCTTATCGGGTGCCTGTATATGCTCATCGCCCGAAAGCATTTCAGTGTTGCAATCCCCCTGACCATTGTCGCTCCCATACTCGTTTTCACGTTTATTTCTTGTCTGTTCTTAAAAAACAACTTTATCGGCACTGTCTTTTTAGAAATCGTTTCTTGGGGCTTTGTCAAATTCCCGGGGTTGATTTTCTCCTTTGATTTAGACGGCTTTGCATGGCTGATTGCTATGAAAATCCTGTTTGCAATTTTGGGATTTTTCATCGGTCTCGCGGCTGTTTGTTTGGCGTTGCTCGTCTGCTTACCGCTCAGCGCGTTCGTCTATCCGTACGCAATCAAAAAGAGTATCCGCCACCCCGAACTGACGGAACAATAATTTTGTTTATCCTTATATCCATACATAACGCAAAAGGGCGAGTTGTCAAAACAATCGGCACCGCCCTTTTTTGTCTTATCTTTTGTATTGTCTTTTGTCTATATTTCGGTGAACAATCGACAATTCATAATCCCATGTTTAACCAATCAATTCTCGCTTTTTCGACTCAAATTCTTCGCGCGAAATTATCCCTTAATCAAAAAGAGTTTTAAATTTCATCAATTCATCTGCAACCGAAACACCGCTATGTTGTGTTTCTGTCTTCTTTTGATTCATATCTACAATATCTCTAATTCTAGAGGAGGATATGTTTCTCCTTTCCTTCGACCAATTTCCCAAACGTATATTGCCTTCTGCGCGAACCGATATTTCCAACATGACCCCGAAACACCCAACGGAATTAATTTCAGCTAAATTATATGTCTTACAATTTACTCCCCATAATCCAGGGAATACGGAATTCAGTTTATAAGCAATTAAAATTCTATCTTTTGTTATAGCAATTCCCACATGAGAAATACCATACGCACCAAGAGTACCCGCCGACGCAACGAAACAAAACAA
>CAYRAY010000074.1:0-7024 GCA_964422405.1 uncultured Clostridia bacterium | reverse complement strand
AAGTTAATGAGCGAAAATTATGGTATAGAAAAAACTTATAGCCGAAAAACGGAAAAACGGGATTTTTGCCGTTTTTCATTGCATTGACGAATTTTTTTTGAGTTTTTGTTATAGAAAAATAATATACTTTAATATTTTTCGTAAAAAAGAGGCGGTAAAAACCGCCTCTTTCGATATTTTTTAGTGATTGGTTTCGATAAATTATACCGATTGTTTTTTACAGATTAACCGTGCAACGCGCGAAGATTTTTGATAAAATCTTGGTAAGACGACGAGCGTTCTAACAAGCGCAACAAATTATCGTCTTCCCACATAGATTCCGTTTCCGCAAGCATGGTGAACAGTTCGGGAACGGTTTTTCCGTCAGGCGTACCTGCTTTGACAAATGCCGATTGCAATTTGACGGCAGGGAAAATACGCTTTTCCGCCAAAGTATCGTCTAAACGAAGTTCTAAGTTGGCAATGGCGGTGAGTTCGGTGGTGAAAATATCGTCGGCAGGGTTGCCCGTATTGCAGGACACCGAACCGAGAATGGTCAGCGAGCCGCCCTTTGCAAAGCAACGCGCCGAACCGAAATATTTTTTGATATACTGCACCGTTTTGACTTCCAGACCGCAAGGGAAGGTTTTGCCCCCTGCAGAGGCTTCGGTATCGTTGAAAGCGCGCGAGAGGTTGTTGAAAGAATCGACAAACAAAAGCACGTCTTGACCACATTCTGCCAAGCGTTTTGCGCGATTTAACATGAAATCGGCAACGAAAACCTGACGTTCGGGTTCGTCCTCGTACGTCGTATATGCCAAACAATCGTTATCGATGGATTGACGGAATTCGGTAATCGCTTCGGGGGATTGTCCCACGAGCAAAAACAGCACGGTGACGTGTTTGTTCAATGCGGCGGCAGCCCTTGCGACGGTGCGTAAAAATTGCGTTTTACCGCTCTTGGGCGAACCGCACAGCACGGCGCGATGTCCTTTGCCGAAAGGCAGAACCCAGTCGGCGTATTTTGCCGTGGTGGACGGGAACTTTTTCGCATCGAACACCTTAACTTTTTCGACAGGGTAGCAGACTTCGGCGGTTTCAAACGCCTCGCCGCGCTTGAAATAGTCGGCATCGGCGCCGTTGATTGTTAAAATATGGGTAGCCACGAAGGCATCGTTCGTCTTGTCGACATTGCAGGTGAGGACGTCGCCTTCCTTTAAGACATAATGTCGAATAAAATCGGTGGCAATCAGCACATTGTTGCCATTTTCGACACAGTTCAAGGGCAAAAGCACGGCTACGTCGTTGAGGGTGGTCAGCTGACCGCGGAAGACGGAAAGTTCCCCGTTTTCGTCGCGAACGCTGTTGTCCTGATGCAGGATAATTTCCAACGGCTCGTGCTTCATGGCTTTGCGCATTTCCGCAACATTATAATGCAGTTCCGGCTGTTTGGGCGGTTGGTCTTGATATTCCGCTTTCAAACGCTCGATTGCGGCGACGAGTTTTTGATCCAAGACGTCGTTTAAGACGGGCGCGCCCCTACCGTTGCGGACGGTGGCGGGGATTTCTTCCGTTAAGATACCGACGATTTTTTCGATCAGGTCGGTTTTACCGCGCGAGGTGGGACTTGACACGCCCACGTTTCTACCGTACGTGCGCAAAGACGTTAAGGAATGGTTGGAAAGTTCCTGTTTGCAAGCCAAAGTAAATTCCCGCTTTTTCTGTTCGTTCATTCTGTTTTCTCCCTGTTTTTTCGTTCGTTTGTGCTTTGTTGTTCTATTTGCCGCTTATTTTTGCTTGGCGCGGAAGAAAAGCTCCATTTTTTGTAGTTCTTCCCCGAAAAGCAAATCGTAACGTAGTCTTGCCGAAAGTTCGCCGTCGGAAAAATCACATTCTACGGCATGAGCATGCGTTTGCAACGCTCCGACCGATCCGCCGATGCCGAGCTCCCCTTCCGTGCGCTCCCCTTCGCAAAGGCAGAGGCGCAGGGCATAATCCCCTTGCCGCTCTATCCATGCCTTGTCTTGGTGAAAGGTGACGCAAATATCGGCAGGTTCTTGACGATAACGAAGGCAGGTTTTGCCGTCGACCACCTCTAATTCCGCATCCACGGAAAGCAACGACGAGTCTCCGTCGACAATCGATTTTAACAGTAAGCGGTAATTTTTCATGCGTTCCCTTTCTTAATTTTGAATATTTTTCAATACTATTATATCAAATATTGAACAAAAAGCAAGCAAAAACAGGGGGTTTTTGCAAAAAAATGCAGAAATTTGGCGTCTTTCTTTTTATTTTTTTCGATATTTAATAGTTTCGCGAATGAGGCGACCTTCTTTAAGCAAGGCGGAAAGTTCCGCTCCGTCCCCCGACTGCAACGCCGTTTGGTAGGCTTGCAAATGGGTGATGAGTCCTTGCAATTCGGCAAGCAATGCTTCGCGATTGGCAAGGTAAAGCTGCGTCCACATCCCCTCGTCTACGCCGGCAATACGGGTCATATCCTGAAAGCTGCCGCCCGTGAATCCGTCGCTGTCCTTGACCTGCGGACTTTTTACGTACGCGTTGGAAACGATGTGCGCCAACTGGGAGGTGAGGGCGATTTTTTGATCGTGCTCGGAGGCGGAACACTCGATTGTTTTGCCGAAACGCATGGCATTTGCGTAGTTTTTTACGGCGGCGAGGGCGTTTTCTTCCGTTTGCGGTGCGCGGACGATGACGAGGTTTGCCATAGCGAACAGGTCGGGAGAAGCCGACTCGATGCCCGACGTTTCCTTACCTGCCATGGGGTGCAAGCCGACATAGCGATAGTTGCGCGGTTTTTGATAGACCACCCGTTCGATTTCTCCTTTGACACCGCAGACGTCGCAAACGAGCGCGCCCATTTTGAAGCCGTAGTCATCTAAAATGTTTGCCGTTGCCTTGGGCGGCACGGCCACGAACACCACGTCGTACGCGGACAGATTTTCCGCCGCCGCGCGGATATACCCCTTTGCTTTAGCGGTTTGTACGGCGGAATCGGAGAGGTCGGTGCCGTCTACGACATACCCTGCTTTGGTGAGAGCGGCGCAAATCGAGCCGCCGATGATACCCAAACCGATGACGGCAATAGATTCCCTTTTGTTTGCTTGTTCCATGGGCGTTCCCCTTTTGGTTTTTGTTTTTATCATTGTACCACATTCCGTTTAAAATTTCAAGCGTATGCGAAAAAAGAATGGGAATTTTGAATAAAATTCAAATAAAAAAGGGGTAACTCCCCCCTTTTTCACGATTTTTGCTTTGGCGTATCCGCCGCCCTCTGTTTTTGACGAGTATATTTTGCCTTGGTCGCATCGCCGCCGCGAATGTGCCGTTCACTTAGATTGAGGTTGAGCACCTGCCGCACCTTGGCGAACAACGACGGATCGATATAGAGCAAACGCTCGGTCACGTCCTTATGTACGGTGGACTTGCTGATGGCAAAATGCGCGGAGCACGCCCGAACGGTACAACCCGTTTCTACGACGTATTCCGCGCACTTAATCACTCGTTCTTCGATATAATCCCACAAATTTCCGACCCTCCGTAATTGGTTACGGAATATACTATGTCGGTTTTTTGCGAATTATCCCTGTTTTTATCCGTTTACTCCCCTTTTTTGTAGGGCAAGGGCAGAACGGCTTTGATAGAATCCTCGGCGTAGCGAGATACGCGCTTTGCCTTGGAGCTTTGCATTAAGATAAACACGTCCTCACTGGAAAGTTCGGAAACCGCGTTGTTCTTTTCGACGACGGCAAGCATATACGGCGTAGTGACGTAGCTTGCGGACAGCACGCTTGCGCCCTCGCGCAAGCCGACGATGACGCCGCCTTTGCGGTAGCGTTTGGACGGCTCGATCAGCGAGGAGATGACGCGTTTGAATTTGCCCTCGTCCGTTGCGATGAGAATTTCGCCCTCACCGTTGATTTGGGTCATCAAAACCACTTCGTCACCGTCACGGAGCATAATACCGCGAACACCGCCTGCAACCCTGCCCTGCGTAGGGATATCGTCCTTCATTGCATTGAGGCACATACCCTCTTTGGTGACGATGATAATGGTGCCCTCTTCCTCTTTTTCCGCTTCTACGGTGAGGAGTTCGTCGTCTTCGGCAAGTTTGACGGCTTGGAAGCAATCTTTACGCTGATCGTATTCTGCCCATTCCGTCTTTTTCATCATACCTTTCTTGGTGAAGAACAGAAGGTTGCCATACGGCATGTGTTCGCCGACTTCAAACAGTGCAACCACCTTTTCGCCTTGTTCCGCATCTTTGGAGAGGTCTTTAAGCGTAACGCCGCCATCCGAGAGTTTGCAAGCCAAGCCGGGCTCGTAAATGTCCAACTTATGGCAGTTGCCGTAGTTGGTGAAGGCGAAAATGCGGCGGTCGGTGACCGTTTCCAAAAGTTGCGTGGCGACGAGTTGCGGCTTGAATTTGCCTTCGAGCGGCTTTTGCAACGCATCTGTCTGTTTGCCCGTAAGCACTTTGAATTTATCGTCTGCCGTGTACGCAAGCACGCAAGGCACGCCCGGCTGTTTTTCCGTGGTGGTGGCGATGGTGCCGTCCGCCTCCTCGCGCGTGTAGACCAAACGGGACTTTCTGGGCGAGGGGTAAGCGTTTTTGATTTCGGTGATTTCCTCTTTGACGACTTGCAACTGCAAATCGCCGCTCTTGGAAATTGCCGTCAGTTTTTTGATGAGTTTTTTCAGCTCTTTCAGTTCTTGTTCCAGCTTGTGAATTTCGAGCTTGGTCAAGCGAGCCAAACGCAAATCGAGAATGGCTTGGGCTTGCGCTTCGGAAATTTCGAACCGCGCCATGAGCTTGGTGCGCGCGTCCGACGTGCTTTCGGATTTTTTGATAATCGCGATGACTTCGTCGATGTTCTGTACGGCAATAATCAAGCCTTCCAAAATGTGGCAACGCTGTTCGGCTTGGCGAAGATCGAAAAGCGTTCTGCGTTTGATGACCTGTTGCTGATATTTTACGTAGTGACGAATGATATCCATTAAGCCGAGCTGTTGCGGCTTGCCGTCTGCAATGACGACCATATTGATACCGAACGTCACCTCTAAATCGGTATACTTATACAAGCACTTCAAAATAGCATCGACGTCGGCATCCTTTTTGACGCGAATGACGGCGCGCATACCCGTGCGGTCGGATTCGTCAGCGACGAAGTCCAGCCCTGAAAGTTCCTCTTTCTTCTCTTCGCGAAGGTCGACGACTTTGCGCAGAAGTTGCGCTTTGTTGACCTGATAAGGAAGTTCGGTAATGACGAGGTTGGTTTTGCCGTTGTCCGTCTTTTCCGCCGTAATTTTGGCGCGGAGCGTGATTTTGCCGCGACCGGTTTTGTAGGCTTGAATCAGCTCGTTCGCAATGATGATACCGCCCGTAGGGAAGTCAGGCGAAGGGATATACTGCATCATCTCCTCTAAGGAAATGGCAGGGTTATCGATATATGCCACTACGCCGTTGATGACTTCTTCTAAGTTATGCGTAGGGATATTGGTCGCCAGACCGACGGCGATACCCGATGCGCCGTTGACGAGCAAGTTGGGGAATCTGCCGGGCAAGACGTCCGGTTCTTTTAAGCTATCGTCGAAGTTGAGGGAGAAACTGACCGTTTCCTTATCGATGTCCCGCAAAAGTTCCAACGCGAGAGGCTCCATTCTCGCTTCGGTATAACGCATAGCTGCGGCAGGGTCGCCGTCGACCGAGCCGAAGTTGCCGTGCCCGTTGACGAGGGTTTTGCCCATATTGAAGGACTGCGCCATACGCACCATGGCATCGTAAACGGAGCTGTCGCCGTGGGGGTGGTATTTACCCATGCAATCGCCGACGATACGCGCGCTTTTTTTGTGCGGTTTGTCGGGGGTAAGACCCATTTCGTTCATCGTATACAAAATACGGCGTTGTACGGGTTTTAAGCCGTCCTCTACACGGGGCAAAGCACGGTCGAGGATAACGAATTCCGCATACGGAAGCATGGAGGAATGTAATACGTTTTCCAACGGTTCTACGTATAATTGTCCTGTGGGTTGTACGATTTCCGTTTCTTTTTTACTTCTCGCCATTGCCGCCCTCCTGCTTGTCCTTTTTGTCTATTTTATCCATGAAAGTATCCCGTTTGTTGAAGTTGGCGTATTTGGCGAGGAATTCTTTTCTGCCCTCTACCTTGTCGCCCATCAGCGTGGTAATCATGCGCTCTGCCTTTGCCGCGTCCTCTACCGTGACTTGGGTGAGGTTGCGCGTGGCAGGGTTCATCGTCGTTTCCCAAAGCTGTTCCGCGCTCATTTCGCCAAGACCTTTATACCGTTGCAACTGATAGCCTTTGCCGATTTTTTCGATTTTTGCGTTGAGTTCGTTGTCGTCGTACGCGTACTCTACCTTGTCCCCTTTATAGACCTTATAGAGGGGCGGCATACCGATATACACGTGCCCTGCGTTGACGAGCGGACGCATATAGCGGAAGAAGAAGGTGAGCAGAATACAGCGAATATGCATACCGTCTTGGTCGGCATCGGAAAGAATGATGACTTTGTGATAGTTGATTTTATCCAACTTGAAGTCGGGGTCGATGCCTGCGCCGATTGCGCTGATCATGGTACGAATTTCTTCGTTTTCCAAAATCTGACCCAGCTTTTTCTTTTCGACGTTCAAGGGTTTGCCGCGCAAGGGAAGAATGGACTGATATTGCCGCACGCGCGCCTGTTTTGCCGTGCCGCCTGCCGAATCACCCTCTACAATGAACATTTCGTTGAGTTCAGGTTTCTTTCCCGAACACGCGGCGAGCTTGCCGATGAGGGTTAAGCCGTCGATACTGTTTTTGGCACGCGCGTTTTCCTTTGCCGTCTTTGCAGCAAGACGGGATTTTGCCGCGCCCTGCGCTTTTTTAATGATTTCTTCCATCGTCTTTTTATAGCCGCGGACGGATTGAAATGCGTTGAAGCCTTCAACAACCGTGCCTTCGACTGCTGGACGGGCTTCCGTGTTGCCGAGCTTGGTTTTGGTCTGTCCTTCAAACTGTACCTCTGC
>CAYRAY010000073.1:1226-7205 GCA_964422405.1 uncultured Clostridia bacterium | reverse complement strand
GAGGCGTACGAGCTGGTGGACGCCATCGACTGCGACGACGATGAAAAGATTTTGGAAGAAACGGGGGATTTGCTGTTGCAAGTGATTTTCCATGCCGTGATGAAAGAGGAAACGGGCGCGTTTACCCTTTCGGATGTGGTGACGGGGATTTGTGAAAAGTTGATTTCTCGACATACGCACGTGTTCGGGCAGGACAAGGCGCAGGACGAGGACAGCGCGCTTTCCGTTTGGGATAAGAACAAGATGACGGAAAAGCACCAAGTGACGTTTGCGGATTCGGTGAACGACGTGCCGAAGTGTTTCCCTGCGGCGATGCGTGCGCAAAAAATCGGCAAGCGCGCGGCGAAGGGGGGCATGGATTTCGCAGACGTGGAAAGTGCGGCGGCGCACTTGCAAGAAGAACTTGGCGAATTTTTTGAAGCGTACAAGGCAGGCGACAAGGTAGAGGCGGAAAAGGAACTCGGCGACGTGTTGTTTGCGGCGGTGAATGTGGGCAGAAAATCGGGTTGCGATGCGGAAAAGGCATTGAAAGAGAGCGCGGAACGGTTTGCAAAACGGTTTACGTTGGCGGAAAAAGCCGCTTTGGCAGACGGGAAAGTGGTCACTACGCTTTCGGAAAGCGAGTGGGACGAATATTATAGAAAAGCCAAGGCGGAGCTGAAAAAACAATAAGGCTTTGCGGCGAAAACACATGTAAACGGCGTGGCGGAAAATGGCTTGCGGCTGTGGACGGAGTGTAAAAAAATGCACGGTTGTGGCAGAAATTCTGTGGCGGCTTTGCCGCCGATAAAAGGCAGAAAAATACAAAAGGAAGGGGGCAGGTATGCGATTAACGCCTGTGACCATAGGGAATATCACCATAAAAAACAACGTGTTTCTTGCACCGCTTGCAGGGTACACCAACTATCCGTTCCGTCGGCTGTGTAAAGGCTACGGGGCGGGGCTTTGCTTTACGGAAATGGTGAGCGCAAAGGGGTTGAAGTATGGCAGCGAGAACACCAAGGAGCTGTTGTTTACAGACGAGAACGAGGGGCTTTGCGCGGCGCAGGTGTTTGGGAGCGATCCCGATATTATGCGCGCGGCGTGCGAAAGTGAGGCGTTTGCGCCTTTTCCGATTGTGGATATCAATATGGGTTGCCCCGTGCCGAAGATTTATAAAAACGGTGAGGGGAGTGCGTTGCTGGAAAATCCCGTTCTGGCGGAAAATATCGTGAAGGCGTGCGTGAAAAGCGGTAAAACGGTGACGGTGAAGTTCCGTATCGGGGTATCTGCCGAGAAATTGGTGACGGAGGAGTTTGCCAAAAGAATGGAGGGGGCAGGTGCGAGTTTATTGACCATACACGGCAGAACGAGAGATAAAATGTATGCCGGCGAAGTGGCCTTTGATGAGATTGCGGCGGCGAAACGGGCGGTGAAAGTGCCCGTGATTGCCAATGGCGGTGTGTTTTCGGACGCGGATGCGGAAAAGCTGATGCAGGAAACGGGCGCAGACGGGGTTATGGTGGCGCGCGCGGCGTTGTTTCAGCCGCAGATTTTTTGCGAGTTGACGGGAACGCCGACGGAGAGCAAGCTGAAAATGTTTGAAAAACAGCTGAAATGGACCAGGCAGGTATGCGATGAACGGTTCACGACGGTGTTTATGCGGAAGATGGCGGCATTTTACGTGAAAGGGGAACGGGGCGCGGCGGCGTTTAAGGAGAGGTTGTTTGCGGCACAGAGCTCGGACGAGGTTTGGGCGATTGCGCAGGAGATTTGGCAAGACTTAGCCTTGACGCAGACTTAGCGTGTTATAGTCGTCCTTTTATGGGGCAACGATTGTGTGGGCGTGCGGCGTTTGACGGTTATGTGTGTTTTGGGGTAAGATACGCTCCGATCGGTTGCTGTGCAACCTCGGTCGGTAAGGTTATGGTTGAAAACGGTGTAATTCCGTTGTATAATAAACACAATCCCGTAGGCGGGAAACATGATAAAAAATCAAAAATATAAATTGTATCAAGTAGGAGAAAAAGATGAAAGACGAAGTGTTGCGTTTGACAAGAATCGGCGTGGAACAACCTCGGACGTATTACGTTCCGTTTGAGGATGGGCAGAAAATCCCCATGAAAAACGGGATTATCGACCGCGAAGCAAGCAAGCGTATGCTGCTTTTGAACGGCGAGTGGCAAATCTGTGAACACGATTGTCCCGAAAGCGTGTGCATAGACGAGGAATTGACGGATAAAATCCCCGTGCCGTCCTGTGTTCAAATGCACGGTTTTGACCATATTCAGTACATAAACAGTCGGTATCCTTTCCCCTTCAATCCGCCGCGCGTGCCGAAGAAGAACCCGACGTACCACTATCGAACGACGTTCCGTTTGGCAAGTGTGGACGAGAAATATTATCTTGTGTTCGAGGGCGTGGACAGCGCGTTTTATCTGTACGTGAACGGCCAAGAGGTCGGGTACGGGCAGATTTCGCACGCGATGAACGAGTTTGACGTGACGAACTACGTAAAGGAAGGCGAAAACGTGCTGGACGTGGTGGTGATGAAGTGGTGCATTTCGTCCTATTTAGAGTGTCAGGACAAGTTCCGTTTTACGGGTATTTTCAGGGACGTATATCTGTTGCGCAGACCGCAAACGCATATCGGCGATTTTAAAATGGAGACGACGTACAGCGGAAACGAGGGAAAAATCACCCTGCGAAATTTGCGCGGCGCGGCGTTTGTGTACGCGTGCGAGGGGCAAGTTGGTTCGGTTGCGGAGGGCGAAAGCGCGGAAATCCGTATCGAAAACGTAGAGCTTTGGAGCGCGGAAAATCCCCGTTTGTACCCCGTGGAATTGACGGCGAACGGTGAAAAGGTGTTGCAATTTGTCGGCGTGCGCACGGTGGGTATTGAAAACGGCGTGTTCAAAATCAACGGCAAGCATTTGAAGTTGAAAGGGGTCAACCGTCACGAAATGAACGCGGAAACGGCGGCGACGGTGTCCGTGGAGAACACCATAGAGGATTTGCAGTTGATGAAGTGGGCGAACGTGAACGCCATTCGTACCTCGCACTACCCCGATATGCCGCAGTTTTACGAACTGTGCGACGCGCTCGGTTTTTACGTGATGGACGAGGCGGATGTGGAAACGCACGGCATGGTTTCGAGCAACGGCTATTATGCGCCCGAAGTGTGGCAGGGTTGCGCCTCGAACGGTATGTTTGACGAGGGTGTGACGGACAGAGAAGTCAATTTGTATGAGCGCGACAAAAACCATGCGTGCGTGGTGATTTGGTCGCTCGGCAACGAAAGCAGCTACGGGTCGATGTTCTACGCAGGGGCGGATTATATCCACGCGCACGACAATCGGCCTATCCACTACGAAGGGATTATTGCCGGGGATAAAGACGAGTATTACACCGACCGTTTGGATATGGCAAGCCGTATGTACGCGCCCGTATCCTTCTTTGACGAGTTCCTTGCCGATGAAAAGGAAACCCGCCCGTACGTGCTTTGCGAATATACGCACGCAATGGGCAACAGCTGCGGCGATTTGAGCGATTACTGGTCGGCAATCGATAAAAACGATCGGTTTATGGGTGCGTTCGTTTGGGAGTGGTGCGACCACGCCATCAAGACGGAAAAGGGATTTTTGTACGGCGGCGACTTCGGTGAAACGGAGCACGACGGCAATTTTTGCGTGGACGGCTTGGTGTCGCCCGATCGGAAAGTGAAGAGCAATCTGTTGGAATTGAAAGCGGTGTACGGCGGTGCGCGCCGTCAGCCGAGCCAAGAACAGTGCGCGCCGTTCGGGGAAACGACTGCGGTTGCGCCTGTGGAAGTTTCGGCAGACGATTGCGGTAGAATTATCCGTATCGGGGACGTTGAATTTGCTGAACCCCTTTCCGTGCAGATGTTGCGCGCGTATACGGACAATGAAATGAACGAGAAAAACGGGCTTCGACCCTACGAAACCGCGCGGCAAGAATTGTTAAGCGTAAGAGAGGAAAACGGCGCGGTGGTATACGAGGGCGCGTTGGTAAAAAATTGCCTGCAACCGCTTGTGAAATTTACCATGACGGTGCGACCCTTCGACGGCGGTGCAGACATTGCCCTTTCGTACCGCGTAGCGGATTTCATCAAGTACCTGCCCCGTCTTGGCGTGACGTTTACCCTCGATCAAGCGGATATGCCGTTTGTATATCAGGGGTATGGGCCGAGCGAGAGTTATGCGGATAAACGGGTGGCTTGCGCGTACGGGAAGTACGAGAGCTCGACGGAGAAAAACTATGCGCATTATGTTAAGCCGCAAGAGAGCGGAAGCCACTTCGGCACGACGGAATTGACCCTCGGCAATATGACGATTACGGCGGAAAAACCCTTCTCGTTCAGCGTGTTGCCGTATAGCACGCAGACCTTGATTGATACCGCGCACGATTTTGAATTGCCGAAGTCGGCGCGCACATACGTCAATTTGGATGTGGCGATGAGCGGTATCGGCAGCCATTCTTGCGGACCCGAACTTGCGGAAGAATTCCGTGTGCCGAAAGAGGGTAAAAACGTCTTCCGTATCTTGTTGAATAAATAAAAAATGCCGCACATCGGCGGAAGTAGGAGGAATAGTATGGAGTACGATTACAAAGTGAGTGCTGCGGGGCGTGTGAATATCATCGGCGAGCATATCGATTATTGCGGCGGCAAGGTGTTCCCTGCTGCGCTGTCGCTGAAAAATACGGTGTACGTCAAGGCGAACGGCACAAACAAAATCAATCTGCGTTGGACGACGACGGATTTTGAGGTGTCACTCGATTTGGATAAGCTGGAAAGCTATGCCGATTTGAAATTCGGCAACTATCAGGCGGGTTGCGCGCTGATTTGGAAAAATGCTGGGCATAAGCTGCTCGGTTGCGATATGTTGCAGGACTGCAAAGTGCCGTTCGGCAGCGGACTTTCGTCGTCGGCGGCGATCGAGGTTTCGACCCTTGCCGCGCTTGCGACCATCGCAGGTGAACCCATTGACAAAAAGGAAATTGCGCTGTTGGCGCAAAAAGCCGAACGCGAATATGCCAAGGTGAATTGCGGCATTATGGATCAATATGCTTCGGCAAACGGTCAAAAGGACCATGCGATTCTGCTCGATTGCAGCAAGGTGGAACACGAGTTTGTGCCTTTCGATTTGAAAGAATATACACTGGTGATTGCGAATTGCAACAAGCCGCACAATTTGGTGGAGAGCAAGTACAACGAACGCCGTAGCGAAACGGAGCAAGCGTTGGCGATTTTGCGGACTAAGCTGAACGTGCAGAACTTGGCAGAGGTGACCCCTGCCGATTTTGAGGAGCACAAGGGCTTATTGCCCGAAAAGGTGCGCGACCGCGCCGAACACGTGGTGTATGAATGTGCGCGTGTGAACGAGGCGGTGGCGGCGATGCAAAGCGGCGACATCGTGCGCCTTGGTGAGCTGTTGAAGCAATCGCATATTTCCTTGCGTGACAAGTACGAAGTGACGGGCAAGGAGTTGGACGCGTTGTACAATGCGGCGGTGGCGTTTGACGGGTGCGTGGGCAGCCGAATGACGGGCGCAGGATTTGGCGGTTGTACCATTTCGGTGGTCGTAAAGGAAAAGGCGGAGGCGTTTAAGACATTCGTCGGCGAAAAATACGAGCAGGCAATCGGCTATAAAGCGAGCTTTTACGAGGCGGAAATTGACGATGGTATCACGGTGGAAAAGTTGTAATTTCCCCAAAACGGGCATACCATGTACGCAATGAAACAAAAAAAGTGGTGTATCGAACACCGCTTTTTTTTGTTTTTCGGGGGCGTAGCATATATATGGCGCAATACTTTGTCGGCGCTCGGTTATGCGCTACTTGCGCGCGCCCTCGCGACGCCTTGTCTAGCTTGTATCTACCTTCTGCAAGGCTGAGCCTTGACTTGGACTTAGCGTATTAGTAACGTTCTTTTGTGTTATGCCGCGCCTGTGGGGGTTGCGTTTCTTTGACGTAAGATAC
>CAYRAY010000073.1:0-1126 GCA_964422405.1 uncultured Clostridia bacterium | reverse complement strand
TTGCGTTTCTTTGACGTAAGATACGTTCTGTTTTCGAGACGCGGAAAATGCGTTGGTTGCGACGGGGAGAGGAAACGATAAATCCTTCGGGAAAGCGGCTTTTGTTATATTTACGGCATAAAGACGGGCGAAAATGCGGCAAGGTAAAATATTTTCGTGCGCGCGCGTGAGAAAAAGCGAAAAATCGCTTGGAAATGCTGTACTTTTTTTTGCGGATATGGTATAATATTGCCGTATTTGAAAAACTTTTCCTTTTTATTATAAAAAAAGGAAATCACCAGCTTTAAGGAGGCTAAAAAGATGGCGGAAAGAATTGAAGCCGAATACGGCGCGGAGCAAATTCAGGTCTTAGACGGCTTGGAACACATCCGCAAACGCCCCGGTATGTACATCTCTTCGACGGACTCGAAGGGTTTGCACCACTTGGTACACGAAGTTGTGGATAACTCCATTGACGAGGCGTTGGCAGGGTACTGTACCCACATCGAAGTGACGATTAACGAGGACGGCAGTTGCACGGTGCAAGACAACGGCAGAGGCATTCCCACGGGCATTCACCCCAAAGAAGGGATTTCGACTTTGGAAGTTGTATTCACCAAAGTGAACGCAGGCGGTAAGTTCGGCGGCGATTCCGGTTATAAAGTTTCGAGCGGTCTGCACGGCGTCGGCGTGAAGGCGGTAAACGCCCTTTCCGAGTGGTTAGAGGCGGAAGTCCGTCACGAAGGCAAGATTTTTAAGCAGGTCTATAACCGCGGCGTGCCCCAGCGCCGCGTGCAGGTCATCGGCGAATCGGACGAAATGGGTACGACAGTTACCTTTATGCCCGACGCGGACATTTTTGAAACGACGGTGTTCGTTTACGATACCTTAAAGGGCAGACTGCGCGAGTTGGCGTATTTGAATAAGGGTCTCCGCATTTCTTTGGAGGACAAGCGCGCAGGGCAGGAACAAAAGGATTCTTTCTGCTATGAAGGCGGTATCAAGTCCTTTGTGGAAGAACTGAACAAGAGCCGCGAGGAGCTGCTTTTCCCCGCCCCCGTATACTTTGAAGGACAGGAGGGGGAGCCCGTGTGCGAGGTGGCGATTCCGTACAACGAATCGGTCAGCGACGTCATGTACCGCGATG
>CAYRAY010000072.1:0-7377 GCA_964422405.1 uncultured Clostridia bacterium | reverse complement strand
GTCCTTTTTTTGCCATAAAAATATGCACCTCCAAAAGTTTGTCTAACTTTTGGGGGGCACTTCAAAAAAATCCCTGCTTTTTTTGTTTGTTTTTTGTAAAAAATGAAAAACAGGCATACCATGTACGCGGTGAATATGCCTTATCCTAAAAATGACGCTACCATGTATGCGATGAATGGGGGTTGCGTGTTGGCGGTATAAAATGGTCGATTTTGCTTTTCGGGTTGTGTGGGCGAAAAATCGTTGCGTTTCCGTGAAAAGTATGCTATACTTAATAGGAATAAAATAGGCGCGGCGCAGTGCCGCAAGGGAAATATTATGCAATATATTGAATTGACGATACACACCACCACGGAAGCGAGTGAAATTATTTCGGACATTATGTGGAATTACACCGAGTACGGCGTAAGCATTTGTGACCGTGCCGACATCATTGCCCTGCAAACGGCGAAGGAAAGCACGTTTTGGGATTACATGGACGAGGAATTGACGGAAGCTTGCGAAGGCAAGCCTTCGGACGTGTTGGTGAAGTGTTACGTTGCCGAGGACGTTGCGGACGAGGTTCTGCCGCAGATTATGCGCGATATTATGGACGCGAAAGAACGCAGTGGCGGCGGTATTCCCTTCGGCACATTGGAGGACACCAAGCGCATGGTGAACGGCGACGACTGGATCGATGTGTGGAAAAAGCATTTCCGTCCTATTCATTTGGGTGCGATTGTGGTGGTGCCCGAATGGATCGAATATCAGCCGACCGACGGCGAAAAGGTGGTGTTGCTCGATTCGAATATGGCGTTCGGGACGGGCGAACATGAAACGACGTCGATGTGCGTGGAGCTGATGCAATCGTACATCACGCCGCAATCGGTGTGCGTTGACGTGGGGTGCGGAAGCGGTATTTTGGGTATTTCCGCCATTAAACTCGGTGCGGCGAAGGCGTATTTGACGGACATCGACCCCATTGCGGTGGAAAGCGCGTTGCACAACAGCGAGCTAAACTGTGTGGCGGCGCAGGCGGTGGTTGCGCATTCGAACTTATTGGAAAACACGGATGTGCAAGGGGATATTATGATGGCGAACATCACGGGCGAAGTGTTGAAAATGTTGGCGCCGTCTATCCCGAAAAACTTGAAATCGGACGGCGTGCTGATTTTAAGCGGCATTATCGAAAGCCGTTTGGAAATGGTAAAATCTGCCTACGAAGCGGTGGGTATGAAAGTGGTTTTGGAACGCAGAAAGGGCGAATGGTTTGCCTTGGTTTTGCAACACGCCTAAAAAAGAATAGTTAAATGAGGGTACCATGTCTGCGTTGAAACGATTTTTTGTGGACGAAGTGAATGAAATGACCGAGCTGAGCGGTGAGGAATTTGAGCACGCGAAAAACGTGTTGCGACTGGGCGTCGGCGACGAAGTAATTTTGCTGGATAACAGTGGAAAGGAATATACGGCGGTGATTGCGCAGGCGGAGAAGAAGCGCATGCTTTTGAATGTGGTGCGCGAGGAAATCGGCGGACGAGAGGCGGACGCGGACGTTTGTCTTCTGTTCGGGTATTTGAAAAATGCGGATAAAAACGAGTTCATCGTGCAAAAGGCGGTGGAGCTCGGCGTGAAAAAAATCGGGGTGTTCAGCTCGGAATTTTCTTCCGCGTATATGAATCCAAACAAGCTGGAACGCCTGAATAAGGTGAGTAAAGAGGCGGCGAAACAGTGCTTGCGCTCGGTTGCGCCCGAAGTGGTCTATTTCGATACCCTGCAAAAGGGGTTGGCTTGGGTGGAGGACTATCAAAATAAGTTGTTCGCCTGCGAATTTGCGACGGAAAGCAAATGCGACGTCAAGCGGTTGCAGGGTTCTACGGCGATTGTCGTGGGCAGCGAAGGCGGCTTTTCGCGTGAGGAAGAAGAACTTGCCTCGGCAATGGGGTACGCTTCGGTGACGCTCGGCAAGCGCATTTTACGCGCGGAAACCGCGGCGGTCGCACTGACGGCGGTGGTGATGTTTGCACTTGGCGAATTGGGCGCGTAAAGGAGTGGCAGATGAGAGCGGTTGTGTATACCCTCGGTTGTAAAGTGAACGACGTGGAAAGCGGATCGATTATCCGTGGCTTGGAAGAAATGGGTTACGGCGTTTCGCGCGAGATGGTGGAGGCGGATTTGTATGTTGTCAACACTTGCGCGGTAACGGCGGAGGCGGAGCGGAAAAGCCGCCAAACGGTGAGCAAGGCAGTGAAAGGAAATCCGAATGCGAAAATCATTGTTTGCGGTTGCGCGGCGGAAAAAAACGCAAGTGCCTTTTTGGAAAAGGGGCATAGTGTGTACGCGGTGACGGGCGCACAGCGTAAAAATAAGGTGTTGGAGATTGTGCGCGAAGGCTTTGCGGAAACACCCCTCGGCGAGGCGCGCGAGCAGGAAACGGCATACGAAGAAATGCTGCTGCCGGAGTGTTTGAAGACGAGGAATTTTGTCAAAATTCAAGACGGCTGCAATCGGTTCTGTTCCTATTGTATCATTCCCTATCTGCGCGGCAGAAGCCGCTCGCGGAGTTTGGAAAGCGCGGTGAAGGAAATTTTGGGTAGTACGGCGCACGAAACGGTGGTGACGGGCATTGACGTGTCGGAATACCGCGACGAGGCAGGGCATGATCTTGCCGATTTGATGTTGGCGGTGAAGGATGCGGACACGCGGATTCGGTTGGGGTCGCTGGAAGTCAGTTTGATCACCGAACGGTTTTTGGCTGCGTTGCAACAAGTGAAACGGTTTGCGCCGCAATTCCATTTGTCGTTGCAGAGCGGCTCGGACATGGTGCTGAAAAGCATGAACCGCAAGTACACGCGCGCGGAATATTTGGAAAAGTGCCGCATGATTTACGATGCGTTCCCCGATGCGGCGATTACGACGGATATTATTGTGGGGTTCCCCACGGAAACGGAGGCGGATTTTGAGGACTCTTTGAGGATTATCGAGGAAGCAGGTTTTGCACAAATCCATGCCTTTCCCTATTCTCCGCGTGAGGGGACGAACGCCTATAAAAAATATAAGGAGTTGCCTGCGGCAGTGAAAAAATCGCGTGTGGAACGGATTTTGGCAAAGGGCGCGGCGCAAAAACAAGCGTACCTGCAAAAGTTTATCGGGCGCGTGTTGGAGATTGTGCCCGAACATTGCATAGACGGCTATACCGAGGGGTATTCGGAGAATTATATCCGCCTGTATGTTGAGGGGGATATCGGCAAAGACCCCACCCAGGTACGCGTAGAACGTGTTTTCAAGGACGGCCTGTTGGCTGTTTTGGATAAATAACAAAGGGAGGATTCCGTTATGGAAAACTGTATTTTTTGTAAAATTGTAGCAGGGGAAATCCCTTCGCCCCGTCTGTACGAGGACGAAAAAATGATCGTGATTAAAGACGTAGAACCCAAGGCGAAGTTGCACTATCTCTGCATTCCCAAAACCCATTTTGCGTTGTTTTCGGAAATGGACGCAGGGAAAGCGGAAATCGTCAAGCATTGTTTTTCCGTGATCCCCACGTTGGAAGAAAAGCTCGGCTTGCAAGACGGTTATCGCGTGATTATCAATCAGGGCGAAAACGGCGGTCAGACGGTACACCACCTGCATATCCACTTGCTCGGCGGTGAAAAGTTGCGTGATTTTTAAGCGCAGAAAAACCGAACGGCATAGTATAAAATAAAAAAAATTCGGCAATAATCCTTTCGCAGAACAGCGAGAGGATTTTTTGTTATGAACAGTTTGACACGGTTTTTACGGAACGTACTACGATTTTTGGCGACAAGTGCCCTGTTTTGCACAGTGTGTTCGGGGGTGTACGTCACAAACGCATGCCGCTTGCGCGCCCTGTCGGGAGAACGGGTGTTTTATTTGGGCTCTGCATCGTCGCAGGGGGTTCGCAAAACGGAACTACGTTTTAGTGATTATGCACGGATTACGGGTGAAAGCGTGCGGTTTGCGCGCGGCGAAGGCAAGGCGGAAGAAATTGCGAGAGGAATTGCGGGGAAATACGGGGCGACTATTTTGTTTTGCGAGGAGGCGGCAGGCGTTCTTTCCTATTACGGATATACAGATACATGGAAAAACGGGGTTTGTGTCGGCGGTGAATATGTGAATTTGCATATTGCCGTATCGGAAACGCAATGCGCGGTGGGTACACCGATTATCTTTGATGGATTTTGATTTGAGTAGGGCAGGTATGCGACGAAAATGTATTTCTCATAAAACGGGAATACCATGTACGTATTGAGTTTATGCGGCGTTTTTTGTAGGTGGATACCATGTACGCGTTGAAATTTTGCGCTCGGTTGGTGGGTGACTCTGTTTTTATAGAAAATTTTTTGTGGGGTAGGGTATAAAAGACGGGAAAACGGGGAAACACATACATACAAACAAATTTTGAAGGAGTATCGGAACATGAAAGAGCAACACGAAAACGAAAAACAAGAAAAAACGGCGCAACACAAGCAAAAGCGCAAGTCGAAGATGAACAAAGAAAAGCGGTTTTATCTGCTGACGGCGATCGGTTCTGTGGCGGCGATTGCGGCAATCATTGTGGTTGCGGCGGTGGCGAACAATCTGCGCACGCCAGACAATCAGGGTTCTGTGCCGCCCGTAGTCGATTCGAATACGCCCGTCATCGGTGGCGACGAGGTCGGCGGAAACGAGGATGACGAGCCCGTGACAGGGTTGCCCGACGGTATGATTTTGCCTGTGAGCGGCGCCGCACCGATCAACGAACACGGTTTTTATTATAACAAGACCTTGGACGCGTATTACGAGCATTGCGGCGTGGATTTTGGTGCGACGGCGGGCGCGGAAGTGCTTGCCGTGGACGACGGCGTGGTGGAAAGCATTTATAAAGAGGATTTGCTTTTGGGTACAGAAATCGTCGTGGCACACGGCAACGGCTTGAAGTCGGTGTACCGTTTCGTCACCGAAACGGAGGGGGTGACCGTCGGCGCGGAAGTGAAGAAGGGGGAGGTGATTGCCACGGTTGCCGAGGCAACGGGCAACGAGTATAAAGACGGCGCGCACCTGCATTTTGAAATTCAAAAGGACGGAAAAAGCGTGGACCCTGCCGCCTACCTTACAATGGAAGAAAAATAAAACAGCTGCGCAAGTTTAGCGGCGGTAATATTCTGCGGAGCAAAAGGCGAGCCGACGGCTTGCCTTTTTCCGTGCTTTTATATACAGAAAGGGCATAGAGGCGCGTGAAGTTGCATACGATATTACGAGGAAAATATAGGGAGGTTGTCATGAGAAAAAGGTGGATATTCGTGCTGTTGTTTTGCTTTGTGTTTTTGCAAATTCCGATACTGTCGGGTTGCCGAAAAGCGGCAAAGGTGCATACCAGGTACGAGATCACGGTGGAATATTCCCCCGAAAGTCGCACGATTGCAGGCACGGCAAAGGTGACGTTTGAAAATGACAGCGACTGTGAAATTTCCGTTTTGAAATTTCAAATCTACCCCAACGCTTACCGAAAAGACGCATTGTATAAGCCCGTTTCCGCCACCTATGCCGAAAGTGCGTATTATGCAGGGGAAAGCTTTGGCGAAATGGGCATTTCCAGCGTGCAAGGCGCAAAAAATTGGGAAATTATGGGCGAGGACGAAAATATTTTGTACGTATTTTTGGAGCGCGCGCTGTTCCCCGGAGATAAAGTGGTACTAGACATCGGGTTTTACACCAAGCTTGCACGGGTTAATCACCGCACGGGCGTGACGGCGCGGACGGTTAACCTCGGCAATTTTTATCCGATTCTGTGCGGAACACAAAACGGTGCCTTTCGAGAATTGACGTACAGCGCGGTCGGCGATCCCTTTTTCAGCGAGTGTGCCGATTATAAATTGCACCTCACCTTGCCCAAGGAATACGTGGTTGCCTCGTCGGGTGTTATCGCCGCAGAAACGCTGCTGGAAAGCAAAAAGGGATATACCATGTATGCGACGAATGTGCGCGACTTCGCCCTCGTGCTGTCCAAAGAGTACAAAATCGCGCAGGCGAAATCGGGGGATTGCACGCTGTCGTATTACTATTATGCCGACCAAAAACCGACGGAAACGTTGCGCTGTTTGCAATCCGCTTTTTCGTATTACCAAAAGACGTTCGGCAAATACCCGTACGCGCAGTACACTTTGGCGGAAACGGGGTTGTGCCTTTCGGGCGCGGAATATCCCACGCTGAATATGCTTTCGGATGGCCTGTCGGGAACGGAGCGCGTGCGCGCGGTGTCGCACGAGGCGGCGCATCAGTGGTGGTACGGCGTGGTCGGTAGCGATGGCTCGCGGAACGCTTGGCAGGATGAGGGACTTGCGGAATATGCCGCCGTTTGCTTTTTTGACGGGCATGAGGAGTACGGTTTGCGTCGCGCAGACTTGGTGGCGGAGGCATTGAAAAAATATCGTTCGTATTACGATGTTTACGGCAGCGTTTTGGGGCGGACGGATACGCGCATGACGCGGGATTTGGCGGACTACGTCAACGATTATGAATACGATTGTCTGGCGCGCGGAAAGTCGGTGGTCATGTTCGATACATTGCGCAAAAGCGTGGGTGATAAAAAGTTTTTTGCCGCGCTGAAAAGGTATTATGGGGATACCATGTACGCGATGAACGGCGTTGGCGAGCTGCTTGGCGCGTTTGAAAAATCGGGTTTGGACGTGGGCGGATATTTCGATAGTTTCCTTTCGGGGAAGGCAATTTTGTAACTTCCGCGGCAGAAATGCTTGCAAATTTCGTCGCAGGGGGGTATAATGGAAAGTACAACGAAGAGGAAGGTGAAAAATTATGCCTTTATTACAGTACAAATGCAAAAAATGCGGCAAAAAATTTGAGGAGTTGGTGCGCGTTTACACCGATACGGTGCGTTGCCCCGATTGCGGCGGCGATACGGAACGGGATTATTCGGGCGCGATGTATTCCGCCACGGGCACGACGTCCAAAAAGTGCTCGGGTAACTGCAAAACCTGTGGCGGCTGTCACTAAAATTGCCGCTTGCAAAATCGGTTGCGCGTAAAGGGACAAATGGCGCGGCATCTAATGTGTATATCTCTTATATATAAATATAGTCGCGCGCGTTGATGTTTTGTGCGATTTTCTTTTAAGTTACCGAAGGACGACGGAGGGATGGAACAAACCGCCCCTTTGCTTGGCGAATTCCGTAAAGCATACGTTTTTTGCCCGTCTTTCGGCAAAGAAAAAAAGAAAATTGAAAAAAAATAAAAAAAGTTTCAAAAAATTAAAAAAAACGCTTGACTTTATTTTGATAGGGTGGTATTATATTTAAGCTGTCGACGAGCGAGTTCGCTTTTGGCTGCAAACCTTGTCTGTAGACGAGGGAAGAAGAAGATTAACAACTGCATAGCAAATAGT
>CAYRAY010000071.1:0-7496 GCA_964422405.1 uncultured Clostridia bacterium | reverse complement strand
AGCTCCATAAGAACGCTGTCAATCGGACAGCGTTCTTTTTTTGTGCTTTTGCTTGGAAGGTCGGCATGAGGACGCTCGCAGGCTCGCTATTCCGTCGCTTCGCTCCTTACAAATCACACCAAACAGCTCCATAAGAACGCTGTCAATCGGACAGCGTTCTTTTTTTGTGCTTTTGCTTGGAAGGTCGGCATGAGGACGCTCGCAGGCTCGCTATTCCGTCGCTTCGCTCCTTACAAATCACACCAAACAGCTCCATAAGAACGCTGTCAATCGGACGGCGTTCTTTTTTTTACGCTTTTGCTTGGAAGGTCGGCATGAGCAAAGCTGAGCCTTACCTCAGACGTACACCTTGCCAACGTTTTTAATGAGGCATGCAATTGTTTAGGATTTAAGATACACTCCGCTCGGCGGCAATGCCGCCTCGGTCGGTATGACACAAAGCTTGCTTTTTCATTTTTGTCACACTGCCACTTCGTATGAGCACTCTAAAAAAGGAAAAAATAAACGGGTTGCCATTTTGCCCATATAAAAACAACGACCGCGGACACGGTCGTTGTTCGTTTTTATGTTATTATATTGCGTACAAAACCTCTGTACGCTTAAGAAATGGTCGGCACACCGTTGGTGAAACGGAAGTTGCGCATACGTCCACCCATAATTTTATCAGCGGAAATCACCCCTTCTAAGCGTTGCACGTCTTCCGACGACAACTCGACAGACAGCGCGCGGATTGCGCTTTGCAAATGTTCGGGGTTGGTAGTGCCAATTAAGCTTTGCACATGATCGTACTTCGCCAACGACCAAGCCAATGCAAGTTGCGAAATACTGCAACCCTTTTCGTCTGCGATTTCTTTTACCTGCCGCACAACAGCCAAGTTGTGCTCGCGATTTGCCGCGGACAGCACGCCCATTGCCATACGGGGATTTTTAGGGGTAGCCGTCAACACATCGTCGGTGAGCAATCCGTGCCCCACCGTGCCAAACGCCAAGACCTTGACGCCGAGTTCCTTTGCCGTAGCAATCAACTCGTTTTCGATACTGCGATTGAGCAACGAATACTCCACCTCCACCGTGTGAATGGGGTGTACCTTATGTGCACGCCGCAAGGTTTCCGCATCGACCATGGAAAGACCGATATGCTTGACGTAGCCCGCCTGCACCTGCTCTGCAATGGCTCCAACCACGTCCTCGACGGGGATTTCCGTGTCCATTCTTGCTGGCTGATACAAATCGACGTAGTCCAACCCCAAGCGACGCAGGGAATACGTCAAATGCCCTTTGATATGGAAAGGATGCACGTCCAAGCCGTAAATACCGCCCTGCGGCATGGGCAATACGCCGAATTTGACCGAAAGGAAATAGTTATCGCGCGGAACTCCCTTTAAGGCTTGCCCTACAAGCATTTCGCTTTCGCCTGCGTTGTAAAACTCGCCCGTGTTCAAAAGCGTAACGTTGTTTTCCAGCGCGTATTGTATTGTTTTAATAGAAGTTTCCGCATTGCGGAAACAGGACATGCCCATACAGCCAAGCCCTAATCTGCCTATATCTTGCATAAAAAAATCTCCTTATCATGCTGAAAGACAACCGAAAAATCGGTTACATTTTTACCATTTCCGTTTTGAAGTTAGAAAACCACTGTGCTTCCGCGGCGGTGAACTTCAAAATGCAATAATCGGGATCAGTGACCCCTTTTTTGTAGAAACGGCTGAAAAAAGGTTTCCAAAACTGCGATTTGGTGACCTGATCGGTCAAAACCTGCATTTCGCCTTTCAGTTCTGCGCCCTGAAAGGATTGCCCTTTGGCAAAAAAATACACGCAAGCTTTGGGGTTATTTTGATAGTGCCGCACCTTTCTTGACGAGGTGTACGTGGCAAAATAAACGTCGTTGCCGTCAATGAACACGGGCTGAATCAGCGCGCGCGTGGCGGGATAACCTTCCTCGTCCACGGACGAAAGAATCGACGTTCTCTGTTTGGATATAAAATCCAGAATGCCCTGTCTTGTCACGTTGCGCCCCCTTAGCAATGGAATTTATCACTTTCCTTGGGCTTTCTGCCCTTGGACATAGCCTCTTTCATGGCGGCTTTGCGGACGTAAATTTCGTCAATCCGTTCCTCGATATTGACGGGCGGATAATGCAAATCGCACTTCAACGCTTGCACCATTTGATCGGTGCGGTTGCGGATTTTATATTCCTTGCCGTCCACGATGAAGATATTGCCTGTCTGCCCGAAAATGTGTTGCACGTTATACTTTTCGCACGCGTCGTGCACCTTTTTTACCCATTCGTAATGCAAAGGACGAGAGCCGAGGTAGTTTTCACCGCCAGAAAGCACCGTTTCGATGCCGCCCGTCGCCAAGTATTTTTCGATGTCGATTTCGCCGATGAAGGGTTTTAAGCTGACCCAGCGGTGCTTGGCAGGCACGTCGAGCAAATACGGAATACGCTCGTCCAAGCGTTTTTGATTTTCGCAAGAAACGGAAAACGCCACGTTGTCCCAGCCGTTGCCCCAGTCTTCGGGCAAGCAGTCCTTAATGCGGCTTGCGCGCTTGGTGAGCAACGAAAAAGTGACGTCCTTGCGGCGGCGAATCATATTCCATGCCTCCTCGCGCCACTCGTCCGCCTCCTCCAAAAAGAAATCGCTTGTCATGCACACACGCACATACGAGCCTTTTTCCAGTTTGAAATTGCCGTTTCTGTCCATTTGCACGGGTGCATTGAAGCCCGATTTGTTTTTTACGACTTGGTTCGTGTCCCTGCCGTAACGTTTATCGAGGAAGTACGCATAGCAATTTTGGCAGCCTTCCGAGCATTTATGGCAGCCGTGCCACGGGTTCCAGATTTTATCGTTGATGTCCATACGTTATTCTCCTTTTTGCATTAAAATATGATTTGCCTCGTCGGCGAGCCGAACGAGTGCTTCAAACGAGCTTTGCCCCATTGCCGCAATCAGCCGTTGCAGGTGAACTTCCGTCTCCTTTTTGGCAGCTTTTACAAGCGTTTCCGCCTTGGGCGTGGGCAGCACATAATAGGCGCGCTTATCTTGCAAACAGGGCTGTTTGGTAACGTAACCCTTTGCCGCAAGCGAATGGATATGCGCCGTGATCATGGGTTTGGACACGCCGAGAAGTTCCGCAAGCAGAACGGGCGTATGTTCGCCGCCGCGCGCGCAAAGAATGTTCAAAAGCCCCATTTCGCTAGGGCGAATGGGCAGATCCTTTTTTAAGTCCATGTAGTTTTTAGAAAACAGAGAGAGAATGGCATTCTCTTCAAAATAGCGTTCCATTCCGTTACCTTTTATAGAAAGTTCATACAGGTTAACTATATTATAATACGATTTTTCTTGCCTGTCAAGCGTTTGCGGAAAATTTATAAAAAGTTTCATCAAAAAACCGCCGTGGGCAAGCTTTGCGCACGGCGGTTAGTATGTTTATCTTATTTGGGCATGTGTTGCATCGTTTGTTGGATTCGGCCGGAAATTGCCACCGTACCCACGCCGAAAATGGAAGTATGCAGGCGGTTATGGAACACCTCCGTCCATGCTTTGAGAATGGCAGATTCTCCGTGCGCCATGCCCCATACCGAGCCGACGGTTGCGCCATTGCAATCAGTATCGAAGCCGCACTCGACCGCCATACAGATTGCCTTGCCAAAATCCACCCAGCCGTACAACAGCGAAGCCGTCACGATCATGGCGTTGGGAATGACGTGGCACCAGTCGTGGGAAACAAACTCGTCAAATTCCTGATGAATAGCTGTAAAACAAGCCGATTGCGACACGCCAGAACGGTAGCCGTCAAACACGGACATCACCTTTTGATACAGCCGCGAGGTGTGCGGAATTTCCGCCAGACCTGCCTGCAAAATTTCCGTTATATCGCAGGTGGACGCTGCCGCCGCAAGCATTGCCGCCACGAACATTTCACCATAAATCCCGTTTTTGACGTGGGAAATACAGCCGTCGCGCCATGCCATTTCCGCCGCAAGAGAAGGTTGCCCAGGGTTGATATACCCGAAATAGTCGCCGCGGATTTGCGCACCGATCCATTCCCGATACGGGTTTTGGTAGATTGCCGATTCGGGCGGCTGAAAGCCTTTGACAAAGTTACAAAACGCAACGCGCTCCGCCGTGCAATAGGCGTCCTTGCTTTGGCTTTGCAACCATGCGCTTGCCACGTCGGACGGCGTGAACTCCCTGCCGTAGCGTTGCACGATTTCCTGCGCGAGAACGACGTAATTGGTATCGTCATCGACGGGCATACCGTCAATTTCGTCCGCATAGGCATGCGCGGCAAGCGGAAATTGATACGCTTGCAAATCCGTTTTTTCTAAATCCTTGCGATAAATATACCGCCGCATGGGGTAATTGTCCGTGGTTTTTAAGAAGGGGATTAGCTCATCGGTATGTATCCCCTCTACCGATTTACCGAGCATACAGCCGCAAATTCTGCCCCACCACGCACCAGAAACTTTGGCTTGATCGGGGGCGCATTTTTGTATGCGATCGCAACGGAACGGCTTGCGCAGGGCTTGAATCGAAGGCAAGTCGGACGGTTCGACAAAGGGAAACTCCGCGCGCGACGGCGCAGAAAGCACCGTTTGGAACAGCACATCGCCCAGTTTCTTTTTAATCTCCCCTTTCGGCAAGAGTGCGACGGCGGAAAACACCCCTTCGTAGACGGACAAATCCAAACCCTCCTCCGTCGATTGCCGATATTCCGTGAGTAAATCGGAAGCGTAAAATTCCCAATCTGGAATGTTTTGATAGCTGGGTTTTAATGTCGCTTTCGGTTGCATGCTTTCGATGGTGCGGCGGTCGTTGCCGAGCACGAGCGCATCGAGCGATACGCTGAAATGCTTTGCAATCGCAACAAGTTTTTTCAGTTCGGGAACGGCGGCGCCGCTTTCCCATTTTTGAACGGATTGTTGGGAAACGCCGAACAGCTCGGCAAAGCGTTCCTGCGTGTACCCTGCGCCCTCGCGCAAGGTGCGAACGGCATTGGCAATGTGCATAATATCTCTCCTTTCCTTTTGGTATTATCAGTATAGCACAACGCAAGCAAAAACGCAAGAAACCGACGGTTGTTTTATACACAACTTTTCCTTGTGCCCCCAAGCAAAAACAGCCGTGGGCAAGCTTTGCGCACGGCTGTTGGTATGTTTGTAATTATTCTGTTTTTGCCAAAGTTTTGGCTTTGCGTTTGACAAGGATTGCCACCAAGCCGATATAAATGCCGTAGATTGCCAACACCATCAAAAGAACGGCGGCTGGCGTAAAAATCATCAGTGACCATTTGGGGATTGCACCGCTTGCCACCAAGCCGATATAAAAGGCATCCTCTTCCAAGAAAAACCAGTTCTGCCCGTATAAAAGATTGCCGAATTTCGCCCAAAGCGTGATTGCGGCAAGCAAAACCGTCGACTGCCAAATACGAGCAAGCTTCGGACGGACTTTGCCGCTTGTCAAACACAGAACGCCCCACGCGAGCTCGACGCCGTGGAAAAACATCGTTTGTACCGCCTGATAGCACCACGGCTCTCCGCTGCCGATGTTGGCAGGATAGGTAAGGTACATCAACGGACCGACAATGGCGAGCATGGCGACAGGTTCGGCAAACTTGTTGCAACGCTTGTTGAACTGCGTAAACGCAATCAGCGGACAAAGCACGGTGCAAAGGTGAAAGGGCAATTTATCGACGTTTAAGCCGTCGTACACGAACTCGTGCAAGAAAAAATCGGACAGATAGGAAAGGGTAAGCGCGTACGCTAAAATGCGCAAAACCCTCTCGTTTTTCGCCTCCGTGTTGCTACGCATACGGAACACGGCAAACGCAATGCCGCCAAAAATCAGCACCAAATAGACAATGTGCGCAGGCGAAAAGGGCGTAATGGAAATGCCCGTATTGAAATGCGAACTTTCAAACAACTTAAAAAATAGACTTCTCATTCCTTCTCCTTTTTTATGAACGATTTACGATCTTCGATTTTATTTTTCAAAATCGAATACCAACGCTCCGTTTTGGGAAAACGGAGTTCGTAACACGCAAGCCCGACAAACAGCAAGGCGAGCGCGACAAGCCCCATCAGCATGGGCGAAAGCCACGGCAAGGCAGGGAACGGACTGTACAGCAGGTACATGGCGTTCACTTCGGGCAAGCCGCACACGGCAAACAGCATATTGACGAAAAATCCGTCTGCCAAAAACAGGCAAAGCCCTGCCGCCACGCTGACGACGTTGAACACGCGGATTTTGATAAATTTGCCCACCAAAAGATAGGCGCAACCGAGAATGAGCGTGGAATGACTGAGGAAACTTTTTAAGTTTTTCCATAAAAGTAACGTCGGGTCGGCGGCATAGCCTTCATTGAGCAATATGCCAATAGAGGCGCACACGATACCGCCCCAAAAGCAAAACTCCGACAGCAACGTAAACAGAATACCCGAACGCTTTTTGCAAAACGCCGTGACAAGCAACAGCCACATCATAATATGGCAAGGATAAATGGGAAACAGGTGTCCGCCCTCCAACCCGTCCGTACTGCCTCCGTGCGCAAGATACTCCACCCAAATATTGCTATAATGGAGCACTATCGTCACCACGGCGACGATACGGAGAGCGGTTACTTTCCCCTTTTCCGTTTTCAGAAATCGGGCGGCGAGCGCAAGCGCCCCAACCGTAACGGCGACGGAAATCGCCATATACAAAATATGTGTCAAATCGAATAACATATCTATACCCTTTACACTCTATGTTTTTCTTTTGTTTTCGTAAAAAACCGCTTGTTTTTATTGTAAAACAACACGCCGCATACTTCGGCGGAATAAGACGAAATAAGGATAAAATTACGGTATACAGCCGTTTAATACCGTAAAAAAGCACAAAAGAATACCCCCCCCCGTTTTTTTCGGGGAGAAGGGTATTATTCTGCTTTCGCTGATTATTTTGCGTATTCTACACCACGGAATTCGCGAATGACGTTGACTTTGATTTGACCGGGGTATTCCAACTCCGTTTCAATCTTTTTGGCAATGTCTTTGGCGAGGAACAGGGCTTGCGCATCGTCCACCTGTTCGGGTTTGACGATAACACGGACTTCTCTGCCTGCCTGAATCGCGTAACTCTTTTCTACGCCGCGGAAGTCGGAAGCAATCTGTTCCAAACGTTCCAAACGCTTGACGTAGTTGGAGCCCATTTCACGTCTTGCGCCGGGGCGCGCGCCGGAAATGGCATCTGCCGCCTGAATGAGCACGGCTTCGATGGTTTTGGGTTCTACGTCGCCGTGGTGTGCCATGATGGCATTGACGATGTTCGCATTTTCTTTATATTTCTTTGCAAGATCCGCACCGATTTGGATATGCGTGCCCTCTTGTTCCTGATCCACCGCTTTACCGATGTCGTGCAACAGACCTGCGCGCTTTGCAAAGTTGACATCCAAGCCGAGTTCTGCCGCCATTTGACCTGCAAGCATGGATACCTCGACGGAGTGTTTATAAA
>CAYRAY010000070.1:0-7815 GCA_964422405.1 uncultured Clostridia bacterium | reverse complement strand
ACTTATGAACAATAGAGAAACAATCATAAGGCATATTAGAATTTTCTTCATAAGTGTATCTCCTAATCTTCATAATAAAGCACAACGTTTCCTATGGAGATTCTTCCTTTGTTATGTGTTCCTATTTTACTTGTAGAAACATAAATTCTAAAGTTTGTAGCTCCTTCAGGAAATATTGCGGTATAAGTTTTCTGTTGCGTTCTATCTGTCGGAAGTGTACCATCAAGCAAATCCACAACAGTAATCCATTCGCCGGCTGAGTTCTTATACTGAATTACCGCCGTACTATCAGTAGAACTTAAATATTCCGAATCGCTCCAGAATGACAAGTTTGCATCGAATCTATATACGAGCGTGTCAAATTGATACTCTAAATACGCTTCTCCTACATTTTGCTTTCTTGCAGAAAGATTAACATATTGATTTTCTATATATCCACATCTTACTCTCGAAGTAATCAATGTATGAGATCCAAGCGTATGAGTTGCTGTTGTCACACCTGTATTTGTGCCATAAGACTCAGGGAAACCGTATGCGCTCGGTCTAATCAATGTGGTTTGTAAAGACTCAACCGGATTAGCAAAAGCGTATGTTTCGGAATAATACGGTCCGGTACTGATATATTCCGTTGCACTTGCACTCACTGTTACATAGTAATAAGCATCATTTCCATTCACTATGCTTTCCCAAAGGCTCATCGGCATAGTAATTTGAGCTTTTGATGTCGTGCCGATCAATACTTCGCCCAAAGAATTTGTCTTTACATATACTTTGTATTCATCCCAAGGGAAATGAACACTTCCGTTGTCATCTGACCAAGCAAATGTAGGTGGAATATCGATAGAATCAGGGGAAATCAAATGCACATCAAACGGAGTAATTTTGAAATCAGCTAAAAATCTCGCTAAAGCATTCTTGTTCGACACATAATTGTATAGTGCATCGTAGAAAGCGTCAAAAGTTTTAGCGGAGTTACTATATACTAATGACCACAATGTTTTATCCGAATAATTAAATACATCGTTTCCACTTGTGCGTGAGTCATCTAATTGATACAATATTTGTGCAACTGCAATTTCATCAGTTTCACCGTGAACGCTTCCGCTATAATATCCTTTTATCAATAAACTGTGTCGAACTCTGTTCCGTGTTTGAATCGTCAATCCATCCCAATGTTATATCCATTGTTGTGTCTGACAAATCCTCACTCGCAAGTGTTGCGTAAGAATATTGTTCCAAAACATTGCCTACCATCAATGAATAGCTCTCGGTATTATACTCATCTTGTGAGATCAAACCATTTTGCAACTGATAGTACAAAGCCTCACGTTCTGCTTGTGCCGCAGAAACCGCACTTGAAAAATACATACCATCATACTCATTAAAGTAAATAACGTCAGAAAAGACTTCACCGTTATAACTACTGAAAATTTCAACTTTGGAGTTTTCTTCATTAACGACAAAATCGAAATTAACCAACTCACCAAACTCCACATCTTCAACATATCCACCATCGGTTTGTATGTTGCCGAATTCAACTTCTGAGCTGTTTATGGAATAAGACAAGTTAATGGTATTACTTGTATAATAGTCTGCTATCTCTATGTATTCCGTTAAAGGATCGCCAAAAGTATAATTGAAATGAGTCTCATTTTCAATAGATACTTCTGCGTCGTTCGCACTTACAACGATAACATTAGTAAAGCAAAGACATAAAAGCATAAGAATAGAAAGTAATTTCTTCATTTTTAATCCTCCTTATAAAATTCAATAGTGGTTTCTCATCAAGAATCTTAAACACATTGAATTTGGATATTCAACTACAATTCAATATGCTTTGTATAATAGCCCATCGGGAAAGCCTCCTTTCATTTTTGATACTAAAAATAATAACCACGTCAATATTTAGTTGGTTTTTGACATTTTCTCAATATTAGCATATCACAAAATATGTAAAAAGTCAATACATTTACCCCCCATTTTCAGTTGTAGGATTACAATAGATATGAGACAAAAGGTATAAAAAAGATAGCGAAAAATTTTTCTTTATGTTAAAGTTTAAGTCCCAACAAAAACTAACAAAGGAAAATTAACGCTATCATGAATATTGTATCACAAAAAGCTAACTTTCGTCAATCAGTTGTAGATTATTTAAACGACGGGCTTTTACATAATTAAAAATTTTTTCCGCTCTCATATGTTTGACAAACCTACATTTTTCAAAATTTCTTGCAAATTTTTCTCCTTGCCCTATCCCTACAGATGACATACCCACTCTTTTCTGTCATATCGTCCGAGGCGGCACTGCCATTTCTCTTGTGTCCTACCGACTGAGGCGTCCCTGTCGCCGAGCGGCGTATATCTTCTCTAAAAGACACGCAACCCATACAAATACGGCGTCAGCTGAAAGAACGACGGCACAGCAGTAAAATTGCCTGTAAGCTCAACTTGCTCAGCCTTGTCTTACCCCAAGTTTGCACAGCAAACAAAAACGGCGCGCCGAAACGCACCGCCTTCTCCTCTACTCGCTAACCCGAGCAAAACTTATCCTTTTATCAACCGAATCCCTACAACAAAGGTCTTCCCTTCAAATCCGTAGGGGCAGCTTCCGTTGCCGCTTGCGCAATACAAATACTCCGCCTCGCCCTGTTCGTTAAACAGCAACGACGGACGTTCCAAATTGCACTGCACGCTTGTTTTTCCGTCCTCCCAAACCAGACTGCGAGAGTATGCTTTGGGCTGATCGGCAATGGTGAAATGAATGCAATCGTCGCTTTCCGCATAGAACCCTGCACCCCATTCCCCCGTGATGCCTTCCGAACCGTTTTTTGAATCGTCCTTCGCCAACATACAGAACTTTTTCCGCTTTTCGTCATACCACAAAAAAGGGTCTTCCATGTGCTTGTTGGGGTCGGCAAAGCCCAAAATCGAGTCTTCCGTCAACCGCGTAAATTCGCCGTCGGGTCTGTCCGCTACCGCAATGCCGAGTTGCAACGGCTTGCCGTACGCGCTACGCGATTTATAAATCATATACGTTTTACCGCTCGGCAAAATCACAACGGACGGGTTGGTGGTAATGGTACAATCCCAATGCGAACAATCGCGCGGTTCCAACAACGGTTTATCCTTGCGGACGAATTCCCCGTCGATATCGTCGGCAACCGCCACGCCGATACGCTTACGGTTCCACGTTTCCGTGGCGTACATATTGTCCATTTCGTCCTTCTTTTCCAGCATATCGCCGCCGTAGGTCGTACCCATGTAGTACAGATAGTACTTACCGTTCCAATATTTTATGCAGGTATTGTGCGTGCTCATGCCGTCAAAATACTGTCTGCCGCGGCGGGGCAACGCCACGTTTTGAAAGGTAAATTCCCCGTCGGGGGTATCCGAAACGAAGTGGGCGATTTCGCTGTTATACAGCCAATTCCACCCGAAACCGAGCTCCTCTTTCCAACGCGAAGCAAACATGTGATATTTTCCGTTCGCCTTGATGACGGCGGAATCCCAAACGTAGTACCCGTCGGGGTTCAAAGCCAGGTGCGCTTTGCCCGTTTTATAACCAAAATTTTCCATTACCTTTTCTCCTTTATGCCTTTTTGACCGTTATGCCTTTTTGACAGTCAAGCGGTATGCGCCGCCTTTCAACACGCAGGGCAACGCCACTGTTTTGCTTTCGTTTTCCGTCTGCAAAACCGCTTCCGTGCAGCCAAAACAAGGTTGCACTTCCATGCACACCCCGTCGGGTACAGTCAATTCGATCTCCGCGCCGCAACCCGTCTTTCTCCAAAACGTTTTAATTGCCCCGTAAACCGTCGATTTTTCTGAAAATGAGTATTCTATCGAGGAACAGAGCAACGGCGCAAAAACCACCCTTTTTTGCCCTAAAAACGATAAATCTAATCCCGCAACCCGTTTGTACAACGTAGGCAACACACTACAAAACATCGGATGACAGTGCGAAAGGTCGCCGCCGCCCTTGACGATGGTATCTCCGCCTGCAAGTTTATAATCGGGCCATTTTCTAGACCAGTGTTCCGAGAAGGTGCTTTCGCCTTGCAACATATCCAAAAAGGAAGGCGAGGTTTCCGCTGTCAAAATACGTTCCGCAATGTCCGCCATGCCGTTTTCCGTAAGGGTATCGAACAACGCCTTTGTGCCGACGATGCCCGTATCGACGTGGCAACCGTTGTTTTGATAGGCCTGTTTTACCTTTTCCGCCAAAGCGGCGCGGTGTTTTTCCGCCACGATATGCCACTGCAACGGAAAGAGGTTTTCGCCCTGCACGCCGTCGCAATATACGTTGGTGTCTTCGTGGAAGAACCGAGCGTTAATCCGCGCTTTTAACCACGCCGTGGCGCGACGGAATTTTTCTTCGCCTTCGCCGTTTTGCAACACGGCGGCAAACGCCGACATGCGTTCGCAAACACGGTACAAACACAAATGACTCATGTACTCGATGTCGAACACCGTCATTTCGGGCGCAAGCCAATCGCCGAGCAACCATTCGCCGTAGTCGTTGGGTTGCTTTTCCACAATGGTGGCATAGCTGTACGCCGCCCACTTTTCAATGGCGGCATAGGCACGGGAAAGGTATTCCGTTTTTCCCGTCATGCGGTACAGCAAATCGGGCACTTCCACAATGGCGTTGCCCCATGCATAACCGCCGCCACCACTGATAAACGGAGCGGAGTTGGGCACAAAGCCGCTATCCCTTTGGGCACACAAAATATCGTCTAACCACTTGGACAAAAAGGCTTCGGAATCGAACTCGTACAACATCGCCTCGGCGGCGAGCTGACCGTCCCCCGTGTAAGCCCGTTTTTCTCTGTGCGGACAATCGCTGAGGGTGCCTGCGTGCAAGTTGTTTTGCAAGGTGAGCACCGCCGCATCGTAAATCTTCATCAAACCCTTATGCGAACAGGAGAATTTGCCCGTATGCGGCAGGTCGGTGTGGATAAATGCCGAACGCATATCCGTGATTTCCACGGGCTCGTCACAGCGCAAATAAGCATAGCGATAACATCGCCAACAGAACAGCGGATACACGCTGTCTGCGCCGCCGCTCAAATGGTATTCCGACGTTTGATAAATGTAGTAAAACCGATTTTCCGATTCTTCAAAGTGATCCCAACGCCCCGTCAGCATATTCGGTGTGCCGTCTTCGTTTAACACTTCGCCGAATTCGATATGCAGCGAACTGCCCTTTTTGCCTTGTACCGTAAAGCACAAACCGCCCGTGTGGTTGATGCCGAAATCGTACAAAATTCCCCCGTTGATTTTGCGGACGGAAACGGGCGCAATAACCCGATCCAAACGGTCGTTGGGGATATAAGAACAAACGAATTTACCCTGCACGGGAGCGGCGGGTTTTGCGGCAACGTAATCGCTGTGCGATTTGGTAAAATCCCACTTATCCCCCAAAAAGAGGGTGGAGCTTTTTTCCGTTTCTGCCACAAGGGTTTGCGCCGACGAGCAAGCCACGCTGTTGCCCTGCCCGTCGAAGAGCTCGAAAATCAGTTTTTTATCGCCAAAACTGACGAACGGTTCTTTTGACTTATCGTTGTTGTTGTAAAAGCCGTTGCCAACCAAAAACTCCAGCTCGTTTTCGCCCTGACGAACACCGTCGGACACATCGAAAAAGTTGACGTGCACGGTGTGGTTGCCATGGTAGGCAAGCTGCGGATTTTTGGTGTAGTCGCGCGGCTCGTAATCGGTAAATACGGGCTTGAAATATTCGTCGGAAACGCGTTTGCCGTTGAGGAAAGCTTCGTAAAAGCCCAAGCCGCACGCAGCCAGCGTGAATCTGCCCTGCGCGCCGACTTGAAAGCGGCACTTAAAGGAAAGCACGTTGCCGCGGTGCGCGCCGTCTTCCACCCAAATTGCATGGGTCGGAAAACGACACAGACCGTACACGATTTTTTGCTCGCTTATTTGTTCGCCCATAACCGAACTCCTTAAAAATTATTTTTTCAGTTCTTGAAAATATCTGTAAATACCAGCCGTCCAACCCATCATGGCAGGGGTGGTGTATTCGCTGGTGACGGAAACGATTCCGTTTTTCGCGTCGTATTTTTCCCACAATTCACCCGTTTGCTCAAAGCAACGGTCTACCGTGTCGAGATATTTGTTCATCACGCGGTCAGCATCTTCCGTCAAGCCGCAATTTTTCAAGCCCTCGTACGCGAAATACATATTGGTAGGCCACATGGAAGGATAGTCCCACTGCCAGTACTTTTCGTCTTCGCCGCGATATTCGCAAGCGGCAAGACCGAAAGGCAACTCCAACTTCGCCAATGCATTTTTTGCGCCGACTTTGTCGGTGGAAATGCCCAACGCGTAAGGGTAAAGCGATGCGCCGCTGACCACGGACGAGAATTTGCCCGACTTAAAATCGTAATCGTAATACACGCCGTTTTCGGGGTTCAACATAAATTTGTTGATCAGCTGTTTGCGGTGTTCTGCCTTTTCGTCGAACAGCTTTCCCTTTGCCTCGTCACCTACGATGCGGAAGAGTTCCGCCGCCTTGCGTTCGGCATCGTACAAAATACAGTTCAAGTCTAAGTGCACGAAATCGCGAGAGGCGAAACGATTTTCCGCCTTTTGGAAACGGGGGTTGAAATCCCAACCGCTTTCTGCGATTGCCAAAAGACCGCTGACAAATTCATCTTTGTCCAACTTCTTTTCTGCCTCGGTATACGTTAAGCGGCGGTTGAACTCGTCATAGTACCACTGCTTGCCCGTGTTCGACTCGTGCGTGCCAAACGCGTTTAAGCCGCACGGCGTCATGCGGTCGTAAAAGAAGAAGTCCATTTCCCGTTCGATAGCAGGAAGGCACTCTTTTACCAACTCGATGTCCGACGTCTTTTTAAAATAATCGTACACACCGCGCGTGAAAAGAGGCGGTTGCGTACGGGTAATCAAATGCTCGGCATTCGGCACAAAACCCAAGGTTTTGATGAAGAAACGCATGGTGAGCAAATTGTTTTTGGCGTCCTGAGGGCGACCATCTTCTAACAGACCCAAGTTTGCAAAATAGGTATCCCAGTAGAAGAAGGTGGTGAACAGGGAGCTAACGCACGGGGTAGAATAGGGTACGGGCATACGGAAGTTGGCTTTGTCCTCTTCCGTGCCCGGAACACGAATGGAGCCGTCCCAATTTTGTTGAATATACTCTTTAACCGTCATAATAAAATCCTTTATATTCGGCGTTATTCTATCACTTCTCTGCCCGTTTTACAAGGTTTTTTGCGTTGCCTTTTTTGGGGAAAACGGGCAGGAAATGGATATTTTACCGTTTTTACTTACTTTTTCACTCAAATTCGATAAACGCGCCGCAGCCTGCGCCGAGGGTTACGTTCAATACGCCGTTTTGCAAATCCACCGTTTCGGATTTGTCGCCGTAGTGCACCGTAGCGCGCGTGTACTTGGTTTTTAAGGTGGTGACGTTGGTCATATCGCGCATGGGGTCGGTGTAGTTAACCACGGCGCAAGCGAATTTGCCGTCCTTTTCGAAACAGCCAAAGAAGGCATCGTACTTGCTTTCTACTTCGAGATCGTCGGGCTTTTTGAAGAGGTACTTTGCCTTGATGAAGGCGGAAGCATTGTCGCAAATTTCGTAACCTGCGCAAGCGAAACCGCTGTTCCACTTGTAACCGTAGGTGATAGGACCAAGGCCCAAGAATTTTTGGTTGGCGCGTTGTACCAAATCGTAAATACGCTTAGAACCGTCCAAACGCAAGATGCCGTCCATGCCGCCGGGGTAAGAACGATAGCAGAAATACTCGTACAATCTTGCGCCAGCCGCCATTGCAG
>CAYRAY010000069.1:0-8053 GCA_964422405.1 uncultured Clostridia bacterium | reverse complement strand
AACTATGCCCGAAAGGGGGCAAAAACACAGTTTTGGAACGGAAAAAAGGCGATTTTTCCTGAAAAGTCCTCTGATAAAAACGGAAAAATGTAAAAAATGCTCAATTTTTTTTGTTTGGGGGTGGATTTGTTTGTGGTTTTTGAATAAGATACACTCTGCGCAATATTGCGGAGCGGTGTGTGTCATACCGACTGAACCCCGAAGGGGGTGAACGGAGCGTATCGTAGACACCGCAAGGCTAAACCTTGACTTGGACTTACACCTTGTTGAACACTTTGTTGGTGAATCGGGATTGCACACTGCTTGCCGTGAGATTATCTAAAAATTTGAGTAAATCCTCAAAATTCTTAAAGCATCGGTCACGGAAGTCAGCTAAAAGGATTGCGTGTTGCCCCATAGCTTAATGCTACACTCAAATGATAAAATAACACGTGTTTTTAGAAAAAAATGGCTGACGGCCTTGACATTTTGCGTGGGCTGTGATAAACTGAAAGAAAAAACAAAGGAGATACCTTGTTATGTTAAAAAACGTACCTAAAATCGTCAGCCCGCAACTTTTGAAAATTCTTTGCGAAATGGGTCACGGCGATGAGATTGTTATTGCAGACGGCAATTTCCCTTCGGAAAACTATGGTCAACGCGTGGTTCGCGCGGACGGAATCGGTGGCGAAGCCATGTTGGATGCGGTGCTTTCGTTGGTGCCTTTGGACACCTACGCTGACGAAAACTTCCTGTTGATGCAGACGACGAACGGCGATCCCACCCCCGAAATTTGGGTGGAATATTTTGACATTGCCAAGCGTCACGACGACAATATGCGCGTGGGCAATTTGGAGCGTTTTGCCTTTTACGAACGCGCGAAAAAAGCGTATGCCGTCATCGCCACGGGCGAGGGCGCGGTGTATGCCAACATCATCATCAAAAAGGGCGTCATTAAGTAATTTTTTGTCTATATTATATAATGCTTAGGCGCGGAGCCGCCGAATGGCGCAAGGAAAGGGAACGCAATGCCGTAAAATCGGGCGAGAAACCGCCGTAAAAACGACGTTGTATATTCGGTTGATAAGATATCGGGAAAGGGGGTGTGCCGTCGATTCTAGACGGTGTAGACCTCTTTTACGCTTTTTACAAAAAAACGCCTGCAAGGCGGACGAAAAGTTGCGCTTTGCAAGCGTGAAATCGGCGGCAATAAGAGCCATAAACTCGACGGGGGAACGGGCGAAAACCGCTTATAAGTCGGGCGTTGCTTCTGTTTTTCGAATAAAATCGGAAACGGGCGGGGACGCGGAAAGCAAATCGGCAAGAGTGACCCCTTGCAGGTATTGTAAAAGGGCATCGTTCAGCCCCTCCCAAAACTTGCGCGTGGGGCAGGCTTGGCGGTTGGCGCAATCCGCTCCTTCTTCTAAGCAAGCGACGGGGAAAAGGGTGCGTTCGGTTGCGGATAAAATTTGCTCCGTGGTGTAGGCTTGCGGCGGTTGGGTCAGTTTGTAACCGCCCCCCTTGCCGCGCAGACCGAGCAGCAGCCCTGCCTTGGTCAGGCTTGCCAAAATCCCTTCTAAATACTTTTCGGATATGTTTTGCCGAGCGGCAATCTCGTCCAAGCGCACAAAGTTTCCGTGGCTGTTTTGGGCAATGTCGATCATCACGCGCAAAGCGTATCTTCCCTTGGTGGAAATCATCGTTTTTTCCTCCTTTACCTCTCATTTTTTACAGTATAACAAAAAAAAATTAAAAAATCAAGCGTTTACACCATTCAACCTATTGACAAAGTAGGTTTTAAGGTGCTATAATTGCATTAACATACAAAAAAGGTAGGTTAAACGCATGGCGAATTGGTTTGAAGTACTCGTGCGACATAATTTTCGGTTTGGACGAATGTGCGAAAAAGCGCAAACGGACGAACGAAAAGACACGAATACAGAGAGAAAAGGAGAAAACGACCATGTCTACATATCAATTTGAAACTTTACAACTGCACGTGGGGCAGGAACACCCCGACCCTGCGACGGACGCACGCGCTGTGCCGATTTATGCCACCACGTCGTACGTGTTCCATGATTGCGAACACGCGGCGGCGCGGTTCGGTTTGCAAGACGCGGGCAACATTTACGGCAGATTGACCAACACCACGCAAGAGGTTTTTGAAAAACGGATTGCCGCTTTAGAGGGCGGCGTGGCGGCTTTGGCGGTGGCTTCTGGTGCGGCGGCAATTACGTACACTCTGCAAGCCTTGGCGCAGAACGGTGGTCACATCGTGGCGCAAAAGACCATTTATGGCGGCAGTTATAATCTGTTGGCGCATACCCTGACGGGGTTTGGTATTTCAGCTACGTTTGTGAATATTCACGATTTGGCGGAGGTGGAACAAGCCATTTTGCCCGAAACGCGTGCCATTTACGTGGAAACGTTGGGCAACCCCAACAGTGATATTCCCGATTTGGACGCCTTGGCTGCGATTGCGCATAAACACGGTTTGCCGTTGGTGGCGGACAATACTTTTGCCACCCCGTATCTGTTACGACCGATAGAACACGGCGTGGATATCGTGGTGCATTCCGCAACCAAATTCATTGGCGGACACGGCACAACGCTTGGCGGCGTTATCGTCGATTCCGGCAAATTCGATTGGGCAAAATCGGGTGCGTATCCGCAAATTTCCGCCCCCAACCCTGCCTATCACGGCGTGGCGTTTACCAAGGCGGCGGGCGCGGCGGCGTTTGTGACCTATGTGCGCGCCGTTCTGCTTAGGGATATGGGCGCGACCATTTCTCCGTTTGCCGCGTTTTTGTTGTTGCAGGGCACGGAAACGCTGTCCTTGCGCTTGGAGCGGCACGCGGAAAATACTCGAAAGGTGGTGGAGTTTTTGTCCAAACATCCGAAAGTGGAACGGGTCAACCACCCGTCCTTGCCTGACCACCCCGACCACGCTTTATATCAACGCTATTTCCCGAACGGCGGCGCGTCGATTTTTACCTTTGAAATCAAAGGCGGACAAAAGGAAGCGTACGCGTTCATCGATCGGTTGCAGATCTTTTCGCTGCTTGCCAACGTCGCCGACGTGAAGAGTTTGGTGATCCACCCTGCCACGACGACGCACAGCCAGCTTTCCGCAAGGGAACTCGCCGAACAAAACATCAAGCCGAATACCATTCGTCTTTCGATCGGGACGGAGCATATCGACGACATTATACAAGATTTAGAAAACGGCTTTTCTGCCGTAAAGGAGTAAATTATGTTACCTATAAAATACGATATCGTGGGCTCGTTTTTGCGCCCGCAAGCCATTAAAGAAGCGCGCGCCAAGTACGCCGCAAACGAAATCACTTTGCCCGAATTGCGCGCCGTAGAGGACGCGGAAATTGCCAAGCTGGTGCAGGCGGAAGTTGCGCATGGTTTGCAATACGTGACGGACGGTGAATACCGTCGCAGATGGTGGCACTTGGATTGGCTGAAAGAATTTGACGGCTTTACCACCGTGCATTTGGAAAAAGTCATCAACGGCGTGACCAACCACATCGAGCTTGGCTATATTTCGGGTAAAATTTCCTATGACCCGAACAAGGCACATGCGGAGATCGAGGCATTTGACTTTCTGTTGAAAGAAAGCCAAAAATACGAGGGCGTAACGGCGAAAAAGTGCATTTCCGGCCCGAATATGATTTTGATAGACAACTATTTGCAGCTCGGCAAAAAGGAAGTGCCCTATTACGGATCGGATATTCACGCGCTGATTGAGGATATTGCGGCGGCGTATCGCGCGGCAATTCAGGATTTGTACGCACATGGTTGCCGTTATTTGCAGATTGACGATACGTCTTGGACGTACATGGTGGACGAAAACTTTTTGAAGAAAGTTGACGGTTTGGGCTATACCAAGGCGGAAGTGTTGGAGTGGTTCAAAACGGTGTCGACCAAAGCCTTGCAGGACAAGCCTGCGGATATGTATATCGCCAACCACTTCTGCAAAGGCAACTTTAAGGGCAAACCCCTGTTCCACGGCTTCTACGATACGGTTGCGCCCGTCATTTCGCAAATCCCCTACGACGGATTTTTTGTGGAATACGACGACGAGCGTTCGGGTTCGTTTGCGCCGTGGGCGGTGTTGAAAAATACGTCGGCGACCTTTGTCGTAGGCTTAATTTCCACCAAGAACCCCCGCATGGAAACGAAGGAGGAAATCCGTCGCCGTTATTTAGAGGCGAAGTCGGTGGTGGGCGACAACATTGCGCTTTCGCCACAGTGCGGTTTCGCTTCGGTAGAAGAAGGGAATTGCATTGACGAGCAAACGCAATGGCAAAAGATTGACTTGTTGGTGTCTTGCAAGGACTTTTTGTAAGTCGCAAAAAGGGTAGAGAATATGGCAAAGAAAGAACAAACGCCGCAAATCTATTTGGATAACGCGGCGACCACGCAAATCAGCGCGCGTGCCATCTCTGCCATGCTGCCGATGTTTCAAGGGGCGTATGGCAATCCGTCCAGCTTACATTCCGTGGGGCAACACGCCGCGGAAATTATGGAAGGGGCGCGCGCTCGCATTGCGGCAAGGCTGGGTTGCGAGCCGAGGGAAATTTACTTTACTTCGGGCGGCAGCGAGGCGGATAATCAAGCCTTGTTGAGCGGTGCGGCGTACGGCGAACGGAAGGGGAAAAAGCATATCGTATCCACGGTTTTTGAACACCACGCGGTGTTGCATGCTTTGGATAAGCTGAAAAAACAGGGTTTTGAAGTGACCCTTGTCCCCGTGGACGAACGGGGTTTGGTTTCCGTGCAAGACGTGGCGGCGGCAATCCGTCCCGATACGGCATTCGTCAGCGTGATGTTGGCGAATAACGAAATCGGCACACTGCAACCCGTGCGTGAAATTGCCGAAATCTGCAAGGAAAAGGGCGTGCCTTTGCACACGGACGCCGTGCAGGCGGTGGGGCACATCCCCGTGAACGTGCGCGAGCTCGGCGTGGATATGCTTTCGTTGTCCGCCCATAAATTCCACGGACCGAAAGGGATCGGCGCGCTGTACGTGCGGCGCGGTTTTCCTGTTTCGACCCTGATCGAGGGCGGCGCGCAGGAACGCGGCAAACGCGCAGGTACGGAAAATTTGCCTGCGATTGTAGGCATGGCGGAGGCGTTGGACGAGGCGTGCGAGGGCATGGCGGAAAGCGCCGCAAAAATGCAACGGCTTCGGGATCGGCTGATAGACGGATTGTCTGCCATTCCGCACTCCGCTTTGAACGGGGATAAAACGTTGCGCTTGCCCGGGAACGTGAGTTTCTGTTTCGAGGGCATCGAGGGGGAATCCCTGTTGTTGCTTTTGGACGATAAAGGCATTTGTGCTTCGTCGGGTTCGGCTTGTACGTCGGGTTCGTTGGACCCCAGCCACGTGCTGTTGGCAATCGGTAGAGTGCACGACGTGGCGCACGGTTCGCTTCGGCTGACCTTGTCGGAAAAGACAACGGAGGACGAGGTGGCGTATACCGTTTCCGCCGTGAAAGAAGTGGTGGAATACCTGCGCGGCATTTCGCCGATTTGGCGGGATTTGGTCAGCGGCAAAAAGCCGTTCATTTTGCCCTGAAAAAGCAAAATGAGGCAGGCAGGTGTGCGTTGAACACAAAAATACGGTAAAATACATAGGAGAAAATTATGGCGTTATACAGCGAAAAAGTGATGGACCATTTCCGCAATCCGCGCAACGTGGGCGTGATTGAAAACGCAGACGGCGTGGGCGAAGTGGGCAACGCGAAATGCGGCGACATCATGAAGATTTATTTGAAGATTGACGGCGATATCATTACCGACGTCAAGTTTGAAACGTTCGGTTGCGGCAGTGCAATCGCGTCCAGCTCTATGGCGACGGAGATGATCAAGGGTAAGCCTATTTCCGAGGCTTTGCAACTGACAAACAAAGCGGTGGTGGAGGCGTTGGACGGCTTGCCTGCACACAAATTGCACTGTTCGGTGTTGGCGGAAGAGGCGGTAAAAAGCGCGTTGAAGGATTATTACGACAAAAACGGATTGCCTTACGACGAGGAATTGTTGAAATTCCGCCCGACTTGCGAGCATTGACGGCGGTCGAGATAAATAGAGAAAAAAAGAAAAGTTCAACAAATGTTGAACTTTTTTTGAACCAAAATTGAGCTTTTTCGTTTATAATAGGATATATTAAGCGGTGAAAGTGCGTAGAAAAACGCAGTTTTTTTGCGGTAAGGAGGGACGAATGTTTATCGTTAATATTTTCAGATTTTTGTTTTTAATCGTCTTTTTTCCGTTTGCGTGTATCGTTTCTCTGTTTATCAGCCCGAAAAAGGAGTACGCAAAAAACAGCAAATTTTTCCGTTGGGTGTTGGACGAATACACGTGGTTTGCCATGGTGATTTTGCGCATCGACGTATGTGTGGAGGGTAAGGAATTGCTACCCGACGCGCCGTTTGTGTTGGTGCAGAACCACTATTCCAACTTTGACCCGATTGTGACGTGGTTTGCATTTAAGAAGAACAGGCTGGCGTTTGTGTCCAAAAAGGAGAATTTCAAAATCCCCTTTTTCGGCAGAATGATCCGCAAATGCTGTTTTATGGCAATCGACCGTGAAAATGCGCGCAACGCCGTGAAAACGGTGGATTTTGCAGCGAGTCTTGTGAAATCGGGCGAGGTGTCCGTCGGGGTCTATCCCGAAGGCACGCGCAACAAAGGCTATCGGGGACTGTTGCCCTTCCACAACAGCGTGTTCAAAATTGCGCAGAAAGCAGGCGCGCCCGTGGTCGTGGTGGGTGTTTCCGGTACGGAACGGGTGCATGAAAATACGCCGTGGAAAAAGACGCGCGTGGTGTTGAAGGTGGTCAACGTGCTTTCGGCAGAGTTTGTCGTAAGCAATCGCACGGCGGTGCTTGGTGAGGAAGTGCGTCGGAGTTTGCTTGCTTTCGTCACCGAACAGGGACACGGCGAAGTTGCGGAAGGTGACGAAAACGGGACGGGGAACGGCGGCAAATGACGGAAAACGGCGTCTGTGCCGTATTCCGTTTCAGATAAAAAAGAGGAAAGCGGCGGCGATGGCTGTCGGCTTAAAAAATAACCGCCCCGATGGGCGGATACAAAGGAAAAACGGTTATGAAGTATTACGTATTGTACAATCCGCTTTCTGCCAACGGCAAGGGCGAAAGTAAGGCAGATGCATTGAAAAACAAACTTTTTGGCGCGGAAGTGGTGTACGCGGACGTGACGAAGGTGACGGATTACGGCGTGTTTTTTGCTGAAATGGAGCAGGACGCTAAGGTGGTTTTGTGTGGCGGCGACGGTACGTTGAATCATTTTATCAACAATACTAAGTCGGTGCAGAGCTTGCCCGAAGTGCTGTATTATCCCTGCGGTAGCGGCAACGATTTTGCGCGCGAAACCAAGACGGAGGCGGATTTTATTCCGCTCAACGCGTACATGGTAGGCTTGCCCGTGGCTTACGTCGGCGGAAAGGAGCAGCTTGTACTCAACGGCGTGGGGTACGGTATTGACGGGTATTGTTGCGAGGTCGGGGATAAAATCCGTGCAAAATCGCCTAAAAAGAAGATCAATTATACAGGCATTGCCATTAAGGGACTGTTGTTCGGCTATAAGCCGACGGACGCCACGGTGATTGTGGACGGCGTGGAGCATACTTATAAAAAGGTGTGGCTGGCGCCGATTATGAAAGGGAAATATTACGGCGGCGGTATGATGCCTGCGCCCTTGCAGGACCGCAAGGATAGCGAAAGGAGAATTTCGGTGATGGTGTTCCACGGTTGCGGAAAGTTGAAAACGTTGTGCATTTTTTCGTCCTTGTTTAAGGGCGAACACGTCAAGCATAGCAAGCACGTGGCTGTGCTTTCGGGCAAGGAAATCACGGTGAAATTCAGTGTGCCGCGCGCCGCACAAGTGGACGGCGAAACGGTGCTTGGCGTAAGCGAAGTGACGGTGAAGGGCGGAGCAAACGCCTGAAAACGGCGTGCCTGAAACGGCGGTCGGTTGTTGAATTAGCTGCCTAAAAAAGAGGAGTATATCGAAACGGAAAGGGCGCAGCCGCGGCAAGTTT
>CAYRAY010000068.1:0-8074 GCA_964422405.1 uncultured Clostridia bacterium | reverse complement strand
GAATAGGGCAGGTATGTGGTGAATATTTTTTGGCTCATCGCATACCTGCCCTTGTCATGTTGTAAAACGGACACACTTCGTATTTCCGCTTTGCGACGAGCCGTCACTGTGTCATAGCGACCGAACCCCAAAGGGGTGAGGGGAGCTTATCTAATACATCGTGTTTTGTGCCGACCGGGGTGTATCTTAAAGGCTTATACCAAGTGCAAATACTACCCTCGCAAATTTTCCGCCTCTCATACACATATTTTTTTGTTGTTTTTTAACATTTTGCGGGAAAAACATTGAAAACGTAAAAAATTGTGCTATAATAAAAATGCGTTTAACACGCAAGGAGTTTGTCATGGCCAAAAAAGAAGAACAACATATGGAACGGGGGTTGGTGGCGCAACTGTTGCCGATTTTTTCGGGTATTCTGTTCCACAGCCAAATGTTTGCCAAGGGGAAGGCAGGGGAAATCCGCTACCATTTCGATTGTCCCGAATTTGTCACCCTCAAAGAGAAATACGGTTTGGAAGAAATTGCCGGCAAGGGTTCGGATTTTCGGCGTGCGAAGCGGCTTTTGCACTATCTTGCACCAAAATTGACCCATTCGCCGTGGTACGACAATCACGTGCCTGTAACGCGTTGGATCTGCTGGCGTACACCCTGAACAACCCCGAACAAGGCATAAACAGCCTGAAAAAACTGCAATAGGCAAAGGAAAAATACATTGATCAAACGATGTATATTTGCAAAAATCTCTTTTATCTTTACGTGGATACGGACTCGTGTTTTGGTGACACCACCGAACGCTTGGCGTTTATTCCTGCTAACTATTCGGTGAAGGAATCGTCGATAGTGAATATGTGGTACAGAATCGCCAACATGCCCGAAGAATATCGGGAATACGTGCCCGAATTTAAAAAGAAGTTGGAAAAATTAAAGACGGTGGCGGACACGGAAGTCACGGATATTGCCGTTCTGCTCCGTTCGCCCATTGCATAAGCCAAACAGCAAGAGCAAAATATCCCAAACGGAGGAAACAATATGCAGACTTTTGAATTTGAATACAACGGGTATATGGCGACGGTGATTGTGCCTGAAAAACCGAACGGAAAGTGGATTTGGAAAACGGAGTTTTTGTACGCATTCGACCAAGCGGAGCGCGCGTTGAACGAGCGCGGCTACACGCGCGTGTACTACGGCATCAGCGATAAATACGGCAGCTTTCAAGCGGTGCGTTTGATGCGGAATTTCCACAAACACCTCTTGCAGAAGTTCCCGTTTTTGCAGGAAAAATGCGCGCTGTTCGGGTTCAGCCGCGGCGGTTTGTATGCCTTCAACTACGCGCTGTTCTACCCCGAATTTGTCAGCAAAATGTACTTAGATGCGCCCGTGTTGAACGTAAAATCTTGGCCGCCCGCAGGCAGTGTGGAACAGGCGCAACTCTTTGCGGAATATCACGAAAGCGAGGATACGTTCCGCACTTTTCATAATAGCCCGATTGACAACCTTGCCGAATTTGCCGCGCACCGCATTCCGCTCTTGCTTGTCGCGGGGTGCAAAGATTTGGTTGTGCCTTTGGCGGAAAACGGACAGATTTTGCTGGATTTCTACCGCGAACACAGCTACGAAGTGACGTCTATTTTGAAAGCGGAATGCGATCACCATCCGCACTCGTTGGACGACGTAACACCGATTATCGAGTTTATAGAAGTATAAACGGGCATACCATGTGTGCGGTGAATAACTGAAAGATGTAAAATCTAAGGGGCAGGTACGCGTTGAATTTCAACGCGTACCTGCCCCTGTACTTTGCGAAAAATCAACAATTTTACGTATTCCTCGTAAAACGCCTTGACGAAAGGCAGGGGATGTGTTAAAATGGTACTTGTGAGTACTATTTTTGTAAAAGGAAAGGATTATGCAAAGAGAAAATATCCGTAAGATGATGCAGTCGGTCAATTTGATTTGCCAAGCGTACGAATTGACTGCAAAAAAGTTGGGGATTAAGGACGAAATGCTTTCGTTATTGTATGCCCTTGACGATGAAAAAGTGTACACACAAAGCGACGTGTGCAAGCTGTGGAATATCCCAAAAACGACGATTAACGCCGTCGTGCAAGAGTGCCAAGACCGTGGTTTGGTGCGGTTGGAGGCCAACCCCCTGAACCGCAAAGAAAAGTATATCCGTATCACCGAATACGGCAAGTTGTATTCGGGCGAGCTGTTAAAACCGCTGTACGACTTGGAAGAAAAGGTGTACGCGACAAGCGGCATGACGGACGCGCATGTGGCGAAGCTGGCGGAATTTTCAGAAGGTTTAGAGCGCGACACGCGCGAATATTTCCGTTCCCTTACTGAAAAGGCGCAACAAAACGCGCTGACGTTGGTGGAAAACGACGGTTCGGACAAGTATTTGAAAGAGGTGGAAAAGCTGTATTACGATGCCTTTCCTGTCGCCGAACGGGTGGATTTCAAGTTCTTCAAAAACCGCATGGAAAATTTTGAGCTGTTCACCTTTTTGTCCGAAGGGCAGTTTGTCGGGTTTGCGTTTGCGGTCAACTACGGCGATATTTTGTACCTGTTCTATTTTGCCATGAATTCCAAAAGCCGCGGCAAGGGGTTTGGCAGTCAGGCGTTGGAGCTGATTAAGCGCAAAAAGCAGGGCAAAACCATTTTGTTAGACATCGAAGTGGAGCAGGACGGCTTGGAAAACAGCTTGCAACGGATTAAGCGCAAAAAGTTTTATCACCGCGCAGGCTTTTCGGAAACGACGGTGCATTACGTCAAAAACGACAACGAGTTCGAGATTTTGTGCTATGGCAATATGGTCAACAAGGCAAAAATCGATGAGTTTTGGGACGATATGGACGCGGAGCTTTGCTCGCAGTACTATCGTTAATTTCGTCAGGAGGCATAGGGTGAAACACGGCATAGGGCAAACGGTTTTTGCTTCATGCGGCGTACGCTATTTTGTATATCAAAAACGGAAAACAACGGAAAACAAGCCGACCGCGCACGGGGCGCGATCGGCTTGTTTCTATTTTATAAGTAGATATTTTGTAAGCGTTGTATAAAGGCGGTGCACGAAAAATCCGTGCAAAAACTGCCGAAATTTCAGCTGAAAAACGCGCGGCGGCTATCCTCATCGACGATGACCCGTTCCGTGCGAAAAAACCGCTTATTTTTGCTCGTTTGCGCCGTCGGCAAGCCCGACTACGCTTTCTACGGGCACGGAAAAGGCGATGCCTTGCCCTGCGGTGTCCAAACCGACCTCTTTATACAGGGCGTGCAAAACGTCGTCCTTGATGTTTTTCGGCACCAAAATCATCACGATTTCCTTTTCGGGCTGAATGGTGATATGGAAAAACGTTTCGGTGTCCTTGCTTGCCGTGCCGCGTGCGTTGATGACCGTGCCGCCGCGCGCACCGAATTTTTTAGCCGCGTCCATAACCGCATCGCTAAATCCGCTGTTGACGATACAGAAAATCGCTTCGTGATTGTATTGCATAAGTTTCCTCCTGAACGGAATTTTGTGTGGGGCGACCGCCCCGAAAAAGTGGCTCTGCGCCGTTGTGCGCCTTGAAGTTTTGTGCCGCTGCGCCTTGTTTAATTGCGCCGTGCGCCTGATTTATGCGATCTTGTTGCGCCTCAAATTAAGCGCGGTGATTGCTTAAAAACCGATAGATTGCCACACCGATGACGCTGGAAACGGGCATGGTAAACGCAATGCCTTTTCCGCCCTTGATGGTGTGGAATTTATCCTCCAACGCGTGCAATGCCTCCTCGGCTTTGTCTTCGCGAATGACGCTTAAAACGACGCATTTATCCGAGTCCTCCAATCCCAGCATGTGCATGGTATCGTTGGTGGCTGTGCCCTGCGCCAAAACGGCGGTTTGCAGGTTGACGTCGAACGAGGTCAACAGGTCCATAAAGAACTCCGTCTTGCTGCGTTTGACGACGGTGACCAGGATTTTCAGCTTACGAAAACCGTCGTTTGCAGACGGCGTTTTTTTGTCCGCGGGCTGGATTTTTTTAACGATATTTTTCAATGATTGCATACCTGCCCCCTCCGTTTACATAAATTGAATAATCTGTTCGTCGTCTGCGTCCAAAATGCGCTTCATCGAAATCTTCTCTTTCAAGTGCTTAGACAGGACGGCTTTGAAACCAAGGCTTTGAATGGTAATCAGCGGCGTCATGGCAACCATTGCCACCAAACCGAATGCATCGGTGAGGACGGCTGCGGAGCTATCTCCGTTGACGGCAAAACACAGCCCGATGACGAAGGGTAAAATGAAGGTAGAGGTCAAAGGACCGCTGGCTACGCCGCCGGAGTCGAACGCAATCGCCGTGTACAGCTTGGGTACAAAGAAGGACAAACCAAGCGAAAGGATATACCCCGGAACTAAATAATACATAATCGAGAACGGGAAGAATACGCGCACGACGGACAGGGCGATCGACACGCCGACGCCCGCCGAAAGGGCGATGAGCATGGAACGCTTGCTGACTGCACCGCCCGTTACGCCTTCGACCTGCTTGTTGAGGACGTGAATGGCAGGCTCTGCCAACACCACGGTCAAACCGAGCACGAACGCTAGCACAATCACCAGCCATTCGGGCGCTTTGGCAAGTTGATATCCCATGGTGAACCCGATAGAGGTAAACCCGACTTCCACGGCGGTCAAAAAGATGACCAAACCGAAATAGGTATAAAAAATACCGACGATAATTTGCTTGACTTTGCGTTTGGATGAGCGCATAAAAATCGCTTGCAACACAAAGAAGAAAATGACGATAGGCGCAAGTGCGATGGCTACGTTTTTCAGCGTGTGCAACAAAACGGCAGGCAGGTTGCCCAAATTCATGGCATAGTCCTTGGCAGTAATCGAAAGGGAGGGGTCGCCCGTGGCGGTCAGACCCAAAATCATTACGGCAAGGATCGGACCGATGGAGCAGAGGGCGATAAAGCCGAAGCTGCTTTCCTTGTCCCGTTTATCGCCGAGCACGGACGAAACGCCCATGCCGAGCGTCATGATAAACGGCACGGTAATCGGACCCGTCGTCACGCCGCCCGAATCGAAGCCGAGGGGCAAAAAGCTCTCTTTCCCTTGTACGATCAGTAGGGTAACGAGGGCGAATAAGAGCGCGTAGAAAAAGGTGAGCATATTCGAAAGGCTGATACGGAACACGATTTTCAAAATCGCAAGTACCAAAAACAGTCCCACGCCCATACCGATGGCGATTTTTAACGCCGTGCTGTTTATTACGCCTGCAACACGTGTTGCCAACACCGAAAGATCGGGTTCGGCAATGGTGATAAACACGCCCATGACTAAACAGATGACCAACAGCGTTTTGAATTTGCCCGATTTCGACAAGCCCGAACCGATCTGTTCGCCCATAGGCGTCATGGCGATGTCCGCGCCCAAATTAAAGAGCGCCATGCCGATAATCAGCGCGATTGCGCAGAAGACGAAAACGAGGGTCTCCGTCGTGGTAAACGAGATGAGCGGCGTACAGTTGAGGATAAGTACGATTGCCGTAACGGGCAAAACGGAAACGGTGGATTCGTATAATTTTTTAAGTAGTGCTTTCCACATGCCGTGTACCTCCTTTACAAAATTGCGAAAAATTTACTACATATTATAGTATATCATAAAAAAAACGGAAAGTCCATTGATTCTTGTGAACATTTCATGAAAATTTGTGGCGAAAAAAGGCAGATTGCCTACGCAAAAGTTATTGACATGTCGGCACAGGTGTGCTATTATAATACACGGAAGGAAAAGCGGCATTCGCTGCAAAGGTCATAGGCAGGTATGCGACGAATGAAAACGGGCATACCATGTCTGCAATGAATGAAACGGGCATACCATGTCTGCGTTGAGAATAGAACGTGTGGGGCAGGTATGCGATGAAAAATGTAAGGAGTGTAGACTATGTTGACGATTGACAGCGTATACAGTGCAAAAAACGTGTTGGCAGGCGTGGCAAGAAAGACGGACGTCATCTATGCGCCCAAGCTTTGCGAAGGCACGGAAATCTACTTAAAAACAGAAAATTTGCAGGTGACGGGTTCGTTCAAGGTACGCGGCGCATATTATAAAATGTCCAAGCTGTCGCAAGATGAAAAAGCGCGCGGCGTCATTGCTTGTTCGGCAGGTAATCATGCCCAAGGCGTTGCGCTTGCGGCGCAAAAAAGCGGTATTAAGGCGGTAATCTGTTTGCCGAGTGGCGCGCCCATTTCCAAGGTGGAAGCGACCAAAAGCTACGGTGCGGAAGTGTGTTTGGTGGACGGCGTGTACGACGACGCCTATCAAAAAGCCTTGTCCCTTCGTGATGAAAAGGGGTATACGTTTATCCACCCCTTCGACGACGAGGACGTTATTGCAGGGCAAGCGACGGTGGCGTTGGAACTCGCCGAGCAGATTCCCGATTTGGACGCGGTGATTGTGCCCATAGGCGGCGGCGGATTGATTTCGGGCATTGCGTATGCCTTAAAAACGCTGAATCCGCGCGTGAAGGTGTACGGCGTGCAAGCCAAAGGCGCACCGTCTATGAAGAACGCGTTGGAGCAGGACAAGGTGGCGGCGTTGGATTCCGTTTCGACCATTGCCGACGGTATCGCCGTCAAAAAACCGGGCGGTTTGACGTATGAGCTGTGCAAAAAGTACGTAGACGAAGTGGTGACCGTGTCCGACGACGAAATTTCCGCTGCTATTTTAGCGCTGATGGAAAAACATAAGCTGGTCACGGAAGGCGCAGGCGCAGTTTCTGTGGCGGCGGCAATGTTCCACAAACTGGATTTGCAGGGCAAAAAAGTGGTGTGCGTGCTTTCGGGCGGCAACATCGACGTAACAATTCTCTCGCGCGTGATTAAGCGCGGTTTGGTGATGTCGGGTAGAAGCTGTCAGCTCTTAATCGAGCTTATGGACAAGCCCGGTCAGCTGTTGGAAGTATCGCAGATTATCGCGCGGTTGGGCGGCAACGTCACATCCGTTCGTCACGAACGCGGCAACGAGGGCGTGGACGTCAACGGTTGCTATTTGCGCGTGGAGTTGGAAACGAAAAATTTTGAACACATCGCAGAGATTAAACAGGCTTTGCGAGAGTTTGGCTTTAAATTGTTGTCCTGATAAAGGAAAAGGAGAAAATTATGGAATTACAGAAAGTGGCAACGAACAGTGCGCCTGCGGCAATCGGACCCTATTCGCAAGCAATTATTTGCGGCAATATGGTGTTTACTTCGGGACAAATCCCCATTAACCCTGCCAGTGGCGAGGTAGAGGCGACCACCATCGAGGCGCAAGCCGAACAGGTTATGAAGAACCTTGGCGAAGTGCTGAAAGCGGCAGGGAGCAGCTTTGAAAAGGCGGTCAAAACCACCTGTTTCTTGGCGGATATGGCAGATTTTGCGGCGTTTAACGGTGTCTACGCAAAATATTTCGTCACCAAACCTGCTAGAAGTTGCGTTGCGGTAAAAACCTTACCGAAGAATGTATTCGTAGAGGTAGAAGTCATCGCCACCCGATAAGTTTTTGCGGAGCGTATACGCTACGCAATACTTTGTCGGTGTTCGGTTACGTACTACTTGTACGCGCCCTCACGCCTCCTCGTCTTGCTTGCGTCTCAGTTCAGCAGATGTGCCGTGCGGTGGTCTTGTGTTGCAGCTTCGTTCCGCATGGGCGCGCGGTTAGCGGTGTTCGGTTACGTATTATTTGTACCCTCCTTGTTTTTAGTGTCATACCGACTGAGGGCAACTTTGTTGCCCGAGCGGAGTGAATCTTAAACGCAATTACCGTTACAGCGGCAAGGCAAAACCCGTTGGTGCAGTGGCAAATCTGCATCAAGTCAGCGTGAATGTATTAAAAAACGGCAAGGCTATCTAAACCTTGCCGCATACTATTCTTTTATATCTACGCCGTCCACCTGTGTGGTCGGCGTTTTTTTATTTGTCATTCTTTCTCCGTTTCCACCCAAAAAACGGCAAAAAAGATAACCGCCGCGGACCTTACTGATCCACGGCGATTACCTATATGATAAGGGGGAAAATGATGAGCTATTTCATGTATCGGTTACGTAC
>CAYRAY010000067.1:0-8535 GCA_964422405.1 uncultured Clostridia bacterium | reverse complement strand
AGATTATTTCGGGTTGAGTATTAAATGGAAATAGCTATACAAATATTCAAATGCGAACAACCTTAGACCTCGGGCAAGCTTGGCTGAGGCCTTTTTATTTGTCCTTGCCGTTGCAATTTTACACAAACTTTACATTCCTCAAACGGAATGGTGGTGGTTTCTCAAAAAAAAATCCGCTATAATAAATCCGTAACCTAAAGAAAGGAGAAATACATCATGAAAAAAACGAAATGGATCCCTCTTGCAATGGCAACGCTTGTTTGCGGTGCATTCGGTTTGACCGCTTGCGGCGGCGAAAAAAACATCAGCGTGATTGCCAGAAGCGGCAGCAGCGGCACGCGCGAAGCCTTTGAAACCAATGTGACGGACGGCAACGGCAACTACTTAGAAATGAAAATCGACGGCAAAAAGACCTCGTTCACCACCCAAAAAGCTGCCTTTGTAGACAACACGGGCGTAGTGCTTACTAAGGTGGCAAGCGACAAAAATGCAATCGGTTACGTATCGTTAAGCTCGGTAAACGAATCGGTGAAACTCGTCAGCGTAAACGGCGTTGCGCCTTCCACTGCCACGGTGCTGGACGGCAGCTATAAAATCCAACGTCCTTTCGTCATCATGACCAGCACGACGACAAAACTCACCGACGTGGCGGCAGACTTTTTGTTATACTTAAAGAGTGAAGTGATGTCCGAACACGCCGCAGAGGCAGGTTGCATTTACCTTGCCGACCCTGCCCAACGCGCCAACGAAGGCGAAACGGAAATCCCCGTAGAATACTACGAAGTAAAATCGGCATTGCCTTCGGGCGGCAAAATCACTATCAGCGGCTCGACGAGTATGGAACTGCTCATTTCCAAAGCGATGATCGGCTATGCAAGCTTGTACGGCAGATCGGTCAACGAAGTGTTTGAAGGGTTGGATTTGCAGGGTTCTTCTCAAGGCAAAAAGGACGTAAAAGCGGACAAGACGGGTTCGGTTATCGGTATGTCCTCCGCAAGCGTAAAAGAGGAGGGGATTCACGCCTTCAACGTATGTTTGGATGCGGTGGCGGTCATCGTCAACCCCGCCAACGAAACGGTGAATGACTTAACAATTGCTCAACTCTACGACATCTACACGGGCAAAACGAAGAAATTCAGCGAGTTGAACAACTGATATGCAAGCAACGAAAATAAGAGAAAGAACAGGCAAAATTGTGTTTACGGCGGCGGCGATACTGTGTGTCATCGCCGTTGTAGCCATTTTCGTCTTCATGTTCGTAGAAAGTTTGCCCGCCTTCAAAAAAATCGGCGTTTTTAACTTTATTTTCGGTAAGGAATGGTCGCCCGACCGTTTGGACAACTACGACAGCGCCACCCTTTCGGGCAGATACGGCGTATTCAAAATGCTTGTCGGAACATTTGCCGCCACCGTCGGCGCGCTTGCCATCGGCGGCACGTTGGGCTATTTCACGGCGGTGTTCATCGCCTTTTATTGCCCCAAAAAACTGAAAAAAACCTTTTCGGTGACCATTGACCTGTTGGCAGGGATTCCCTCCGTTGTATACGGATTTTTCGGCATCGCCTTTCTGTTGCCCGTCCTTGCTCTCATTGCGCCGAACAACGGCGACGGACTGCTTGCCACGTCGCTGGTTTTGGGCATTATGATTGTTCCCACCGTGGTTTCCCTTTCCAAAACGAGTTTGGAAGCCGTGCCCCGTTCCTATTACGAAGGCGCGCTTGCGCTCGGTTCTACCCACAGCCAAGCCGTATTCGGCACGGTGACGAAAGCGGCGAAATCGGGCGTAACGGCATCGCTCGTCCTCGGTATCGGCAGAGCCCTCGGCGAAACGATGGCGGTGGTGATGGTGGCAGGTAACGCCGTTGCTTACCCCGACAGCCTGTTCAACAGCTTCCGCGTGTTGACGGCAAACATCGTCATTGAAATGGGGTACGCGGGCGAAGTGCAGCAAGGCGCGTTGGTTGCAACGGGCGTCGTGCTTTTGTTCTTCGTTTTGCTGGTCAACCTGCTTTTCGGATTTCTTTCCAAAAAGGCAATGCGAGGCACAGTAGAACGGGCGACCAAACCCCGTATCTTCAAAAATCGAAAGCAGAAAACGGACAAGCGGTCGCCTAAGTGGCTTACGGCTTGTCAGGACCGCTTTGCGGCATGGAAATACAAATGCAAAACGGCGCAAATCGGCGCGGTAGCGGCATGGGTGGCAGGTATTTCCGCCGCCTCCGCCTTGCTCCTCGTCGTCGGGTTTATCTTCGTCAAAGGCACGCCGACGCTGTTCAAAAAACCGCACCTCTTGTTCGGTAAATACGAATTCGGCAGCAAAAAAATCACCATTCTGCCGTCCATCGTTTCCACGTTGATGGCGGTGGTGTTGAGTTTGCTCGTCGCCGTGCCCGTCGGCGTTTGTACCGCCATTTTCCTGAACGAATACGCCAAAAAAGACAACTTCTTCATTCGCGCGATTCGCGGCGCAATCGACTTGCTCAGCGGTGTACCGTCTATCGTTTACGGCTTGTTCGGCATGATCGCCTTCCTGCCTTTGCTGGGCGGCAAAAGCTCCATTTTGGCAGGCTCGCTGACGGTGAGTTTGATGTTGTTGCCCACGGTGGTGCGCTCCACGGAGGAGAGCTTGAAATCGGTGCAAAACAGCTTGCGCGAAGGGAGTTTGGCTCTCGGCGCAGGCAAGCTTAGAACGATTTTCAAAATCGTCCTGCCGTCCGCGCTTCCCGGTATTATGAGCGCGATTATTTTGAGCATGGGCAGGGTGGTTGCCGAATCCGCGCCGTTCATGTACACTATGGGTTCGGTCATTTCCGCTATGCCGACAAGCTATATGGATTCTAATGCCACGCTTGCCGTCGCGCTGTATCGGCTTTCGGGCGAGGGCTGGTATATGGACGAAGCGTACGCCACGGCGGTCGTTTTGATTGTGTTCGTGCTGGGCTTAAATCTGTTGGCGCAGGTCGTGTCTGCAAAATTACAAAAACGATTACAAGGAGAAAAAGCATGAAACGCACGCAAAAAACGCAAAATTATGGTGGGAATATCCTCGTGAAAAACGCTAACCTTTGGTACGGAGATTTTCAAGCCTTGAAAAATATCAGCGTAGAACTCCCCGAAAAGCAGGTAACGGCGTTCATCGGCCCGTCCGGTTGCGGTAAATCTACCTTTTTGAAATGCTTTAACCGCATGAACGACTTGGTGGACGGTTGCAAAATCGAAGGGGAATTTTCCATCGGCGACACCGATATTTACGGCAAAATCGACGTAAATGAATTGCGCAAAAACGTGGGCATGGTCTTCCAAAAACCCAACCCGTTCACCATGAGCGTGTACGACAATATCGCCTACGGACCGAGGACGTTCGGCGTTACGAAACACGCAGATTTAGATGCAATCGTAGAAAAATCTTTGCGGCAAGCGGCGATGTGGGACGAGCTGAAAGACCGATTAAACAAATCGGCGTTAGGTCTTTCGGGCGGTCAGCAACAACGCCTTTGCATTGCCCGTTCGCTTGCGGCGAACCCGAAGGTCCTTTTGATGGACGAGCCGACTTCCGCCCTTGACCCCATTTCCACGGGCAAGATTGAAGAGTTGATGGAGGAGCTGAAAAAGGACATCACCATTGTCATCGTTACCCACAATATGCAACAAGCCACGCGTATCGCAGATAAAACGGCGTTCTTCTTGCTTGGCGAACTTGTGGAATTCGGCGACACCGACGACATCTTTACTTCCCCCCAAGACGAACGCACCGAACGTTACATTACGGGTAGATTCGGTTAATACCCGTAATATTATTGATTTTTTTCTTGAAAACAACTATAATAAAGGAGTAAATACTATGTCTATCAGAAAATTATTTGAAGAAGAACTTGCCAATTTGAAGACGGAACTTGTGGAAATGTGCCGTCTGACCGAGCAAATGATAGAAAGCGCAATCACCGCGCTCGTCAATCGCGATCGGGAGCTGGGAAAAAGCGTCGGGCAAATGGATAAGCGCGTGGATGAATACGAAATGGACATTGAAAAACGGTGTATGCGTATCCTGTTAAAGCAACAGCCCGTCGCCAAAGATTTTCGGGAAGTTTCCACCGCACTGAAAATGATTACGGATATCGAACGCTTTGGTGACCAAGCAAGCGACATAGGCGATTTGGTCTGCACGATGCCGGGCGAAAAATACATCAAAAAACTCAATCATATCACCGCCATGGGTAATCTCGCCGTAAAAATGGTTCGGGAAAGCGTCAACTCGTTTATCAACAATAACGAGAAGTTGGCAGACGAGGTCATTCGGCTGGACGATGAAATGGACGCGCTGTTTTTGACGGTGAAAAACGAGCTCATCGACCTCATCAAAAAGGACGGCAATAACGGCGACCAAGCCATTGAACTGATGATGGTGGCAAAATATTTAGAGCGTATCGGTGATCACGCCGTCAACGTTGCCGAATGGACAAAATATAACGAAACGGGAGTACACGTAAAGGTATAATGAAAGAACTTATTTATATCGTAGAAGACGACGAAGGCATGCAAGAAGTTTACGAAGGCGCGTTTGAGGACGCTTACGAAACGAAAATCTTTGAAAACGGCAAGGACTTTTTTGACGCATTTCACGTAAAAAAACCCGACCTTGTCATTCTGGATATTATGTTGCCTGTCATGGACGGCTTTACGATATTAACAAAAATCCGCGAACTCGACGAGAAGATTCCCGTGATTTGCGTCAGTGCCAAGTCGGACGAAATCAGTTTTGTAAAAGGCTTGAACAAGGGCGCAGACGATTATATGGCAAAGCCCTTTTCCGTCTTGGAACTGTTGGCGCGCGTCAAAACGAATTTGCGCCGTGCCAAGCTTTATATCACAAGCGTGAACGGGTTTTCTATCGATAACAACGTGTATAAGGCGTTTTATAACGACGCGGATTTGGGGCTTACGTTGAAAGAGTTTAAGTTGTTGAAAATTCTCATCGGAAAAGCAGGCGTTACCGTAGAGCGTGAAGAATTATTTCGTGAGGTTTGGGGCGAAGATTATATGGGCGAAACCCGAACACTGGATATGCACGTGGCAAGCTTGCGCGAAAAAATTCGGGGAGCAGGAGGCAAAGATTGTATCGTTACCGTGCGCGGTATCGGGTACAGATTTGAAAGTTTATGAGAAGGAAAACCTTTTTCCGCATTTTAGCGGTCTGTTTTTTATCCGTTTTGGTCATGTTTGCGTTCGGGGTGCTCGCCGTGCGCGTCAATGCCAAAAACCTGTTAAAGGAACGCCTTGCCGAGGAAACGGAGCTTGCGTGCGCCATGGTGCAAACGACGGAAGATTTCAACGATTTTTCGCGCTTTGAAAAGGACGATGCGTTCCGTGTGACCATTTTCGATTTGGACGGAAACGTGCTTTACGAAAGCGACACAAAATCCCCGTTAGAAAACCATTTCGACAGGGAAGAAATTAAAAACGCCCTGCGCGGCACGCCCAAGGCGGTGGAACGGTATTCGCAGACGTTCGGTTGCAAAATGACCTATTACGCCATGCAAACGGAGCTTGCGGACGGCAGTCATATTCTGTTGAGGTTGGCGGTAAAAAGCAGTCGAATCAACGGGTATTTTGGGGTGGCGTTGCCCATTCTCGTTGCCGTGCTTGTGGCGTCCTTCATTGCCGCCATCGTCATTGCCAACCTCATTTCCGACCACATCGCCAAGCAGTTTGCAACGGTGAACGATAGCCTGCGCAGCCTGAACGCAGGGCATTATATCCCCATTCAAACGGACTCCGGCGAGCCCGAACTCTACGCCATTCTCAACGAGATGAACGAGCTGAATGCCAACACCCATTTACATATGCTCCGCGTGCAAGAGGCGCGGGATCGGCTGAATACCGTGCTCGAAAACGTGTCGCAAGGCATTATGGCGATTGACGAAAAGCGGAAAGTCTTGTTTGCCAACTGCGCGTTGCTCGGCATTTTTTCCGCCGAAAATGCGACGGACAAGGATTTCATTTACCTCATCGACGATTTGCCGCTGTGCGAAAAAATCGGGCGGCATTTGGGGGAAAATTACGCCTCGGAATACGTTTATAACGACAAGATTTTGTCCGTCGTCATTCGCCGCGCGGAAGGTGCGGCGGCATACGGGGTTTGCTCCATTGTCATCGTTACCGACGTCACGCAGGAAAAGGCAATGCAGAAACAAAAGAGTGAATTTTTCGCCAATGCCTCGCACGAGCTGAAAACCCCCGTCGCCGTCATGCAGGGCTTGTCCGAGCTGTTGCTCGCCAAAGACGGTCTGGACGAAGGCTCGAAAAAGCAGGTGGCGCGTATCCATAAAGAAAGCGTGCGGCTGGCTTCCCTCATTTCCGATATGCTGAAATTGAGCAGGTTAGAGGGCGGCGAACCTTTGCAAGAAGGCTTGTCCAGCGTGTCCTTGCGCGAGGTCGCCGAGGAGGCTTTGTCCGAGCTTTCCGCTAAGCTTTCCGAACGAAAAATCGAGGCGACGCTGACGGGCGACGGCAACGTTGTCGCCGACGGAAAAAAGATGTTCGAGTTGGTCGAAAATCTCTGTTCTAATGCCGTAAATTACAACAAAGACGGCGGCAAAATTTCGGTAAAAATCCAAAATGACGGGGGCAGGGTCGCGTTGAACGTGTCCGATACGGGTATCGGCATCGAAAAGGAACATTTGCCGAGATTGTGCGAACGGTTCTATCGCGTGGACAAATCCCGTTCCAAAAAAACAGGCGGCACGGGGCTGGGACTTGCCATCGTCAAGCACATTTGCGCCCTGTATAACGCCGAACTTTCTATCGAAAGCGAAATCGGTATCGGCACGTCGGTGACGGTTGTGTTTGAAGGGAATTCGGAGACGTAAATGATGTGGATTGCGGCGGCGATACTCTCTGCGGTGTTCGCAGGTGTTACGGCAATTTTATCCAAATGCGGTGTGAAGAACACCAATTCCAACGTGGCGACGGCGGTACGTACCTCCGTCGTCTTGGTCTTTGCATGGGGCATCGTTGGAATAACGGGTGCGTATAAAGGACTTGCGGATATAAAGTAGAAATCGTGGGTGTTTTTGATTTTGTCGGGGCTTGCCGCGGGCGCAAGCTGGATTTGCTATTTTAAGGCGCTGACCCTCGGCGAAGCCTCCAAAGTGGCTGCGGTGGATAAATCGAGCGTCATTCTCTCCGTGCTTTTTGCCATTGTGTTGTTCGCCGAAGAACGGCAGGGCTGGTGGATAAAATTGCTGTGCTTGGCGGCAATCGGCGTAGGCACGTATTTGATGACGGACATCAAAAAAGACGAGGGGAAAACAAAGCCTGCATGGCTTGTGTTTGCGCTGTTGTCGGCAGTGTTTGCCGCGGCAGCGTTCTGCCCCTATATTATAACAGAAACGGGAGTGGGGTGACGAGAGAAAAAAAGAGAAAGTGTGGCGGCGAAGTCTGTTTTTATAAAAAGCGAGAAAATAGAAAGGGAAAACCCGACGTCTTAAAGGGGTAAGACGTCGGGTTTTTAAAGGTAGAAAGGGTTAATGGGTGGTCTTTTTTACAAGGGTGGGGTTGAGGATTTGCTGTTCGCCGTGTTGCCCAAGCAACGCTATGAACATGCGGAGGAAGTAGTACCCTCTCGCTTTGGAAAACACCTTTTTAAGAAGCGCTTGTTCTTCTTTGGTGGTGTTGCCCTTTTTCCATTTTGCACCCGTGAATGCGTTGATACGGATAAATTCGCCGCCGCGAGCTGCCAGAATGCCGCCTGCGAGTTGTAAGCTCAACGGGGTGTTTTTGGTTTTATCCTTTGTTAAGGACAGTGCCTCTTTCGTGTCGTTGAGAAGGACGGTGAGTTCTTCTTCGCTCATTTCCGTGTGGTCGATCTGCGTCAGGTCGAAAAACTGATAATCGGTTCTGTTGAATGTCATGACAATCTCCTTAGTAAAAATATTTTTTGACGGAAAGCGACTTTCCGAAAAAGGTTTTTAAGTGTGAATGTGCATAAGGGCGTGGGGAGTTGCCGCCGAGAGGCGGAAACGTTTTTTTTTGCCACAGAAGAACCCGCGCGAATGATTCCGTTTCGTTTTGCATAAAGTAGTATATACGATTTGACGGAAAAGTCAAGTATTTTTCTAACCATTGGTTATATAATATTATACGCTAACCGTGGGTTAGTTGCCAAGCATTTTCTAACCGTTGGTTATATAATATTTTTATGGAAAACGAGCAAATTAAACAAAGACTGAGTGAAGAATTGCGAAGTTGCGGTTTGACGACGGTGGAAATTGCGGGGCGCGTAGGCGTTTCGCCGGAGATGGTGACGCAGTACAGGACGACGAAAAAATTTCCGAGGCTGGATACCTTTGCTAAATTGTGCAAGGAGTTGGATTTGGACGCAAATTACATTCTTGGCTTGTCGGACAACTGAATAGCTATAAACGGTAGCGGCGTCGTATAGGCGCGGTGATGAGAAAAAGACGGAAAAAGTAGGTGCGAATAGCTGCGACAAATGAGGCGCGCCCCCGAACAGAGGTTTCGGGGGCGCGTTCCGTT
>CAYRAY010000066.1:0-8542 GCA_964422405.1 uncultured Clostridia bacterium | reverse complement strand
ACTGCCCTACCAAGTCCGCCAGCCATTGCGACGGCGTCACGATGGTTAAATTTTGATCCAGTGTCACCTCTTGTTTGCGGTGATAAAGCGTTTTGCTTTTATCAAAAAGCCAACTGAATTGCCGATATTGCAGACATTTTTGACAGCCTGTTTGCCACTGATTGCAATGCGCTATTTCAAAATGCGGACAGTATGCCGTAAACGACCAACAATCATGAAACGTCCACACCACTTGTGCGCCGCTTGTTTTCAGGTAATCAAGCAACATACCCAAATGACAATTATGCCCGTGCAAATTGTGCAAATGCACAATGTTTGGTTGTATTTGTTGTAACGCCCTGATCAGGCGGCGCGTTGCCGAGCGAGAATAAAACCCGTATTGACCGCCGAGCCGAGAAAACAAGGCTTGACTTTTGATATAGGCATCGGACGCATACTTTGTTGCCAAAGGATATTGAGAAGAGGAAGACGTGTAAAACACATAGTTTTCGACATTCTGCTCTGTTAGCTTTTTGCTGATATCCATACAGATTTTTCCCGTACTGCCTACACCGCAAGTTGCATTGATTTGAACGATTTTCATGCAACCGCCTCCCAAAAGAAGTGATACGGGAATACGTGCAAAGAACCTGACGACGCCGTAACCAGAAAGAAATATGCAAGAAAGAACAACACCATAACGTGCCGCCCGAACCTACCGATTTCCGCATACTTTTTACTGCGCGCCTCTACAATTTTCGGCATTAACAACGGAATGAAAATGATAAAGTAATAGTTCATACGCATTGCCAACGTATGCAAGGGCGCAAACAACTGAATTGCCAAAGCGATTAAAAGAATATTCCGTAGCGCAATCGTTTCTTGGTCCAACTTCTTTTCGTCCGGAATTACGTAAGCAAAAATGGTAAACAGGACAAACAGAATCAACATGCTGTACGCGCCAGTAGAAGTGATTGTCGCATCATACTGCGTAAAACGTGCCAAGATGTTTCCTAAAAAGGTAAAAATCGGTCGATTAAAAACGAAGATAAGCAACAGTGTCGGTACAATGCCATACAACCACTTTTTGGTAATTTTCAAATGATAAGCGGGATATAACAGCAATAACATAATCGCGCTAACGTGGAAGGTTACAGCAAGCGCAACCGTCAGCCCATACAAAATCAATTTATTGTTGCGTACAAATTCGTACGCACGCACCCCAAGGGCAATGGCAAGCATCTGCCGTATACCGCTAAACATCATGACGAACGTAGACATCAAGCAAAACAATACGATAGTCAACGAACTGTCCGTGCAAAGCCTGCGATAGGTCGGATAAATCAATGCGCTTGTGATTGCGGCGGTAATTGCCAAATACACCTGCGGATTTTTGGTGAAACAGGAAATTAGTTTATTATAATACGTAAATCCAAACTCATGCGATTCTGAAAACAACTGTTTCCAAGGCATGGCAGCGTACTTTTGAAAAAAGTAACGATAGTTTTCCGTATCTTTCCCCACCGTTTCGTGACGGAACATAATCAACAGCGTCAACAGCACAAAAAAACAAGCCAACGAAAAACGATTTCTCTTTTTATAGCTCATCCCCTTAATTTCAATGTGTTGTATTAAAATGGGAACAAATAGCAATATGTAAAACACCAACATAATAACTTTTCCTTGTTTCGCCAACCATTCAGCGATTATTGTACTTTGATCTTTTTAAACAAACGATAATAAATTTTGCGGATAAGCGGCCGCACCTTTCCGTATGTACACAAAAGATACGCCTTCATTGCAGCGAACGGTGAAATCAGTTTTTTGGGCTTGGATAAGGTGATTATTTGCTTAATTCGTTGCAACGATAAAAACTTTGCATAACTTATTAAAAAGATAGAAACAAAATTATATTTTTCCTGTTTTTCTTCCATTAGGCGAGCCGTAAAATCCAAGCTCATTTTATCTATTTCTTCTTTAAACAAACCTTGACCTGTTTGCGTTAATTGCTTTCCATGAACACGACTTTGTACAAGCCTGTCGGGAATATAAACAAAAGCATAACGTTGAAGAAAAATTTTATACCACATAAATACATCTTGGCAAAACCGTAATTCTTTATTAAATTCGCCACAATTCTCAAACGCTGTTTTAGGAATAAGCAAAGCACACCCGGAAAATGCCTTTGAGAAGTGTTGAAGCAGAATTTTCAAAGCATCTTGCCAATCGTATCGTCCTTCTTTATAAAATGCAGGCGCTACTTGTTTTAACAAGTTTGCGTCCTTATCTATATAAGAACAACCACAACAAACAATTGTTCTTTCATCAAATTTTTCCGCGAGCTCCACCTCTTTTTCAATTTTGTTCGGTAGATATACGTCGTCATGGGAAAGCCACGAAAAATATTCGCCTTGCATTTGCTGAATACCGTAGTTCAACGCGGAGGACACGCCGCCGTTTTCTTTTTGAAAATAACGTATTTTATCTCCGTACGAAAGCGCAATACGCTCTGTCGCGCCGTCATCCGTCGAGCCGTCGTTCACCACAATGATTTCAATATTTTTATACGTCTGCGCCAACGCGCTGTCAATCGCCTCGCGAAGATAATTTTCGCCATTGTAAACAGGAATGACAATAGATACTTTAGGGATATAAATCATAAGTTTTTGCCATAAACCTCTTTCATTTTTTCTAATACGTTACACAATGAAAATTGCTGAATAAATTCTTGGTTGTACGCACCTAACTTTTCCCAATCGGCACGCAAAATTTTCTTCAGCGCGTCATAAACCGATTGAAGATGATGGCAATCAAACAAAATGCCACCGCAATCATCCATCAAGTCTGTACTTCCACGAATATCGCTAACAACACAAGGCAAGCCACAAAGCATGGCTTCCATAAGCGATACAGGTAATCCCTCGCGTTTAGAAGGAAAACAGAAAACATCGGCAGTTTTATACAATTGTGCGGTGTCCGTGCGATAGCCGAGCAAATGCACTTGCTCCTCCACCCCTAATTTTTTTGCAAGTTTCCACAATTTTTCTTTTTGATTACCAACACCTGCAATGGCATAATGCACGTTTTTATTTTGCAACTTCGCCATAGCACGAACAATCACTTGATGATTTTTATTTTTGTTCAACTCCCCGACGGAAAGCAACAACACGCAATCTTGCGGAACACCGATTTCACGGCGTTTTTCCGCCCTGTCCACCTCTGCACAAGCAAACTTTTCGGTATCGATTCCCACCCCGGGCACATATTCCGTACGCTTGGCATGGAATTTTTTTTGCGCCAAAGCATAGTCCTCTTTGTTAATCGTAATTAAGGTATCGGTAAATCGAGAACAGAATTTTTCAATCGGGTAATACACCAGCCAATTCCACAGCGGCGCGCCTTTATAAAAATGGAATCCATGCGCCGTATAAAAGACTTTCAATTCCTTTTGTTTTCTTGCTTTTCTGCAAGCCAACCGCGTAACGACGGAAGCGTTGGGTGTGTGGCAATGCACGATGTCGTAATCTCCGTTTTCCACCACCCGTTTCAGTTGCTTATACGCCTTGACATTGTGAAACGACAGCGGAGAACGAGAAAAATCTACCTGATACGCTTTACAACCCAACTGCGCATACAAATCATCCAATGCCAAAGCGGACGCATTGCAGGCAATATCCACATGATGCCCTGCCTCCACAAGCGCTTGCACGTGCGGTTTAAAAAACGTATTCATCGTCAATGCAATTGTCGTTACGTATAAAATCCTCATTTCAGCCTTCTTGCAGGGACGCCGATATACGTGCCCTGTTCCTCTATATTTTTCACCACAACCGCCCCTACGCCCACCACGCAATTTTCACAAATCCGCACGCCGTTTTTCACCGACGCGCCCAAGCCGATATGTGTGCCTGCGCCAATCGTCACCGAACCGCCAAGCACCGCCCGTGGCGAAATGTGCGCGTAATCCGCAATGACGTTATCGTGTTCCACAACCGAACCCGTATTGACAATGCAATGCCGCCCCACCGCCACGCAGGGATTGACCACCGCATTTGCCATGACGACGGTACCCACGTCAAGCCGCGCGGTTTTTGCCACAACGGCAGACGGGTGAACGAGCGTTACCCACGGCAATGCGTACTTCTCTGCAATGTCGCGGCGAATGGTATTGTTGCCGATCCCGATAACAAACAGCGTATCGCCATCGTTAAAATGTTCCGCTTGGTCGAGTTTGCCCAGAACGGCATAGCCGTTTACCGAACAAACTCCGTTTTCTATCATGCCGTCGTCTAGAAAGGCAATTTCGGTATAACCGCAACATTCGGCAACGTCCGCAACCACTTTTCCGTGTCCGCCTGCACCGAGTACAATCAGCCTACACATCCCTCTTTTCCTCCTGCGGAGTGCCCGTGAACTCGGACATGGTACTCCCGTTTGCCGCATTGATGCCGTCGCGCTTCAATACTTTTCCCACTGTCAAGAACAGAATTTTAATATCCAAAATCACACTGACCTTGTCCACGTATTCCACGTCGTAAGCGAATTTCTGTTCCCATTCGATCGCATTTCTGCCATGCACCTGCGCCCAACCCGTAATACCGGGGCGCACCTCGTGACGGCGGCGCTGGGTAGCGTTATACCGCTCCAAATACTGCACCAACAACGGGCGAGGTCCTACAATCGCCATATCCCCTTTCAGAATATTGATAAGTTCGGGCAACTCGTCCAACGAGCTCGCTCGTAAAAACTTGCCGTAACCGTTCAAACGCTGTTCGTCGGGCAACAGATTGCCGTCCGCATCCTTTTTGTTGCTCATCGTACGGAATTTAATCATACGGAAAATTTTTTCCTGCCCTGTCTTTTTCCGAATTTTCCCGGGGCGTTTTTGGGTAAAAAACGGATTGCCGCCCATAGCGATTGTCCCGATCAGCGTAAGCAACAACAATAGCGGCGAAAGCACGACGAGCGCAACCAACGACAGCGTGAAATCGATACACCGTTTTAAACATTTTGCGTACATACTTCTGCCTCTTTCCTCAATTTCGGAAACAGCTACGAATCATCTCAATCACCCGCGACTGCTCCTCCGCCGTCATTTTATTATCGCTCGGCAAGCACAAGCCCCGCGCAAAGATATCCGCACCGACGTCCATAATGCCGCCTGCGATATACGCATTCGTCTTGGCTCTGCCTGAACCCGTCCTCGTGATGAATGCGTGCGTACGGTATATCGGTTGCATATGCATAGGTTTCCAAATCGGTCTGCCCTCGGCGTTATAACTTGCCAAGGTCTCTAAAATTTCCGTCGGACAGGTTTTACCCGTTTCCTGCACGTACACCGCTTGCGCATCGTCGCGCGCTTGGCAGCAAAGATACGCTTTGTCTATCACCATAGCGGAAAGCCAATAATTCGGCTGACTGTCTTGCACGATCGGATTCATCGTAATCGGCAAATCCTTCAAACCCTCGGCATACCGCTCGTATATCCTCTTCTTTTGCGCAATGTGTTCTTGCAGGTACGGATACTGACCACGTACCACGCCTGCCACCACGTTGCTCATGCGGTAGTTATACCCCACCTCTTCATGCTGGTACCAAGGCGCGTTTTCCCGTGCCTGCGTGGACCATTTCCGCACCTGATTCGCCGTTTCTAAATCGTCCGTCAAAAGACAGCCGCCCGACGAACCCGTGATAATTTTATTGCCGTTATAGCTCACCGCCGCATAATCTCCGAACGAGCCGCAGGGTTTTCCGTGTAAACTTGCGCCCATTGCCTCCGCCGCGTCCTCAATGAGCAACGCGCCGTGCTTGTGACAAATTTCACGAATCACGTCTACGTTGCCGCTAAAACCGTATAACTCGGCGTATACCACAAGTTTGACGTCAGGATAAATTTCAAACGCCTTTTCCAAAGCAACGGGGTCCATGTTCCAGCTTTCCGCATCCGTATCGATAAAAACGGGAATGCCGCCTTCGTACACGACGGGGTTGAGCGTGGCGCAAAAGGTCATATCCGAACAGAACACACGCTTGCCTTCCAACGCCCCGTGGGAAACCATAGGCTTGCCGTACAAACGCTCCCCAGCCGCCTTCACGCACAGGTGCAGTGCCGCCGTACAACTGGATAACGCCACCGCATACTTCTTGCCCGATTGCTCCGCCGCCAAACGCTCTACTTCGTTGACGTTTTCGCCGACCGTGCTCATCCAATTCGTGGCGTACGCTTCCGTCATGTATTTCAGCTCCTCGCCGTGCATCGTCGGCGACGATAACCATATCTTCTTTTCAAACCTTTCCATGCCTTTCTTTCCTTTTGTTTTCCCTACTCCACAGTAAAAATGCGTTCAACGCATACATGGTATGCCCGTTTTCGCTTTGCACAACAAAAACCATTCGTTTAGTGACTGCGTTTTTCGTGTCTTTTGTCAAACTCCACGCCCAACCGCGCCAAGCGTTCTTTCCGCTCCTTAGACAGCGTATCCGCATTGTAAATCTGTTTGCGAATCCACTTTCCCAGCGCCAAACCGCTTTCCGTTACGTATGCCACGGGAATACGCATATCACCGTGCGACTGCTTGTATGCACGCGCCTCTTGATACGAACTCTCCCACAAGGCATCGTTTTTGCCCGTCCACGGAAAGGCGATTTGCTCCAGCCGTGCAATCTGCTCTTGAGAGAGGGGCGCGCCCTCGCCCTTGCCGTTTTTGCGGTCACGGATCCCGACAATCCACCTACCCAACCGCAATCCGTCTTGCGTAACGTAATAGGTCGGCACGTTCAAATTTCCGTGTTGACGATAATACTCCAACGCCGCGCCGTAATTCTTTTCAAAAGCATAATCGGGTACGTCCCAAACCATACCCAAATCGTTTAAGGCGGCAATCCGCACCTCAGTTAAATATCCCCTGCTTGCGCCGTTTTTGCGATAGGTACGGAGCTGCGCCAACCACTGCCCCAACTTCACGCCGCCATAGCGCGCGTCCACAGGCATTGCCAAATTCCCATGCTCGGCGTGGTACGCCTTGGCAAGCGCAAAATGCTTTTCCCAAGCCACGTCACGCACGTTTTCCCAAACCATGCCAAGTTTATCCAGCTTTGCAATGCGTTCTTCGTCCAAATTGCCATACTGCTCACCGCGGCGGACCTGACGTTGTGTTTGCAACCAACTACCGAGGGAATACCCCTCCGCCGTTTTATACCGTTTCGGCACGTTCAAATCTCCGTGTTCCGCAAAATACTCCGCTGCTTTTTGGTACATCATCTCCCACGAAGCCGTCAGCGTTTCGTTCAGTTTTTCAAACAGAACGCGACAATCCCGAACCTCGTCAATGATACGGAAATGCTCGTTCACAATCGATTCGGGCATACCATGTACGCGATAAAAGTTGGCGGCAGTGCGCATTTCCTCCTCAATCGTGCCGATACTGTACAAATTTTCGATATTGTTAACAATGTCAAAAATGACGGGTTCACGCTTTGACGAAGCAGACAACGCCCTGCCGATTTGTTGCTTATACACAATGGGCGAAACCGTCGGACGAAACAAAATAACGCCACTCACGTCCGCCAAATGCACCCCTTCGTTCAGCATATCGATACAGAAGAGAAGCTTCAAATGCGGACTGTCATCCGCCTTAAACGCGGCAAAGGCCTTGTTTGTGACAGGGTCGTTAGAATACGCTTTGTAAATATGCGGCGACGGATCGACCTTAGAAAACCATTCGGGTACGCGCTCTACCATTTCGTGCATGTGCTGAAAATCGGCACAGAACGCCACGTATTTTCCCGTGCGCTCCGGCATGTGTTTATCGAAAACCACATCTAAGCCATCCGCCTTTTCCAAGGCGCGACGCAAGGTTTCTAAATACTTCTCCGCCGAGGCACGCACCGCCGCATTTTTCGCGTTTTTAACTTTCAACGCGTACCTGCCCACCTCTTTTTGATAGGCATACACCGAAAGCACGTATTTTGGCGGCGATAAAATACCGCGCACAACCGCCTCTCCAAGGGTCATTTCCGAAACGACGTTGCCGAAAAACAACTCGTCCGCCATGTTGCGTTGATTGTCTAAATAGCGGATTGCCGTAGCCGAAAGCCCGAGAATTTTCGCCTGTGGATAGAGGGCGAGCAAACGCTGTACTCCTGCACCCCAAGTCTCCGCGCCGCAACGATGAAATTCGTCCAAAACGATGTACTCGGGAGCAATTTCCGTCATCTCGTCTTGCGACAACAAAGCCAACTTTGCATAGGTAAAAAAGCAGATGTTTTCAAGCGGAAAACCGCCTGCCGCAAGGTAGTTTTCGACCTGCGTTTTAAAGATATATTCGGACGGAGAAAGCCAGCAAACGCAGCTGCTTGCGTTGTCCGCGCAAAGCTGAAAACCAATAAAGGATTTCCCCGTACCCGTGGGGTGAACCACCGCCGCGCGTTGCGAGCGTTGAAAAGCGGAAACGACCGCCTCGTACCCCGTTCGATTGTGTAAAAACAACAAATCTTTCATCTCTTTTTTACGTGTTTTTGCTCCTGAAAAAGTACATAGATTATATTAATCCATGTACTTTTT
>CAYRAY010000065.1:0-8704 GCA_964422405.1 uncultured Clostridia bacterium | reverse complement strand
TACCACGAAAAGGCAAATCCGTCAATACTTTTTTCAAAATTTCCCTGTACTTTTTTCACCGCCCCGTCACACCTGCCGTTTTCCGCAAAAAGCGACCTGAAAAAGCAGAGAAAGCAACGATTTTCGAGCGCAAGAAATGCTTGTATTGCCTGCGATTTTATTGCGAAACCGCCTACAAAATGGTTTGAAAATTTGCATAAGAAACGCTAACCCCGCCGAACGAAGCCATTTCGCTCGGCAGGGTTTATTTTTATTGTGTCATACCGTAAGTAGGGCTTTGCCCTTTTCGTACCGCAAGGGGGGCTTCGCTCCCCAGTGTCTTACCGTAAAAATAGCGACAACCATGCCAATTTTTCCGTGTCATACCGACTGAGGGCGGCTTGCCGCCCGAACGAAGCGTATCTTACCCCAAAACAACAGTAGCTAATTCATCTTATGGACACTATTCAAATAAGCGTATTTAAGCACAAAAAAAGGTGTATGAATCGTAAATGAATCATACACCTTTTTATTGTTTGGGAAGTCTATGCCGCATAACGGAAACAATGTCGATTTTATAGACAATATCTATTGTGCGTTCTTTACCCGTAACTTTCGGCAAACCACCGACTACTACACGGTCAATAAGTTCGTAACACATTTCTCTGGTAAGTGTAGGCGCATTGAGATATTTCTTTACCGCTTGTATAAAATCATCGGCACTTTGCCGAGTGTTTTCCGTTTCGGTTAATTTCTTTTCGAGCTCATCTATTCCCGTCGTAAGCGTTTTGCATAAGTCGAGATATTTCTTACTTTTCCACCACCCCGAGAACGTGATAATAGTAAACAGGAATCGCACTCCAACCATGACATAAGCTTCCTGCTCCGTCAAAATCTTCCGCTCCTTGCGCCGTCTCCCAAAAGCTAGTCGCATCAAACGAAAGCATCTTAGAGTAAATCGTATCAATCTCCGCTAAAACAACCGGAGCGAAACGCTCAAAGTCCGCTTTCAGCATTGCATCAAAGCGAAACACATTCATACTTAATGTATTTCTCACCCAAGCATCACAATTGGTTGCCAACTTTTCGGCAATAAGAAGCGTTTGTTTGTTATTCGTTGCGCCACACAAGACACACAACGAATTCGCCAACGAGCTATACTTTTCTGCGTTCTCATAAGTTTTATACATCCCTACGGTCGCATTCCAAAAACACGAATTGATTGCCGCATTTACCCCAGCTTGAAGACTCATATACTTCTGGGCTTTTTCAAAATCGCCAAGCACGTTGCATAAATCCGCCGTAGCTTTTAATGCTAAAGACAAAAACGCATTGACGAGCACATCATAACCATTTCGTTTCCGTTTCTCCTCATCCTCAGAAAAGAAATCCCCATCTAAATCATCTGCCCACTCGTAAAAATGCCACAACGTATCCGCACTGACCGTTTTGAAAAGTCCTTTCTCTGTAATACGCTCCAGAAAAAACATCAACATTCTCTCAATCGGTCGCAATGCTTTTGTTGCAATTTCCGTTTCACGGACTGCTTGCGTATATTCCATGACCATTGTTGGAAATACCAATGAAAACGAAGGAATTGTAAACGCACAACGAGCAGGAAAACAGATATCGAATAAACCGTCTTCCCTTTGCCCTTGTAAAATCGATAAAATCGCCGCACGCGAGAACTCGCAATTGTTGAAAGCATAATACCCACACAGCATCTGATTTCGGCTATCTTCAATATACATCGCTTGTTCACGCCAAGGACAATCCTCATAATGCTCGTGTGCACACAGTTCTAAGGTACGAACAGACACATCGTAAATACGCCGTCTTAACGGATTATCAATTTTTACATTCCGCTTTTGAAACGGATACAGAGTTTCCACGATTCCAATCGACAGTATCTCCACCCCTTCTTCCGCAACGACTTGCAAATAACGACAACCAAGCCTGCGCAAAACGCAAAACGCCTCCGTCTCGCGCCCATTTCCAATTACTCCGACAGAAAAATCACGATCCTTGATTTTAGAGCGGACATAGCCGTCAAGGATATGTTCCCCAAAGAGGACTTGAATTTCCTTATCCTTTTCAGCAATAAATCTTATTCGTAAAAAACCACAACACTCCTTTCCCAAATCATACAGGCGTTGTCCTTCGTCAACCAAAGTTCCCTCAACAAAATCCCCGCAGTACACTTTTTTGTTTTGCCGCAATACAAGCTCTGCCGCTCCTCCTATTTCTATTGCCTCTTCCGTTGTCAAAATTGAACGATTGGTATTATAGGTATAAGAAAAACCGAGCTGAGCCGTAATATTTTTTTTGCAATAACTAACATATTCCTCCGAAAGCGCACACTTCACGCCGTAACAAGATTGCGCAAAGATTTTCTTTGGGGAATAAACCACATAGCGAAGTCCGCGCCCGTTGTCTTGATAACTAAAATTATCCTCACCAATATACCAAGCGATAATCTTCAGCTCATTTTCCCCGTGTTTCAAAAACGGTGTAATATCAACTTGGTCATATACCTTATACTTTTCGTAATCGGGATATTGTCCAAAAGACACCAATACATCGTTGACATATAACGCATAATCGCCATAAACGGAGATTTCAGCTTTTACATTCCCCGTGTCATACGAAAATCCATCCAAAAACGTAACGTATTCATCCGCTTTTCTTTCGCCTTTTTTCCATATCCAACGACCGCCTTTCATATACTAATTCCTCTCTTATTCTCCATTCCACTGCATGAATATATAGTTTCACCTACAGTTCCCATAGAATAATGCATTATTTGGTGCCTACCTGTAAAAGGCATATACTGTAAAACATGACACCATACAACAAACAGCCATTCGCCCCGAAAATTCGCTGAATACCCATAATTTACGCCAAGTTATTCATGACGAATTTTTCTAAAAGCATATAATAGACGACATACAAACTACAAAGCAAGGTTTGATTGTGCAATTCTGCCGCCTATCATTTATGACCATATCTGCGAATTTACCGAGTGGGTTAACGATTTACGCTTTATCCACCGAACCGAACAAGCGGATCTTATTTTTCACCGCGTCCTTAATCTCTTGCACTTTCAAATTTCTCGTTTCTAAATACCCTACACCATTTTCGATTCCCTTTTTCATCGCACGATCCCCAGCCAAACAAAGGTCAGTAAAAATATTTACCTTTGCAATCCCCTCGTGGATCGTATTACGGAAGTCGTCATCGGAAAGTCCACTACCACCGTGCAAAACAAGCGGTGTATCTACGGCAGCTCTAATCTGCTTCAAGCGTTCAATATTCAACATTGGTTTTGTTTTATAAACGCCGTGCGCTGAACCAATCGCAACAGCAAGAGCATCTACGCCCGTATTCGCTATATACTCTATAGCCTCTTCAGGGGTCGTATACATATCCGTCAAGTTCTCGCCAATATCCGATGCGTTTCCTACGTGCCCGATCTCCCCCTCCACCGACGCGCCGAACGCTTTGGCAATTTTAACCATCTCCCTCGTTTCGGCAAGATTCGTTGCGTAATCTTTCGTAGATCCGTCATACATAATAGAAGAAAAGCCAAGCCGCAATGCTTCTATGCAACGTTCAAAAGTAAGCCCGTGGTCATAATGCAAAACAACGGGGACTTTCGCACTTTTTGCAGCCGAGAGCAACGATGGTGCAATCAGTTTCAATTCGCCATAAGGCAATAACACCTCCGCCGTACCGATTACCACGGGAGAATTCAACTCCTCTGCGGCCTCAATAACGGCTTGAAGCATATCTAAATCCGTCGTGTTAAACAAACCAACTGCATATTTCCCTCTTTGAGCATCCTTTAAAATCTCGTTTAAGGTTACTAACATATTTTTCTCCTTTTAAAATTCTCACAAAGTCCTATTATTTCTTTTTCACTACGCATTCCGCTCGTCGCATCCGTCGAGGATAACGCCGCAGCGGCAGCGGCAGAGGCAAACGACAAAAGTTTCTCATCTGTCCAACCGCGATATATGCCTATCAACGAACCTGCACAAAACGCATCCCCCGCCCCCGTCGTTCCACGAATATAATCCTTAGGCAGATCGTACGACGGGATCACGCTATATCCACTATCCGATAAGCAGACACTCAACATAGGCATATGCACGATCACTCGCTCTTTTACACCGTACATTTTAATTTTTTCGACGATTTTGCGCATATTGGCAAACGTAGGTTCCATTCCTGCCATTGCCCCCGCTTCCGTTTCATTGACAATTACGTTATCCGTATATTTCAGACAAGGCAACACCAATTCATAACGATTTGCATTTTCGCTCACCAAATCAATTGAAGTCTTTATTCCGCATCTCTGCGCTTCACGCAAAAGCCGTATCCCGTCTTCGCCATCCATTTTTTTAAGCAATAACAAATAACCTAAATGCAGCATTTTTGCATTTAAAGCAGAAAAATCTATATCCGCATAACCGAATTCATCATTTGCCCCAGCATATGTAAAAAAGGTGCGTTGACCGCCACGTACGCTCATTACTTGTGTAAAACTTGTAGACGCCTCTCCGTCAATTATTCCATCTGCTTCTATTCCATTAGCGGCAAAAAAGGAACGTACGTATGCACCATCGGCATCGTCACCAATTTTCCCTACCGCTTGCACTCGCAAAGTGGGATCAATGCGTTTAAGATCGACGGCTACGTTCGGTACGCAACCGCCGACAGATTTTTCAACGCGCAAAATTTTCGTTAATTCGCCAGAATTCGGATAAGCTTCTATTTCGTTAATCTTATCGACGAGGATTGACCCCGCCACGACAATACCGCTTCGCATAGATTAGTTGCACTCCGCTACCAACGGCCCCGCAAGCTCTTTTAAGAAAAATAACTTGCCGGCAAGCGTCGGAATGTAAGAAGACGTAATCCACGGAGTTTCTCCGTGACGCAACGTCATCCAAAGCGATAACCCTTGCCATTGCATACCTCTACCGAGCGTTCCGTCTGCGCCGCCTATAGCATAATCGGCTTGAAGGAAGATCCCAGGCCCAATCGTATTTGCACGGCAAGGCACCAATGTTGTGCGCGACTTGAAACTTGTTAAAGCGTTCTGCTCGACCGTCAACGGATGAATTTTTGCCGCAATGCGATATGGTTGTTTTTTCCACTCCTCTTCCGTTGCATAGTCATTTGCAAAATGAGGTTCCCAAAATGCGATATGGCACATTCTACCAATGCCGTAAACGAGAACGAGCTTCGCCCCCTCCGCTTTTAATGCGGAAATTTTTTCAGGATAGGTCGGTAAATTTTCTTTCGTTGCAAAATTTCGTTGCGATTTAGGAACGGTCAGCTCACCAAGCGGCAAAAACAATGCCTGTTCCATGGCATATTGAAATGCGCCCGGATTATCAGAAGGCAGCGTATTGCCATCAGCATCCGCCCATTCATCCATATTAAAGGTGTATACGTGCTCGCAAGAAATTTGCCATGCTCTCAAGAAATACACCACCCATTTATACATTCCCATAGGGCCTACCGGTAAAATAAAAGCGATTTTTTCCTGACGCTCTTTGGCAAGCCTAATCTGCATCGCGATTTCGTGCCCCATATAGGTTTCAAATTCCCCTAAACTCTCGCATTGAATCGGTGTAAAATTCTGATGCCAAAATGTTTGACGTTCTGTGATTTTTCCCGGGACGTCTATGCAGGCGTCAATCCTTTCAAAATCCCACCCTCTCGGATAAAATCCCTCGAGCATGCTTCCTTTTACCGTTGAATTGAAATTCATAATTTTGTCTCCTTTTTATTTTTTTACGGCAACAACCGTTTAGTCGTTCCCTTCAAATACACTTGACATTGACGGAATCCCTCGGCATATGCTACCCCGCATTGATATCCACGCAAACGGGAAGTCGTTTTAACCATATCCGCAAAATCTATGTTATCGTGCTCACGCATCCACGCCAACTGGCTTTGATGAGACTCCAACATCTGCATTTTCAAATCGATTTCTTCACTAATATCGACGAACTCCGTCGGATTAAAATTAACGCCTGCCAATGTGTCCATATAATAGATAGGAACAAGTTTTGCCGGCGCTTTATATTTACTAACGTAATTGGGCAGAGTTGCCGCAAAACTCGCATCAAAGACTAGCTTGGAAATCGCCGTATGATCGGGCATATAATCGTTTGGCGCGTGCGTTATAATAAAATCAGGATTGGCATATTTGATTACGTCAACCATCTTGTCTCGCGCTTCCTTATTTCCCTCATAAATATCAAGGTCATTAAATCCGCCCCACATTACTTGAATTCCTGCCATCGCGCCGGCTGCGCGCGCTTCCTCCGCTCGAATTTTTTTCAACTCCTCAGGCGGAATCACCACGTGTCCAAGATCACCCGACGAAGCGTGACAAACGATTACTTGATCTCCGCGCTTTACACATTTTGCAAGCGTACCGGAACAAGCCAACTCAATATCGTCAGGATGTGCACCTATTGCTAATACTCGCATCTCTATACCTCCTTTTCTTCTGCATTATAACATATCGTTACGCTTTTTTCAATGTCCATAAATAGACAAAAAGAGTAAAATATTCCACTTAATTTTAAATATAATAATTTTCTGATTGTTATATTGTGTCGTCTTCTCTTACGCAAATGCTAATTTCCATATCTTTCTGAATCGGATAATGTTTTTTGCCTATTATAAGCTTACCACCATTACGATTAGAAAGCACACGAACGACTCCGTCTTGCAATGAAATGGTCACCTGTCCGTCGCCCACAGGCACAGTTGCCCTAAATGTCTTATACACGTCTATTCTCGGCTGCACGACAAATGTTTCGCTCGCAAATGACGTTATACGCACACCTGCCACATAGCGTTCTAAAATGTAAATCGGACCGCTTCCCCAAGCATGGCAAAGTGATTTCCCAAATGCATGATTGTACATTTCATACTGAGCCACACCCGTCTGCGATTCGTCGAAACGTTCCCAAAAACTCGTCGCACCCAAAGCAAGCATTTTTCCCCAATAGGAATCAAGCATTTTGATTGCCGTGTCCGTATAACCATTTTCACATAATGCAATCAATTCAAAAAACTTAAAATAAGGCGTTGTTATAGGCGGAATGTTTTCATTGCAAAGAACATTGCGCAGAATGTTTTTGCGCTCCGATTCGGAAACGAATCCATACAACAGGGCAAACACATTCTGTTGCCTATTAATCACATTCTTCCCTGAAACATATCCGTCAATAAAGCCACCGAGTTCGGATTTATAATAGAATTGATAAATTTTTTCCCGTAAAGCCGTTACATCACAAAGGGTAATGCTCTGCCCAACCGCCACCGACAGTTCTTCCATGCACTTCGTCGCTTTCCAAAGTAAAATCTGTTCAGCACAAATCGGCCCTTCTTTATCCAAGGTATCCGACCAATCCAAAAACACCCAATCGCCATTACGTTTGCACACAAAACCATTCTCGTCCAAACGTGAATAAGCAAAGGCATACAAAGCAGAAAGCCTTGGAAAAATTTTCGATATAAAATCGGTGTCACCAGTTGCATACCAATAATCGTATACGGAAATAAACAGGTAAAACGTATAATCATTTATGGTGTTTATATGTTCGATATACGGAGGCTTTCCAAGCAATGCAAGAATTGTTCTTTTGATAATCTCTGCATCGTTCGTCGCATACCGATTAATCATAAACGATTGATAAGCATCACCTGACCACACCCATCGATCGCGCTTGATGCCATCCAAATAGAACTCGCGTGAGTTGAGTAAAAATGTATCGGTTGCGACACGGAAAATTTGTTCCACGAGCGCATGATTGCACGAAAATGACGATTTAGAGGATTGAGGAAGATATTCATGTTCAGCATAAAGTGTTTTCGGCTTGGTTTCAGCAACGATGAAAATATAGCGAAAGGCGCGAGATGGGAACACCTTTAAGCCATTCACATCTGTTTTTTCAAATAATAAGGCATTTCTTACGGGATTCGGATCGGAAACAGCCAACGCTTCTTCCTCGCTTTCTCCGTAATAGATTTCCACTCCCTTTTCCACTGTTTCCACATATAATTTAGCGAAAGTTTCTCTGCCGAAATCATACAGCCAACCGCCATTCTGTCTTTTGCAATCGATGGGCACCTTTTTCTCATAGACAAAAGGAAAAATTTCCAAATTATCGTCTCTTTTTAAGTATGCAGGCGTTGCACCAACGGGCGCAAACGTATACCCGTTTACACCACAAGCCCAGCTCTCATCTGTAACAATATCACCTTCGGAAAACAATGCAGGCAAGCCGTGTGGATTGGTTACACGAATAAAAATATAATGTGCCCCCTCCGTAAAGCGAATAGGCGTTCCCGCAGCATAAAACACACCGTCAAATACGATATACGCCTTGCCTTTTACGTAAAAGGTCACCTCGCCGCACTCAGTCGTAGTTATTTGTTTTTCAAAGGTCACGGACGGCGCAACATGGCTCTGCACACCAAAATAAGGATAGTCTACCCCAAATTCTTGCCGACGTTCATGTACAAGCAAACTGTGGAATATTTCATAATCCCCATACAACCATATCCATTTGGAAATTTGCTTCATTATCATTACCGCCGTTGTATTTTCATTCGGGCTTTTTATCGAAATCCAACGTCAAGTCGTAATCGCCAAGCTTGTTCACCTTAAAGCCGTTCTTCTTGTATTCTTCGT
>CAYRAY010000064.1:0-8972 GCA_964422405.1 uncultured Clostridia bacterium | reverse complement strand
AATACAGAACTCATTCACAAGCAATTTAATTAAATTTTTTGTCCAACTTTTTGGGGTGCATATCAGTGCAATCGGTTTTCTCTTTTCGTTGTTTCGTTGTCGGATTATGCGTTCGCTACGTTCAGCCAAGCGGAAATGCGGCAACGATCTTCCAACCAGTGCTTACCGCAAGATGCGTAGTCGGTGAGCAGCACTTCGCCCTCTTTGCACTGCAACAGCAAGCGCACGCTTTCGCCCTGACAAGGGGTTTGCAGGGTATACGCAAATTGACCGTCCTGGCAAACGGGGGTGAAGGTCGCCGCGATGTTGCCGCTCTCTTTCTGTTCGTCACGGGCAAGCACCAAGCCGCCGTAGGTGAACGCCGTTTTGCCGCCGAGGGTTTGGGCGCACAGCGCAGGGTGGAAGGCAAGCTCCACTTCGTCGCCGTTTTGCCACGTTTTCGTGAGGTCGTAATACCCCTTTTCCACCGCCGTTTTTTCTCCGTTGACCGATACCGTAGGCGCGTTGCTCCATGCAGGAATACGGAGTTTTAAGGTAAAAGTTTTGGGTGCGGAAAGCTCAATTTTGAGTTTCGCCCCGTACATGGGTGCCTCGTTTTGAAAAATGTGCAAAGTCACGCCGCCGTCCGTTGCCGTACCTGCAAAATACTCGTTGCACACAAAACCGTTTTCGGTGCGCAAAACGCCGTTCAAGGGGAACAGCGCCGTACCTGCCGCGCCGATACAAGCGCAACAGCCGTAATAGCCGCCCTCGGCAAAGACTCTAAAGCCGCCGATACCCACACCGCGTTTTTGGAACACGAGGGGGCTGTAACTATCGAACGGCACGCCCTCTAAATACGTCTTTTGTTCCATGCCGTACTGCTTATTGCCGTACACGTTGATACTGCCGTACAATGCATTGAGCGCAGAACGCTCGATTTCTTCGGCGTAGAAAACGTTGCCCGTCAGGCGAAGCAACCGCTCCAAAAGGCGCATCCAAGTGACGGTGACGCAGGTTTCCTGCATGATATGCCCGTCCTCTACGTCCTCCGCTTGCTTGACGGCGGAATTGTCGAACAGCTCGTGCGTGCAACCGGCGCAACCGATGATGGTGATATCGCTATCCTTGACGGCTTTGACGAATTTTTCGGCAATGTGCAGATATTCCGCTTTGCCCGTCACTTCGTAATATGCCACCGTGCCTTCGAAGACGGACATCATTTCGTACGCCTTAACCGCAGGATACTGATAGGGGAACAGAACCCCCTCCTCCGCCAGCTTTAAGATGTTGCCGCCCTTGCAGCAACCCGTGGAAAGGATATATTCCGCAAACTGTAAATAGCGGTCTTGTTTGGTGCATTTGTACAGCTCGATCATCGGCTCTAAAATGGAACAAGCGTTGAGCGCGCCCCACCACTCCGACGTTTCTAAAATGGACAACTTATCTTCGCCCAGCGTAGACAGAATGTAGTCCGCGTGTTTTTGCATAGCGGAAAGGATTTGCGCCTTGAACGCTTCATCCTTGCAAATGCCGTAAAAATACAGACAGCCGACAAGCACGTATTTACGCACCCACATATCCCAACCGAAATATTCGTTGTCGCAAGGGTACGTGGCGATTCTGCCCTGATCGTCCTGCGTAGAAATCAGGTCTTGCACGGTGTCAAAAAGGATTTGATACAATTCCTCGTCGGGGCGGTATCGATAGGAAAGACAAGCGCCGCGCATCATTTTACCGAAGTATTCGCCGCGCCAACCGCCGTCCGCCGCGTCCTCGCGGGAGCGGAACACATTGATAAACTTTTTCCAAAGAGGTCTGTCCTTCAACTGTTTTTGAATAATGAACGCTGCGTAATCGTCCGCTTGACCGACGTACTTTGCGTTGCCGTTTTGTAAATACGAAAAGATAGGCTGTGCCATTTTCTTCCTCCGATATAGTTTTTGCGTTTTGTGATTTTTTTGTGGTTTTTTACGCCGACGGCGTACGGATTGCGTGCGCTTTGCTTCGGCTTTATGGGTATTATAACGAAAAAAAAGCCGTATGTCAATCCCTTTTTATAAAAAAGTCTTAGAGATTTTACGGCTTTTGCGCTTTGCGATAGGGTTATGGAACTTTTGTATTATGTAGTGTTTAAGGCACATCATGCAAGGCTGAGCCTTGATGCAGATTTAGCAAGCTGAGCTTGCAGGACGATTTACTACTTTGCCAACGGGTGCAAATGAGCCGCCGTGCCTATATAGGTTTTTAGATACACTCCGTTCGGGCAACAGGGTTGCCCGAACGGAGTGTATGATGGTGAACACGGACATGGTAGGTGCGTACAAAATTCAACGCGTACATGGTATGCCCGTTTCATCTCTGCTTTTCAACGACAAAATTACCAATCTTGCTTTTTTAAGGACTTATCTTTTACGTCGTCGTAATAGGCAAAATACTTTTCCTTAAAGGCGGCAGGGGTTTGCGGAACGTCGCCGTCCGCTTGCATACGGTCTAATAAATCTTGCAATTCGTCGGGGGTAAAATCGGAAAGTTCGGTTTCCTCTCCGTATGCTTGCAACAGTTTCAACAAGTCTAATTCGGACATACTCTTTCTCCTTAAAAAGTTATCTTGTGCGGCGATCGTTGGGCAATTCCACCAAAATTTCTTCGCCGCGGAAGGGCACGGTCAGGTGCGTAAAGCCGATTTTTTTCAGCATTTCCACCGTTTCCGCCCACTTATCCGCAATGCGGTCGGGGGCGTGCGCATCCGAACCGAACACGATTTTTCTGCCGCCCAGCGCATAATAGCGTTGCAACATTTCGGCATTGGGCACACAGCCCCACGCAAGCGTTTTGGTGGCGGTGTTTACCTCTAAAATCTTCCCCTTTTTGATGATGGTCAAAAAGATATCGTCTAACTTTTCGCCAAATTCCGCCATGTCAAAATCGACGTCGGCAAACTTGGCATAGCGCGCCACATACCCAAAATGCGCCACGACGTCGTAAGGGTAAGGCACGTCTAAACTCCGCCGCACCGCGTCCAGATAGGCGGAATAGGCAACGGACTTTTCGCCCAAATCCTGACCGCGCGCATAGTCCACACCAAAGCGGCTATGCACGCTGTTCACCACGTAGTCGAGGTGGAATTTTTGGTAAATTTCCGCATACTTCGCCTTGGTTTCTGTGCCGTCACCAAAGCCAAATTCCGCACCGATTGCCACGTTCATTACCCCTTCGTAATCCTCTTGCAAGTGCCGCGCGGCATGGAAATACTCGCTCGGTTCGGCATTTACGCAAGTGGTTTTACGGCGTTCGGGCAACAACGATTCGTCGTAATCGTAGTCGAAATGCTCGCACACGCCGTAGAAGACCACGCCCCTGCGCCGCGCCGCCGCAAGCATGGTTTTCAGCTCCGCTTTTCCGTCGTGCGAAAAGGCGGAATGGGTGTGCATATCCGTTATCATTTCTTTCATGTCTTTGCTCCGTGCGTTTGTTTTTCAAATACGATTATAGCACAATCGACAGGATTTTTCAACAAACAAAAGGGGTTGCTGACGGAAATTTGTGGAATTTGCGGTAGGGTTTGGTAGTTTGTCCTCCTTTTTTGCGCAAGCAACATGAAAAATACGCTAAATTTTACCGATTTTGGCATACGATTGACAGACTTTCCATTTTTCGACTATTGACCGCGCCGCCCTTTTTCCGTTATACTCGATAGAAAAAAGGAGCATAGGATTATGAAAAACAATAGGTTGAAAAAGGGTCGGTTGGGGGGTGGCGCGCGCAGAGCGTTGGCGGTGGTTTGTGCCGTGTGGCTTGCGACGGCAAGCGGCATAGCCTTTTCCGCTTGTCAAAAGCAACTCCCCTACCCCGACGGCGGAACGGGCGAAAGTTCCGCACCGAGCACGGACGGTATGTTTGGCGGCGAGGACGGCGAAACGGACAGCGAAAGCTCCGTGCCGAACGGCTCTGTAAGCGATAGCGCAGATAGCGGAAACAGCGGTGACAGCGGCGGTGGCCGTGACGAGGAAAAGCCGCCCAAAGCCGAGCGCGCGACGTATATCGTTTGCACTGGGAGCGGCGTACATATCCGAAGCGGCGCAGGCAGAGCTTTTGCCTCGTTGGGGAAGGCGGAAAAAGGAAATATGTATGCCGTGCTGGGCAGTGCGGACGGGTGGGTGAAAATCGGGTACAGAAATCAGGTTGCCTACCTCGCTAACGCATATGCAGCTCCGTTTACGATTGCCAAAACGGAGAACGAAAAGATAGAACGGACGATTGCGGAAGGGTATCGCTTGCTGGGCGTGCCGTACGTGTACGGCGCAGTGCGGTTGCACGACGGGTCGGGACGGCTGTTGAAGGGGTTTTCGGCGCAGAAAATGGATTGCTCGTCCTTGATACAGTACGTTTTTTACCATGGCGCAGGCGTGCTGTTGCAGGTGACGACAAGGACGCAGGTGGTGCAAGGACGCTCCGTTTCCAAAGCGGATTTGCGACGCGGAGATTGTATGTATTTCACAAACGAGGAACGGCAATACCGCACGGGGATTGAACGGGTCGGGCATGTGGCGTTGTACTTGGGTGAGGGGTATATTTTGCACACTTCGTCCGATTATGCGCGCATAGAAAAAATGACCGCCGCACGGTGGAAGTTCTTTTTGGAGGCGCGACGGTTTATTTGAAGTTTTTAATCGGCTTTTTGGGGTGATTTTGCGACTGTTTCCGGACGGAATCGCGGAATTTCAACGCGTACATGGTATACCCGTCTATTTTTCAACGCGTACCTGGTGGCAGCCTGCGTTTGCAGGCAGAATTATCGCCATGCCGTGCGTTTTTTGCATTAGTCGCACAATGGTAATTGCTTTTAAGATACACTCCTCTCGGCGGCAATGCCGCCTCGGTCGGTATGACACGGGAGAGATGAAAACGGCTCATTGGCGGAACGGAAATGCAAGTAGTTCAAGGCGCGGCGAAGAAGCGTACAAGTAGTACATGGCTAATCCGCAACGCAGAAATACGCCGCATATCCGTTCCGACTTGCAACTACTTGCGTTCTTCGAGAGAAGACGCCCCCAAAAAATATACGTCCTTCGCCCCTGCGCCGAATAAGCGCGCGGCGCACTCACTGGAAGTTGCACCCGTAGTCATGACGTCGTCGACGAGCAACACCGTTCGGTTTTGACAGGCGGTGCGTTTGTGGACATGGTATGCGCCCGATACATTTTCTAACCGCTCGGTGTACGACATCTGCTTTTGCGGCGGCGTGTCCTTTCGCTTTTGCAAGACATCCGTCATCAGTTCCACGGAAAAACCGTGTTCTTGCAAGCGTTTTTGCACCCGTTCGGCAATCCGTTCCGCTTGGTTGTAGCCGCGCTCCGCCACGCGCTTGTCCGTCATCGGCACAGGCACAAGCAGGAAAGTATCCTCACCCGATTGAAAGGGTGCAAGCTCGTCAGGCTCCGTTGCCGATAAAAACGCTTCGGCAAGCGTTTCCCCGAAAAAGCAAGCCAAGCGCGGGTTGCCGTTTTTCATGCGGTTGATGAGCGCGGACACCCTGCCGCGGTACACGAGCGGCGAAATGCCGCGCGTGAATTTGGGCATATTATTTTTGCAGTCCATGCAAATGCCCTCTGCCGTTTTTTGCCTGCCGCACTTTTCGCAAGCGTTGGTCACGCGGCGCAAGGACGATTGACAGCGTTCGCACAGCCGCGACGACGGATAATCGAACACCTCGCCGCCGCAACTATCGCACGTGTAGCCGTGGTCCAAAAGGAAGTCGCGCAAGCGCTTTTCTGCGGTTTTCCATACTTTCATATTTCCCCTCGTAAAAAAGAGGGATACGATATTCAACGCATACCTGTACCCCTCATTTTATTATTTTTCGTAATTTTGCCCGTCCGAAAGATCGGGTGTTTTTGCGGTGTTTTCCGTGCCTTCAACCGCGGATTTTTTGCGCTCCACTTTCACCAGCGCATACGCAACCGCCGCGCCGACCAAAAACAGCGCCGCACCGATTGCAATGGAAATTGCCATATCCCCTTTCGCCGCGCCCGTTGTCCAAGACACGTACACGGACATGATATCTCCGTTGCAGAACATAGACAAAATGGAGCCGAGCGATAAGCCGACAATCATGGAATAGGCATCCGCGCGCACGGTTTGAAAGAGGTGGGTGAGCAGCTTGGAAAAGCTGAACACGCCGAGCAAAAACCCCGCGCCCAGCCCTGCGTACAGCAAAAAGATGGTCGGGTTTTGCTGCCAATAGGTCAGGCTGACGCTCTGCATCAAGCCGTTGTACCAACCCACCGACATGAGCAGCGCGCTTGCGCTAAGCCCCGGCACGATCTGCGTGATTCCGACGGCGAAGCCGAGCACGAGGGCGAGCAGGATATGCCACCATGCCAACGTATCGAAGGGAGAACCCGTTTCCGTTGCAGGCGCATGCGCCGAACGGATTGCCGAAAAGCAACCCAAGCACACGGGAATTGCCAAGCCGAGCATGAACAGCGCGATGCGTTTGCCTGTCCAAGCCATGCCTTTCACCTCGTCCTTTACGGCAGGGAATGCGCCGCTCATCAGACCTGCAAACAGGCAGACGACGGCGAAGAGGTTGATTTCGATAAGTTTCTGCACCCCGAAAAAGCCGAGCGCGAACCCGACGACCAAGCCGAGCCCGATCGGCAACAGGAACAGGAAACAGAGTTTGAAGCGTTTGAACAGGTTGCCGATGGCAAACAGGAATTTATCGTACAGTTTGAGAATGATGGCGACGGTAGAGCCGCTGATCCCAGGCACGATGACCGCCAAGCCGATTAAAAAGCCCAATAGTCCACTTTTGAACCAACTCTTTTTGCTTTCGTAGCGCAACATTGCCCATTGCAAATCCTCTTTTTTGTTCACGGTGACACCTCGTTTTCGACGGAATTATTCGTTGACGGACTCCGTTGCGGTTTGCGCAATTCCGTCTGCGACGACTGCGGATTTGGCGGCGAGTTTGGCTTTGCGCTTACGATAAATCAGCACGCCGAGTGCAAGCGCGCACAACGCAAAAAGTGCGCCCGTCAAACCGCCGAGGACGTCCATGCCGACGTCCGACCATTCCGTGGCTCTGCCATTGGAAAAGGACTGCAAAATTTCGTCTACAAGCGGCACGATGAGGATTGCCGAAGCAGGCAAAACCAGCATACGCTTGTCGGACGTGAAGGCATACCAGCACCAGCACAACAGCGCGCCGAGCAAGGCAAATTCGGAAAAATGCGCAAGCGTGCGAATGACGTCGTGCAGTTTTTTGTAATCGTCCCCTTTCGCTGTGGCAATGGGAGAATTGGGCGCGATAACGGACGTGACGTCTTGCACTTTGTCCACCACGCTCGAGCTTTGATTGGAGGACTGCGCCGCAGGCTTTAAGGAGTTGGAGAAAATGAACGCCAACGTCAGCACGATCGCCGCCACCAACACGATTTGCCAAAACAACCGCGTTTTGTTTGTGTTATTCCATTTTGTTTTCCAATTTGCTTTACTACCCATACTTCTATTATACGACAAAACGGCGCTTTGGTCAATGCTTTGCGCGGTGGTGCAAAAAAAACTTTTTCCGTTTTTTGTGATAATATCCAAAAACTTCTGCATTTTCGACATTTTTTTTGCCGTATACTGGTTTTACTGCATGGGTTAAGGCAAAAAAATTGCGACAAGGAAAAAAGGCGGCGTATAGATATGATGAATTATGTGAAAAAAATGTGCATTTTACGGCAGATTAAACAGGGGTTTTCCGCAGACGGAAAGCCGCTGACGGGGCTTGTGAAGGTGGAACAATACGGAAAAAACCTTGCCGTGGAAGTTTCCATTATCAATTTTGCGCCATTGAGCACGGGCGAGTATTACTGCCTACTTTCGGACGGAAAAGGCAGAACGGAGATGCTGGCGTTGCGAGGAAAAAGCCTGTTCAATCTTCTCACTGATATGGAGGTGGGAGAAGGGTTTTGCGCCGTCGTTTGCCACGTGCGCGGCGAGGTCACCCCCATTGCCTACGGCGTGAACGGAAGCAAGATTTACGACTGGCGCGCGATACTCAACGCGACCCTGCCCCCTGTCTTTCCGAAAAAACAGGACGATTCGTCCGCTTTTTCTGCCGCCGTTTCAGGGGAAAATGCCGTGTCGAAAACAGAGCCTTTTGCTGCGCAGAACGAGGTTTTGACGGGCAGCACGGCTGTGGAAAACGGAACGGCTATGAACGGCGCGAACACGGGCAGCACGGCGCGCGGTTCTGTTGCCGATCATGCGGCGACTGGCGGCGCGGGGGCTGTGGGTATGGTAGGTGCGGCAAGCTCGGGGACGAGCTATGACGATGAAAAGGTGGCGGACGGGAATTATTACGAGGAGAAAGGCGATGAATGCAAGCAGTTTGAAGAAGTTGGCAAAGATGCACGTTCTGCGTGCGCAACTGAAAAGCAAGGCGCGGAAGCAGGGGCTGACCTATCGGAAAATGTCGATGCTGCGGGCGTACTCCGCCCGTTTGCAAGCGGGGCGGACGGATATTACCTGTCCGTAAAAGAGGAAATTGACAGGCTTTTTGCCGTGTATCCGCGGGATTTTTGCTTGCAATCTGCCTTTGCGCATGGAGAGTGGGTGCGTGTGAAGGGTACAGAGCGTGCGCCACAGTATTTGGTCGGCGTGCTGTATCAGGACGGGAAGGCGAAGTATATTTGTTACGCGCTTGCCGCGCAGGATCGGCAGAATCCGCCACAGGAGATTAAGGGGGTGTGCGCGTTTGTGCCGAGTTCGGTTTTTGAAGACGAGCACGGTTTTTTTGTCATTTTTCAAAGTGCGGCGAGCGGTGAGTGTGTGAAGCCGAATTTGGTTTAGCAAGGCTGAGCCTTGACGCAGACTTAGCGTGTTAGTAACATTCTTTAATGTAGAAACGATTGCGTGGGGTTGCGTGTCATTTACATAAGATACGCTCCGCTCGCCACAAAGCGGCTCGGTCGGTATGACACCCGCAAAAGATAAAA
>CAYRAY010000063.1:0-8981 GCA_964422405.1 uncultured Clostridia bacterium | reverse complement strand
GAATGCGCCGCCGCCGTGCGCACATCTGCCGCCGTAGGTGTCTACGATGATCTTTCTGCCCGTCAAACCGCTGTCACCTTCCGGACCGCCGATTTCAAATCTGCCCGTGGGGTTGATGTAGATTTTGGTGTTTTCGTCCATCAATTCGGCAGGGATAATGGCATCGATGACGTATTTTTTGATGTCCTTGTGGATTTGTTCTTGCGAAACTTCGTCGTCGTGCTGGGTAGAAACGACAACCGCTTCCACACGCTTTGCCACGCCGTCTACGTATTCCACCGTCACCTGCGTTTTGCCGTCGGGACGGAGGTAGGTCAACGTGCCTTCCTTACGCACGGTGGTCAAACGTTTTGCCATACGGTGCGCCAAGGACAGGGTAAGGGGCATAAGCTCCTTCGTTTCCTTGCAAGCGTACCCGAACATCATGCCCTGATCGCCTGCGCCGAGCTGGTCGGCTTCGTCGCCGCCTGCGCTCTTTCTTTCCAAGGACGCGTTTACGCCCATGGCGATATCCGACGATTGTTGATGAATCGCCGTGATGATTTTGCATTTATCGTACGCGAACGTACCGAAATCGTAACCGATTTCTTTGATAATTTCACGGGCTTTCGCTTCGTAATCGACGTTTGCCGTCGTGGTTACTTCGCCCATGATTAACAGAGTGTCGAACGCCGCCGAACACTCGATTGCCGCTCTGGCATTGGGGTCTTGTGCCAAAATCGCGTCCAAAAGTCCGTCGGAAATGTTGTCGCAAACCTTGTCGGGATGCCCTTCGGTGACGCTTTCACTGGTAAAAAACTTTTTCATGTAAAAAATCCTCTTTTTAACGATAGTTCTCCGTTGCACTTGAGATTTACAGCGGAGTTCCCACACAAAAAAAGCCCGCGCTTTTTTATCGGGAATTACATTATATACGTTTTTTTACCGCTTGTCAACCATTTTCAGGGCGCGCACGCTTGCAAATTTCGTTTTTGTATGATATAATGTTATGTATGAAAGAATCCTTGCGCGATTTATTGCAAAATTGTCGGCTTTGTCCTGTGGAATGCGGCGCAAACCGATTAAACGGCAACGGCGCGTGCGGCGTTTCCGCACTCCGTATCGCCAAATATTATTTACACCCCTTTGAAGAGCCCTGTATTTCCTTCAAAAACGGAAGCGGCACCATCTTTTTTTCGGGGTGCAATTTGCGTTGCGCGTTCTGCCAAAATTACGAAGTGTCGCGTGCGAAACGGGGCAAGGAAATCACCCCCGAACAGCTTGCCGACATCTTTAAGGAGCTGGAAGACATGGGCGCGGAAAACGTGTCTTTGGTCACGCCGACCCATTTCAACGCACACCTGGTAGCCGCATTTGAGATTTATCAGCCGAAAATTCCCGTTGTTTACAACACGGGCGGATACGAAAAAATCGACGCCTTGCAACGCATCGATCCCTTTGTGAATATCTATTTGCCCGACCTGAAATTTTACGCCTCCGCCCTGTCCAAACGGTATCTGGACAAGGAAGATTATTTTGACGTCGCCGCCGAGGCGGTTTCGTTTATGGCAAACAAGCCCCTCCGCATGACGGACGAAGGAAAAATGCTTTCCGGATGTATCGTGCGGCATTTGGTAATGCCCCTTTGCAGCGGCGATTCTAAATCTATCGTCAAATGGGTGGCGCGCAACCTGCCCAGAACGATGTATTTGAGTTTGATGAGCCAGTACACCCCCTTTGGCGAGATTGACGGCTTCCCCGAACTTTCGCGCAAAATTACGGCACGGGAATACGACGCCGTGGTGCAAACCGCCTTAGACGAGGGGTTGGAAAATCTATTTTTACAGGACAGAAAATCAGGTAGCGAACAGTATATCCCCGCGTGGGATTTTTAAGCCGTTAACGGCGTTCATCAAATACCTGCCCCTTCCATTTTACAATTTTTTCGGCTAATTTTGCCGCGCGGCGCGGGTTGGCATACGCCAACTCCACTTCTAATTTTCGCAATTTTTCAAACTGTTTTTTACGGTTTTCCACACCGTTATTTTGCGCGCCCTGCCGCGCATTTATTCTGTTTATACCGATATTTTTGAGGTGCGTTATGTTGATTTCTGCAGAAAATTTATGCTTCGGCTTTAACGGCGGTTCGCTGTTAGAGGACGTTTGTTTTACGCTGAACGAGGGGGACAGGGTCGGCTTAATCGGCGGCAACGGCGAGGGCAAAACCACGTTAATCCGTCTTTTACTTTCGGAATTAGAGGCGGAAAACGGCATTCTGTTCTGCAAAAACGGCATACGTATAGGCTATCTTGCACAAAACGGCGGTTATGATTCCGCCAACACCGTCTACACCGAAATGCAAGAAATTTTCCGCGAGGATATTGCCGCCATCGCCGCCTTACGCGAGGTGGAAGAACGCATTTCCCGTATTGCAGAAACAGAGGGCACGCACAGCGACGAATACCGCGCGCTCACCCAAAAATACGATGCGTTGAACAACCGCATTGCCGCGCGCGACAGCTATCATTTTGATGTGCGTATCCGCACCGTGCTCAACGGTATGGGCTTTGAAAAGACGTACGATCAGCCCATTTCCACCATGTCGGGGGGCGAAAAGACGAGGCTGAAACTCTGCCGTCTGCTTTTGGAAGAACCCGAACTTTTGATTTTGGACGAGCCGACCAACCACTTGGACATGAAAACGCTGTTTTGGCTGGAAGACTACCTCACCGCCTTTAAGGGCGCAATCCTCACCGTGTCGCACGACCGCTATTTTTTGGACAAAATTGTAACGCAGATTTACGAATTAGAGAACAAAAAACTTTCCGTGTTCAAGGGCAATTACAGCAAGTACAAGGTGCTGAAAGCAGAAAAAACGGCACGACTGTTAAAGGAATACGAAAAGCAACAAGAAGAACGGGCGCACATGCAGGAGTATGTGGATAAAAACCTCGTCCGCGCCTCCACCACCAAAATGGCGCAATCCCGTAGGCTCGCCTTGGAAAAAATGGAGCTTGTCGAAAAGCCGACTTTGCCCCCTGCGCCGCCCCGTTTCCGCTTTACGTATACCGAAAAACCGTACGAACGGGTGTTGGACGTGGAAAACCTGACCCTTTCCGTCGGGGAAAAAACGCTGCTCAAAAACGTAGATTTCCACATAACGCGCGGCGAAAAATGCGCCGTCATCGGCGACAACGGCACGGGTAAATCCACCCTTTTGAAGGAACTTGTCAACGGCAAAAACCCTGCCGCGCATTGGGGCAGATTTGTCAAAATCGCCTTTTACGAACAGGAACACGCCAACCTTTCCCCTAACGAACGGGTGTTGGACGAGTTGTGGGGGCGGCACATGAGTTGGGACCAAACCAAAGTGCGTAGCATTTTGGCGCAAGCCGGCTTGGTTGCCGAGGACATGGACAAGCAAGTACGTATGCTTTCGGGCGGGGAGCGTGCCAAACTCGCCCTTGCCGTGTTTGAATGCGAGGGCGGCAACGTATTGATTTTAGACGAACCGACCAACCACTTGGATTTAGCCGCGCGCGAAAGTTTGGAAGAAGCGTTGCAATCTTTTGACGGCACGCTGATTTTCGTTTCGCACGACCGCTATTTTATCCGTGCCTTGGCAGGGAAAATTTTAGAATTAGAGGACGGAGCGGCAACCGCTTTCAACGGCAATTACGACGACTACACCGCCTTCAAAAATGCGGCAAAAATCGACAAAAAAGCGAATGAACGCGTACCTGCCCCCTCCGTTTTGAAAAATCCCGAACAAAAAGAAGGGTATTACCGAAGCAAGGAAGAACGCGCCGCCGATGCAAAACGGCGCAACCGCATCAAAAAAATCGAAGACGAAATTTCCGCTTTGGAAACGGAAGGCGAGGAAATCAACGCCTCCCTTTCCGACCCCGAAGTGACGGCAAACTTCCCCCTGCTTACGCAAAAATGCAACCGCTTAGATGAAATAAAGCAAACGCTCGATGTCCTCTACGCCGAATACGAAACCCTGATTTGACACAAAACGTAACGCCGCGCGGCTCTGCTCTGCGGCGTTTTTTTACACACATTCCCCCCTTCCCTTCCATATATATACCGCGTATGCGTATAAAACTCCGCAAAAAAATCCGTAAAAATTCCCCATTTTTTTTAAAAACCTCTTGACACGCTAACTAATTTATGATATCATTATGATATCAATTTAAAAATATACACAGGAGGTATATTATGAAAGAAATCATTTTGGAAAAGAAACGGCACGGCATGCTGGTATTGCTGTTGTCCATTTTGGGCATTGCGCTTGGCGTACTTCTCTTTTTTGTAGCCAGCCAAGTCACCTACACCCTTGCCATTATTTGCGTGGTTTGCGGCGCGGCGTTGTGCATTGCCGCCATCTTCGGCTTTGCAAGCTTGCGCGTGTTGAAACCGAACGAAGCGTTGGTCCTTACTCTGTTCGGTAAATACTACGGCACGCTGAAAGGCGACGGATTTTTTGCCATCAACCCCTTCAGTTCGGCAATCAATCCCGCGGCGAAGACCAAGCTGAACCAAAGCGGCGACGTGGGCGACCACCCCGTGTCCTTTGCCGATTTTTCCGCAACCCCGAATATGGCTGAAAACAAAAAAGTCTCGTTGAAGATTATGACCCTCAACAACAACCGCCAAAAAATCAACGATTGCCTCGGCAACCCCGTAGAAATCGGCATTGCGGTTATGTGGAGAATCGTAGACACGGCAAAAGCGGTGTTCAACGTGGACAACTATAAAGAATATCTTTCGTTGCAATGCGACAGCGCGCTTAGAAACATCGTGCGCATTTACCCCTACGACGTAGCCCCCGGCGTGGACACGACGGGCGACGGCATTGACGACGATGGCAGTTTGCGCGGTTCCAGCGAAGTGGTTGCCAACCGAATCCGTCAAGAAATTCAAGAACGCGTAGACGAGGCAGGCATTGAAATTATCGAAGCGCGCATTACCTATTTGGCATACACACCCGAAATTGCGGCGGTGATGTTGCAACGTCAACAAGCAAGTGCGATTATCGATGCAAGAAAGATGATTGTGGACGGCGCAGTGGGCATGGTAGAAATGGCGCTCGATCGATTGAACGAAAGCGGTAAAGTCACCTTGGACGAAGAACGCAAAGCCGCTATGGTTTCCAACTTACTTGTGGTGCTTTGCGGCAATCACGATGCACAACCCATCGTCAACACGGGCTCCCTTTACTAAGCATTTTTCACAATAAAAAGTAAAAACGCATAGGACAGGTACGAGTTCATGGACGATAATCAGAAAAAACAGATCCCCTTACGCGTATCCGCAAAACTGTACAATGCCATTGCCGCGTGGGCGGAAGACGACTTCCGTTCTATCAACGGACAGATTGAATATCTGCTGACCGAGTGCGTTCGACAACGGAAAAAGGACGGAAAATACGTTTCGGAAAACATAGACGTGCCGCCGCAGTTGGATATATCGTAAAACCCCGAAAACATTAAAAAACGCAAAAAAAACTGACATGCACCCCAAAAGTTAGACAAACTTTTGTAGGTGCATATTTTTATGAGAAAAAAAGGTGGAAAGGACAAAAAATACGCGCCAGAGTTCAAAATATCTGTTATACTAGATATGGAGAACTTTTTCGGAAGATTGAAAACAGAAATGTTTTACGGAGAAACGTTCCAAAGTACGGATGAATTCATCCGTACTTTGGAGGAATACCTTTGGTATTACAACAACGAAAGAATTTCTCTCAAACTAAAAAGAATGAGTCCTGTACAATACAGAACTCATTCACAAATTTAATATTTTTTGTCTAAACTTTGGGGTTCACTTCAAACGGGTTTACGTTTTTCTGTTTTCCATATTTGTATATAGAGAATTTGCCCGTACTCGGCACAAGGTTTTCCCTGCTCCGCCCCCCTGTTTTCCGTGGCTTACACCTCGTAATCGAAACAACTGCGCACAGCGGTAAACGGGCGCACGAATGCGTTGGCAACGGCGACGTGCTCGGGGTGGGCGGAATACTTTTTCAAGGCTTCCGCGCTGACAAAGGTCGAATCCAACATCACATCCGCCGTAGAAGAAGGCAGATTTTCAAAACGGACTTTAATTTCCGTCAAGCCGTCGATTTTGCCCAACAAACCCTGCAAACGGATTTGAATATTGCGTGCAATTTCCACTTTTTCCTCGGCGGAATATTCCTCTTTCAGCTTCCAAAGAATGATATGCTTTACCATAAATGTTCTCCTTGTTACTCGTGCTCGGGGGTGACTTCTTGATAGTCGATACTCGCTTTCACGTCGCGCAAGGCTTGCACGAACGCCTCGTGCCACTCCTCGCACAGCGGCAACACCGAAAATTCTTCACCGATGTATACCGTCAGTTTATGCGACGAGGTATCGTACACCACGGAAGTGATGTCCTTGATTGCGTACGTGCTTTTAAGCAGCCCGAATTGCATGATATACGAAGTGTCCGTCACCACGTATTGCGATTTGGCAAGAATGCTCACGGCAAGCACTACGCAAAAGATACACATAGCTATCAGCAGCGGATAGGTCAATGCGTCCGACACTTCGTGAATGCCGTTTTTCGCCAAATAATACACGCCGCGCACAATGCCTACGCCGCAAAGCAACAACGCCACGATCGCCGTTATCACCATTGCCTTGGTCAGTTTATACTTAAAAAATTTTGCCCCTTGGGGGAATTTCTGTTTCGCCATATCCTTATTATAGCACGCCGCGCCCGAAAATGCAACCGTTCTCCGCAAAAAAGCGAACGCAACACACAAAAAACGAATTTTTTCGCCTACTTTTCACGCAACGCCGTATTTTGGTTGCTATATCCTAAGAAAAGGTCTATAATAATACTATTATGGAAGAACAAATCAACGTTACGGTGGACGATACCGCCGCCAAAGAACGCGAACGCAAACAGTTCGTAAAAATGACAAAAACCCCTATTCCCCGTTTGATTATCGGCTTGGGAATCCCCACGATGCTCAGCATGATGGTCACTTCGCTGTATAACCTTGCCGATACGGCGTTCGTTTCCCAGCTCGGCGATTCCGCCACGGCGGCAATCAGCAACCTGTTGGCGTTAATGTCCGTCATTCAAGCCATCGGCTTTACGTTTGGCATGGGCAGCAGCAGTATCATCTCCTCCTTGCTCGGCAAGCGCGACCGCGAAAACGCGGACAGAACGGCGTCCTCCGCTCTGTTCATCGCCACCGTTTGCGGCGGACTGATTACCCTGTTCGGATTGCTGTTTTTAGAGCCGTTAATGAAATTCTTCGGCGCAAACAGCGCGGAAACCCTGCGCTACGCCAAAGATTACGCCACGTACATTTTAATTTCCGCGCCTTTTATGTGCACCTCTTTCGTACTCAACAACGTGCTGCGCTCAGAAGGAAAAGCGATGTTTTCCATGGTCGGTTTGATTGTCGGCGCGGTCATCAACGTGGTGTTGGACCCCATTTTAATTTTCGGGGCGGGCATGAAAGTCAGCGGCGCGGGTTTGGCGACCTGTATCAGCCAAATCACCAGTTTTTGCGTGTTGCTGTTTATGTTTTTGAGCAAAAAAACGGTGGTACGCTTGCGTTTTTCCGCAATCGACTTCAAACCCGCTCGCTACGGAAAAATCATCGCGACAGGTTTCCCCTCGTTTTGCAGACAGATTCTTGCCAGCGTTTGCACCACCCTTTTGAACAAAATTTCCTTTCAATACGGCGGGGACGCCGCGCAAGCCGCCGTGGGCGTCGTCAACAAAATGTTCATGCTCGCCTTTTCCATTGCCATCGGCATCGGGCAGGGTTATCAACCCGTTTTGGGGTACAATTACAGTGCGAAACGCTTTGACCGAGTGCGCAACGGCTATCTATTCACACTCGCTTTTGCCACTGCGCTCATGGCGGTGTTCGCCGTGCTTTGCGCTGTACTTGCGCCGTGGATTATGCGCGCATTCAACCTTTCGCCGGAGGCGCGGAAAATCGGCACGACCACTCTGCGGTTGCAGTGTATATCCATGCCGCTGCTGCCCTTGAATTTTATGGCAGGCCTCTCCTATCAAGTAGTGGGCACCAAGGCGCTCGCCTCCGTGCTGTCCGTTTCGCGGCAAGGTATGTTCTTTATCCCAGCTATACTGATTTTGCCGCAAATTTGGCAACTCGGCGGCGTAGAAGCCAGCCAAATGGTTTCGGATATCTTCGCCTTCCTCTTTGCCATTCCGTTCACCATTCTGTTCTTCAATAACTTGAAAAAACAGCAAGAAAAAGCGGCTTTACAAGCAAAAGCAGAGGGGAAGGTATGCGATGAACTGGTTTTCAGCGAAAGCTCCGCACAAATTTCGGAGTGATGATTATGGCGCAAAAATGGCTGTTTGTAGGCGTTAGCCCCTACCCCTATCGCGGAAAAAGTTACTGGTACGTAGACGAAAGCGGCACAACCCAACCGCGCACGTACGTGTGGGTGCGCATGGGCAGACACGACCGCGAACAACTCGCCTATGTTGATTGCACGCGCTGGTGCGAGGGCGACCAAGTCCCCTATCCGCCCGACCGCGCAAAACGGGTTCTCCGTCAAGCCACCGAAGAAGAAAGCCGTCGCGCCGACGAGGCTTGGAACGAAATTTTATACGATTAAGCGTATTCGGCTTACAATTCGGTTTTCACTACATATCCAAAAACAAACACCGTTCTCTGTCCTTTGGACCGAGTGCGGTGTTTTTGCTTATTTATACTATCATGTTTGCTTTTGTCTTACGGCTATGATCAAAATGACAAATCCACGCGCCGTTAATATTATTATAAACTATTATAACATAAATGTAAACGCAAACCTGTCCTTAATTTTGGACACCTTGAAATTTTTTATAAAAAAATAGGTAAATTTTACAAATCTACCTACCTCGTCATTAAAATATCAAACTCACCATGGCTGAATTTTGCTTCAAGTCATACACGGGGAGTATAAAATTTAGTACTTTATCTAGTTCAGTTATCA
>CAYRAY010000062.1:0-9000 GCA_964422405.1 uncultured Clostridia bacterium | reverse complement strand
ACGCAAACATCCGCTTAGAGCTGCTACATTCCTGTCCTGACACGGTTCACGGCATTGCGTTGCATAAGACCTTGCGATCCACGTTCCTTACGGCGCGCAAACCTTCCATAAACTTCGTCGAGAAAGGCGTTCAGCTCTGCTATAGCGGATTGCAGATTCAGGGTGCCGCTACCTCCCCGCCTACGCGCAGCCATTATATTATACACTATTTTTTTTGGGAAAGCAACCGTTTTTAACGGATATTTTTGCGTAGAAAGCCATTTCCGTGTGAAGATTTTGTTAAAACTTGCGTTTTCTTGCCCCTTTTCGTCAAAGTAACGATTGACAAACGTAAAAATGCAGAGTATAATAAAGACAGAGGTGAAATTATGGCAGAAAATTGCACGCACGACTGTTCGAGTTGCTCCTCGAATTGCTCGTCAAGAAAAAAAGAAAGTATGTTAAAAGCCCCCCACAAGCTGTCGTCGGTGAAAAAAGTCATCGGCGTCGTCAGCGGCAAGGGCGGCGTAGGCAAGTCGTTGACGACCTCCCTTTTGGCGTCGTACGCGCATAAGCAGGGTTTGTCCGTCGGCATTATGGACGCCGACATCACGGGTCCTTCAATTCCCCACATGTTCGGCGTGACTGAACGGATTACGGGGGACGAAAACGGCATCAACACTGTCCTCACCCCGTCGGGTATGCAAATGGTTTCGATGAACCTGTTGTTAGACGACGAAACGATGCCCGTCATTTGGCGCGGTATGGTCATTTCGGGTACGGTTATGCAGTTCTGGACGGACGTCATTTGGAAGGAGGTAGACCTTCTGTTTATCGATATGCCCCCCGGAACAGGCGACGTGCCGCTTACGGTGTTCCAAAGCATTCCCATCGCAGGCATCGTCATTGTTACCACGCCGCAGGACCTTGTAAAAATGGTCGTGGAAAAAGCGGTGAATATGGCAAATATGATGAACGTTCCCGTCCTTGGTTTGGTGGAAAATATGAGCTATCTGACCTGTCCCGATTGCGGCAAGAAAATAGAAATTTTTGGGCATAGCAAGGCGGACGGCATCGCGGCGGAATACGGCATTCCTTCCGTGGCAAAAATGCCTTTGGATAGCAACATTTCCAAACTCGCCGACGAAGGCAGAATCGAAGATTACGACGCTTCGCCCTTGGCGGACATCTTTGCGCAAATCCAAAAAACAGAACGCAACATAGACGAGTAACTGTTCGTTTTTGCGTTTGAGGCAACGCCGATGGCAGAAAAAGCGTGACATGGTACGGGGAAAATGGGATACAGAGCAGAAAAACAAAAGCAGGAAGCAAAGCTGAAAATCGTCAAAAGGATAGCCTTGGCTGTCCTTTTGTTGGTGCTTGTCGGGCTTTGCGTGCTCTCCGCCGTCGTGCCGCCGAACACGTGGAAATACCATGTCGGCAAACCCGAGATCCAAAAGCGGAAGGCAGGGGAGGCGCGCATACATTTTTTAAGCGTGGGGCAGGGTGATTGTATCTTGATAGAATGTCCCGACGGCAAGGTGGCGCTAATCGACGGCGGCACGGCAGGTACGGAAACGGAAAAGAGGGTAATGCGCTATCTCAACGCTTTGGAGATCGACGTCATCGACCACCTGATTATCACCCACGCAGACGAAGATCATTGCGGCGCGCTGGACGTGGTTTTACAGCATAAAACGGTTCTCAACGCATACCTGCCCCCTACGTCGCCTGTCGGCAACGGAGAATATGCCGAGGCATACGCGATGATTTTAAAAGAAAATTGTACGCGCGTGTACAGTTCCCGCGCCATCGAAAACTTGGGTGACGATACGGGCGCGTATCCGTATACCTTCACCTTTTTATATCCCTATCGGCAGGACGTGGAGGCGGCTTTGGACGGTGAAGCCTTTGCGGAAAACGAGCTGTCTGCCGTGCTGTACTTCGAGTATCAGGGCATCGGCGCGCTGCTGGCAGGGGATATCGATACGGAAACGGAAGAACGGCTGATGATGGACGATCGAATGGGGCTGTTTGCGGAACGCGGCGTGCAGCTTTCGGATACCGAAATTTTGAAAGTGGCGCACCACGGCAGTTCGTCGTCGACAAGCCGCGCTTGGTTAGAATATCTGCATACGGAGCAAACAATCGTGTCTTGCGGAAAGGACAATTTGTACGGGCACCCGTCGGACGAGGTGTTGCAAAACATCACCGCCGTCGGCGCAAAGCTGTGGCGCACGGATTTGCAAGGTCATGCCGCCGTTACCGTTTCAGCGGACGGAACGTACAAAATCCAAGGCATAAAATAAGCGTTTAGGCATACCAGGTATGCGATGAATGGAAAAACATCATAAAAGGGGGCAAGGCGAACACCTTGCCTTCTGCTATGTAAAAACGGAAAAATAGTGGCGGCGCAAGCGTGAATACGCGCAAAAAACCGCCCCTGAAAATGCCGTGTGAATAAAAAATCCGTTGCGAAACAGGAAAAATAAGGAAGAATACGGATAAAATCCGTTTTTTTCTTGACAATAACACACTTTTTCACCGCATTTTCATTGTAATCCGCCAAAAAATTTGCTATAATAGAGGTAGAAAATTGTTAAGTCGCTTTTATGGCGGCTTTGTAATTTGCAAAAAAGGCAAACGGACGTATGGAAGCAATTCAGTTCAAAAACGTATATTTTTCTTATAAAGCGGACGGCGAGGACGAGCAAGACGGCGACGTGTTTACCGAAACCGCTTCTTTTGCGTTAAACGGAGTCGATTTAACGGTGGAAGAAGGGGAGTTTGTGGCGGTCCTCGGGCATAACGGCAGCGGTAAATCTACGCTGGCGCGCCTTTGCAATACGCTGTTAACGCCGACGGAGGGAAACATTACCGTGTTCGGCATGGACGCAAGCGACGATAAAAACACCTTCGATATTCGTCGTCAGGTGGGGATTGTGTTCCAAAACCCCGACAATCAAACGGTGGCGTCCATCGTGGAAGACGACGTGGCGTTCGGTCCCGAAAACGTGGGCGTGCCTCGGCAAGAAATCGGCGAACGGATTGATTTTGCGCTTTCCGCCGTGGGCATGGAAGAATTCCGCCATGCCACCCCGACCCGACTTTCGGGTGGTCAAAAACAGCGTATCGCCATTGCAGGTGTGCTTGCCTTAAAACCGCGCGTGATGATTTTGGACGAATCGACGGCAATGCTTGACCCCCGTGGCAGAAAAGAGGTCATGGACGTCGTTCTCCGCCTCAATCGCGAAGAAAAAATCACCGTGTTGCTCATCACGCACTTCCCCGAGGAGGCAATGCTTGCCGACCGTGCCATCGTCATGCACAAGGGCAAGGTGGTCATGCAGGGCAAACCCTGCGAAGTGCTTGTCGAAGAGGAAAAATTGAAATCGTATTCTTTGGTGCTACCCCGACCTTTGCGCGTGTGTCGCCAGTTGTCCGCTTGCGGACTTCCCATGCCCGATTCCATGGACGAAAATGCCGTGGCGCAGGCGATTGCAAACGGAATGCAAAGCGGCGCAAATATCACCAAAATCCCAAAAACGGAGGGGGCAGGTACGCGTTCAATCGTTTTTGACGAGCCGTGCGGCAGTGTGGATTGCCAAAACCTTTCCTATGTCTACAACCCCAACTCCCCCTTTTCCACCTACGCTTTGCAAGGCGTGGATTTGCATATCGACAGCGGAGAATTTTTCGGCATTATCGGGCACACGGGCAGCGGCAAATCCACCTTTGTGCAACACCTGAACGCCCTGTTGAAAACGCCGACGGCGGAAAAGAAATACAAGCCGAAAAAACAGAAAAAGAACAAACCCCACCCCCCGAAAACGGTACTCACCGTCAACGGGTTCGATCTGACGGATAAAAAGACGGACTTCCGCGCTTTGCGCGGCAAAGTCGGCATGGTCTTTCAGTACCCCGAGTATCAGCTCTTTGCCGAAACGGTGTACGAGGACGTTGCGTTCGGCTTAAAAAATTTCAGCGACAAACTGTCGCAAGCGGAAGTGGACGAGGCGGTGCGTTCCGCTTTGGAAACGGTGGGACTCCCTTACGAAAGCGTGAAAAACCGCTCCCCGTTCGAGCTGTCGGGCGGTCAAAAACGTCGTGTCGCCATTGCCGGCGTCATCGTCACCAAACCCGAAATTTTGGTTTTGGATGAACCTGCGGCAGGATTAGACCCCTTGGGCAAGGAAGAAATTATGTCCTTGCTCCACAAAATCCACAGCGAGTGGTGCAAAACGGTGATTATCGTTTCGCACGACATGGAAGAAATTGCCGAAAATTGCACGCGCGCCGCCATTTTTTCGGAAGGCAAAGTGGTTGCTGTGGACACGCCGAAGGGCTTGTTTGAAAACGTGACCCACCTGCAAGCGTTGGGACTGGACGTGCCGTTCACCACCCGTGTTTGCAAAGCTTTGACGGGTTACGGCGTGCAAATCGATTGCGATTACACGGTTGCGGGCTTTGTGGAAAAAACTCTACAATTTGCGCAAACGAGCCACCCATGTACGCGTTCAATGCCTCAAAAGGAGGTGGAAGACCATGCGTGACGTCGCTTTCGGACAATACTATCCCGCAAAATCTTTTACGCACAAATTAGACCCGCGTACCAAGATTTTGTTTTTGATTTTGTATATCGTAACCATCTTTTTGGCGCAGAACTTTTACGCACTCGGCGCGTGCGCATTCGTGTTTTTGGTTGTTGCTTTCTTTTCGGGCGTACCCTTTACCAAACTCTTAAAAACGGTAAAAGGGGTGCTGTTCCTTTTGCTGTTTATGACCGTCCTCAACCTGTTTTTGTATCAGGGCGAAACGGTATGGTGGGAGTGGAAATTCATTTCCATCACCAAGGAAGGGGTGTATTACACCATATTCCTCGCCGTGCGGTTGTTCCTGTTGGTGCTCGGCTCGTCCTTGCTCACCTTGACCACCACCCCCGTCGCTTTGGCGGACGGCATCGAAAGTTTGCTCTTCCCCTTAAAGCTCATTCGCTTCCCCGTACACGAGTTGGCACTGATTATGTCCATCGCCTTGAGGTTTATCCCCATTTTGACGGACGAAACGGGCAGAATTATGAACGCACAAAAAGCGCGCGGCGCAGATTTTGAAAACGGAAACCTCTTCCGTCGCGTCAAAGCCGTCGTGCCGATTTTGATTCCCTTGCTGATTAGCGCGTTCCGTCGCGCGGACGAACTTGGCGATGCCATGGACGCGCGCTGTTACGCAGGCAGTAAGGTACGCACCAAATACAAAAAACTCACCTTCGGCTGGCGAGATGCAATCGCTTGCTTCGTCGGCTGTTGCCTGCTTGCAGGTATCATCCTGTTGCGAATTTATACGGTGGCGATTGTCTAAATCGTAATCCTTACAACCCATCCTAAAAAAACGGAAAAGGCGGAAAAAGTATGACCCGTTACGTGTTAAAAATTGCATACGACGGCACGGCGTACGCAGGTTGGCAATGCCAAAAAAACGCCCTCACCGTCCAACAAACGCTGGAAACCGCCCTCGTTTCCGCATTCGGTAAAACAATAAAAACGACGGCGAGTGGCAGAACGGATGCCGGCGTGCATGCGGCAGGGCAGGTTTGTCATTTCGATGCGGAACTCACAGTCCCGCCCGAACGTATGCCCGATTGTTTGAATAAATTTTTGCCCCGCGACGTACGAGTTTTAGAAGGCTGGGGCGCGGACGAAGGGTTTGACAGCAACCGTAGCGCAAAGCGCAAAACCTATCGCTATGCGCTGTACGTTTCCGCGCGCGAACATCCGCTGCTGGACCGCTACGCCGTCCGCGTGGATAGCTTGCCCAAGCTTTCCGTTTTGCAAAATAAGGCAAAACTCTTTGAAGGCGAACACGATTTTAAGGCGTTCTGTGCTTCAGGTTCGTCCGTCAAAACCACCGTCCGTACCGTGTTTGAAGCGCGCGTGGACGAGGAACAGACCTTCGGTGTGCGCATCGTCACCTTTTCCGTCACGGGCAACGGATTTTTATACAATATGGTCCGCACCATGGTGGGGGAACTCATCGACCTCGCCTTGGAAAAACGCACGGAGCAAAGCCTTGCCGCCGCTTACCGAACGGGGGATCGCGGTCTGCTCGGCAAAACCATGCCTGCGCGCGGCTTGACCTTGATACAGGTCGAATATCAGCAAAATCACTCGGAGAATTAAGAGTATGGAAATATACGAACTTTACAGTGTTATCATCAGCTTTATCGAAACGCTTTCGGAAACGCTTTCCAAGCTTGACCCTGCGGCAAAACCGCTGTTTTACAGCTATGCGGCATTTTTCGGTACGTGTCTGGGCATTGCGCTTTGCATTTGGCTTGCGCTGTTCCTGTTGCAGAGCTTCGGCATCTATGCCATGGCAAAAAAACAGAACGCCCCCAACCGTTACCTCGCCTTTATTCCGTTTGCCAACACCCTGTATATGAGCAAGCTTGCAGACAAATGTACCTTCTTCGGCAGACGCATGAAAAACGCAGGCATTTACGCTATGGGCGCACAAATCCTTTGTTTTGTGGCAAGCGCCGTGATGATTGCCGCGCAAATGTACCTGTTTATCGGCTATGAAACTTGCTTGCAACCGCGTTACGAAGCGGTTGGCGAGGTCACCGTGTTCACGGGATATAGCTGGAATGCCGCAAAAACGGGCTTGCCGTACGCGTCCTTTGTGCTGTATACGTACAGTTCGTATATCATGTCGATTTTCGAGTTGGCTTACGAAGTGTTCATGCTCGTCCTCGTCATTGCGTTGTTCAAAAAATATTGCCCCAAGCACTATTTTGTTCTGTCCATGGTGGCGTTGTTCATACCCCTCTCTCGGTATATCATCATCTTCGTGTTGCGCAACCGCAACCCCGTGGACTACGATTCGTACGTGCGCAAACAACGCGCGGACTATATCCGTAGCCAGCAACAATACTACAATCAATTCGGCAATCCATATAACAACAATCCTTATGGTGGCAACGGCTATAACAACCCCTACGGCGGTTATAACGCGCAGGGTGGAAATCCCCAAAATCCTCAAAACGGACAAAACGGACAGAATCCGCAGGGTCCTGCCCCCGAAGACCCGTTTGAAGAATTTTTGTCCACCCACACGGACGGGAACGGCGAGAACTAAACGGTTTTCCTTTGCGGCGATTTATCGGCATGGCACGGAACGCCGCTCGGCACAGAACGCCGCTCGGCGCATAACATTGCGTTATAGCCTTGCTTAAAAACCAAGAAAAATTGCATAAAAACGAATGGCGGAAGATAAGCAATGATTATATTTCCGCCGTTTTTATTTATTTTTTTATATAAGGTACGCGCGAAACGGTTTACAGAAAACCGCCGACTGTGGTATAATATATCCAAAGTATAATTTTCAGTTATGTCCTTTCGATAAGCTGCACGCTTTTTGTAAGGACGGGAGAAGACACCATGATGGACCACAACATTGCGGCAATCGCCACGCCTTCGGGCAAAGGCGGCGTCGCCATAATTCGTATCAGCGGCAAAGACCCTTTGGAACTTGCGCAAAAAATGTTCCGCCCCGTGGGCAAGACCCCCGTTTGCGATTTTGCGCCCTACCGTATGTATCCGGGGCAGATTGACGGCGGCACGTTTACCGACTACGGTCTGTGCGTGTATTTCAAAGCCCCTGCCAGCTACACGGGGGAGGACGTGGTCGAATTTCAATGCCACGGTGGCGAAAATATCGCACGCGGAATCCTTCGTCAAGCCGTTTCGCTCGGCGCGCGCCCTGCAGGCAAAGGGGAGTTTACCAAACGTGCCTTTTTGAACGGCAAACTTTCGCTTGCTTCTGCCGAAGGGGTTGCAGATATGATCAACGGCGAATCGGATGCCGAGGTCAAGGCAGGCTATCTGTTGTATAGCGAAAAACTCACCACCGCCGTTCGCAATTTGCAATCCGAACTCACCACCCTGCTCGCAGGGATTGACGTGTCGGTGGACTACCCCGAGGAGGACGTGGAAGAACAGCACGTTGCCGAGTTGATTCCGTCCTTAAAAAGCCTGCTTAGTCGTTTAAGCGAGCTTTCAACAGGCTATTCTATCGGAAAAAAAATCAAAAACGGCGTCACCGTCGCCATTTGCGGCAAACCGAATACAGGCAAAAGTTCCCTTTTGAACCGACTTTTGGGCTATGAAAAGGCAATCGTTTCCAACGTCGCAGGCACCACGCGCGATGCGGTGGAAGGGAGTATCGAAATCGACGGTCGCAAATTCAATTTGTACGATACGGCAGGCGTACGCGAAAGCGGCGACCAAATCGAAAACATCGGCATCGAGCGTGCGGAATCGATTATGCGTTCCGCCGACGTAGCGGTGTTCGTCGCCGATTACAGCGAGGGTTTGACGGAGGAGGACGGCAGGGTGCTTGCCATGTTGCAGGACAAGCCGCTCATCAAAGTCTTTAACAAAATCGACTTAACACAGGACGAAACGCCCACCGATGCCGACGTCATGACGTCCGCTGTCACAGGCGCAGGTATCCAAAAACTCAAACGTCTGTTGTATGAAAAGAGCTTTGGCGATCGGGGCGAGGACGCGGCGTTCTTAATTGAAGAACGGCATTACGAAGCCTTGCGCCGTGCAGAAGTCAGCTTGCAAAATGCCATCGCGGCGTGCCACATGGGGCAGCCCTTGGACTTGATCGGTATCGACGTAAAAGAGTGTTGGGACGTCCTTGGCGAAATTACGGGCGAAACGGCAACCGAGTCGATCATCAACGAAATTTTTGCAAAATTCTGCGTCGGAAAATAATAAAACGGACGGGGCAGGTATTTGATTATGGTAAATTTAGATTTATACAGAGTGTTTTATACTGGCGAAAAGCGGCAGTTTGACGAAAGCCGCCGAGGAATTATACATTTCGCAAACCGCCGTTTCGCGTTCGATAAAGCAGCTGGAAACACAGCTGGGCGTATCGCTTTTTACCCGTACGCATAGGGGCATGCAACTTTCCGCACAGGGCGGAGAATTGATTTTCGACGAGGTAGAGCGC
>CAYRAY010000061.1:3150-9266 GCA_964422405.1 uncultured Clostridia bacterium | reverse complement strand
TGCAAGTCGGCTCGGTAACGACTGTCGTATAGTTATGCCCCGTTGCGGATACGTAATCACCTTCGTAGGTTTCTCCGCAGGAACAGGTATACGTAGTGTAACCTTTTTTGGTGCAAGTCGGGTCGGTCGTCACCGACGTATAATCATGCCCGTTGGGGGAAACGTAATCATCGATATAGCTATCGCCACAATGGCAAGCATACGTAGTATAGCCTTGCGCCGTGCAGGTAGGGTTTGTAACCGTAGGACGATAATCGTGACCCGTTGCCTCTATCTTTTTATAGGTGGTATAATCGCATCTGCCGCACGTATCGTAGGCTTCCCAGCCGTCCTCCGTGCAGGTGGCGTCCTTTTTGGCGTGCGGAACAATATCGTGACCGAGCGCCTTGAGTGCCTTATACGTCGTATGGTCGCAATTTTTGCAAGTGACGTACGGTTCCCAACCGCCGCCCAAGCAGGTCGGCGCTTTGCCGTCGTGCAATTCTAACTCGTGCGAAATTTCGGCATTTGCCCCTTCCAACGTTGCGATAATCTTTTTATAATTTGCATCCGAAAGTCCTGTCCCCGTCAGTGCCAAAGCCGATTCGCCCACGGCAACGGGCGTAAAATGGACGCGCAAAAGCGTGGTATCCGCCGCGATGCCGCCCGAACAGATAAATGAGAATGCAATCACGCCCGTTTCCGCACCGTTTGCGTCCTTTTTGATGTTGATAACGACCATAGAATTGTTATCCGCCTTGACCGCAGACGAGCAAGACAATACGGCAGGATTGTACGTCAACGTGAAATCGCCTGCGGCGAGCAACGTTTCTGCCTCCGCAACGATATCGACGCTGAACGCCTTATCGAAGCCGTTATAACCGCCGACGGTGATTTTAGGATAAACGACCTCCGGTGCGACGTAAACAAGCGAAAATTTGGTGGTGACGGTGTTGGAATTAATCGGGTTCAAATCCGCGTCGTACATAGACGCCGCTTTAAAGTGAACTTCCGCCGTGCTATCCACGTTCTTTTTCGCCGTAAATTGCAACGTCAACATCGGGTTGGAAGACGAAATATAATTCGACACGCCCGCCGTTGCGGCAAACGAAATTTTGACATAGCCGCTAATGCGATCATTTACGGAATACACCGCCCCGTCCACGTTTTTCAAAGGCGCGCCAACCGTAACCGATTGCAACGACAGCAACGTCGTATCGTAATCGATTTCAAATTCCGCCGAAGCGAAACCGTTACTGCCGTACGTGTAATAAGACACGCTTGCGCTTTCGCCTTCTTTGATTTTAGAAGGCGTGGTGGCAGAAAAACTCGTCGTTTTTACTGTTGTTTGCCGCTTATTTACGGTGATTGTAAAGTTTTGCGCCGCAATGGTTATAGGGTTCAAACTTGCGTCGTTTGCATCCCCCACGGCAAGCGTGACGGTGTACTTCCCTTCCGTAGCATTCGCGGTTCTGAACGTCAATTTCCACAACGAGCCGCTGCCGCTGATACCGCCAATAGAGGCGACGGAAAGATAGGCTTCCCCTTCCGTTTCTGTGTTTGTGGAAACGAATTCCGAAGCCAACAACCCCGTTGCCGAGCTGCTCGTCACCGACAATGCCGACGAATCGTAATAGGCAAACAGCTCAAAACTGCCCACCGCGGCAAAATTTTCGGCGGAAACGGTGACGTATGCATAATTTCCTTGTGTAACGGTTACATCGTTGGCGTATACCCGAGGGGAAATTTCTTCCGCCGCAGCATACGCCAAACCCGCGTTGCCGCAAAAGAGCGACAACACGAGCATGACCGTCAAAAATATAGTTGTTAATATTTTTTTCATCAGCAAACCTTAGCAAAAAAACGTTTTATACGATTGTTGTGATTTTTCCGCTTACGTAGTCCAAAATCCGCAACGCTTCCACAGCCGACAACTCGCCGTCGCCGTCAAGATCGGCACGGAGGAACTGTTCTTCCGTCAAATTCAACAAATCGTTCTTTGCCATAAGCAGCATTTGCGCGTCTTTTACGGTGATAACACCGTCTCCATCCACGTCGCCAAGACTGTTTGCATCCACAGCAACTTTTACGGTAATCACAAATGCCGATTCCGCACTTCCTTTATAAGTGTACGAAACGCCGTCGAACGCCTCGATATAATATTCCAAGCCGTCCGTGCTTAACGCTTCCGCAGGCACAAACCCCGTATATTTGCTGTTATACGCGCTCATGCTAACGCTCTTCCACGTTTCCGTGCCAACCGTACGATAATACAACTTCGCGCCCGTCACTTGCAAGTTATCGGTAATCGTTGCCGAAATCAACAAATTAGAACCCGTGTATGCGGTACGTACAGGGGAATGATAAATATTCGGTGCCATCGTATCCATTGCGCGAATAACAATCTTGCCCGAAGGGGTCGATTCCGCCATATCCGTTTGTACCACGGTGAAGTTGTAATAATATACCTTGCCGGGTTCTACCGTGTCGTCAAAGAACTCGTTTTCATCCGCAGCCAAAACATAATCGTTCAACCGCTGATAATACCCGTCCTCTTTATCCGAACGGTATACGTTGTAGCCGAGCAACGTATCGAAGTCGTCTTGTTGCCAAGTCAGTTTGATACCCGTAGACTGCGCGTCGCCCTGCATCATCATGGCTTGCGCCGCCGTAGTATCGATTGCAAAGGTAAATCTGCCTGCGTGTTCGTACAGCTTCAACCAGCTGTCCGTTGCCGCCTGACCGTTTTCGATACGGAAATACTGATTGCCGTTTTCGATTGTGGTCTTTAAGGTGTATACGCCTTCCCATCTGCGCGCGGTGACGTACTCACCCGAAATTTCGTATTCGGCATACGGCTCGGACGAACCGAAACGCACGCGAAGAGGCACGTTGGTATCCATATCGCGGTTAAATTCCACCACGATGGTCACGCGCTCGTTGCCGACCGTCTGCACCCGTTCGCCCTCGGCATTCAAAAGATATGCGTCGGTGACGAAGGGGAAGGTATTTTCGGGCGCAACCGTCAAATACTCGCCAATGATGATGTCCATCAATTCTTGGAAGTCGTCAAAGTCCAAAATCTGCTTTTCAATCAAATCCTTGTTGGTCGTGCCCCAATAGTTGCCCGCCACACCGATTGAAGGAATATAACTGGAATCCGTTGTGTAATCAGGCGCAGAAAGCCGCAGCCAGTGTTCTACGTTGGTATCGTTAAAGTTGTTCAAAATCGCATTGCCGATAAAGCCTTGGTTGTGATACCCCAGCTTAATCCACTGCTGGTAAACCTTGTTGAACTCCTCGCTTGTCCAAGCAAAACGCTCGGTTTGGTCAATCGTCTTAAAGGTATACGCTTTTTCTACGGACGCAGCGCCGCGCTCGTCGCAGGCAGCACCCTCGCCCATGCGCAATACGTACGTTTGTCCTTCTGCCAAAGCCGCAATCGGCTGTACGGTCAAAATTCTGTCCGCAACGGAAACCGACGTTTCCACAACCGTTTCCCCTTGCAACAACGTAATTTTGCTTTCGTCCGCCGTAACGGGCGCGTTGTAATAGAACTTCAACGTCGGTTGCAACGCCACCTGTTCTTCGGCAAGCGAAGTGTATTCTACCGCAACGGGCGCATACGTAGTAAACGCAATTTCCATTGCCTTGTTGACGTTGTCCAAAAGATCCTTTACTGCGCCTTGCGGAATACGCAAAACATAGCTTTCGCCTTGTGCCAAACCGCCGTGGCTTACCGTAAGCACGTTATTTTCTACCGTTGCCGTGATAGCCACGCTTTCGCCGTCTGCCGTTGCCAACGCAACGCTTTCCAACGCCTCGCCTGCAACCGCCTCGGTAAACGTAAATTGCAAATTCTGCTGTTCGTCCACGCGGTCTTCGCCGTCGGTGACAGAACTATCCACCAACGCAATTACGCGCGCCACGGTAAAGCGAATGCGCAATTCTTCATTGCTGCCGCCTACGTAGTCCTTCAACGCCGCCGCAGGAATGACCACCTCGTAATTGCCAAAATCGAGCTTGCCCGAAAGGCGCAACACGCTGTTTTGCAAGCTAACGACCATGCCCGAAACGGGCGTGCCGTCCTGTTCAATGCGAATATTGCCAAATTCCGCACCTTCTACGGCAAAGGTATAGGCAAATTCCAGAGCCAAATTTTGCACGTCAAACACTTCGTTTTGACCAAGGTTGGCTTTGATAAACGAAATTGCCGTATCTTTATAATAGGTGAAGGTATACGTAATCTCTTCAATGTCGTCGCCAAAGGCACCGATCAACGCCCCTGCAGGCAACGTCAAGGTATACGTTTCCCCGTTTTTAAAACCGCCGTACGGCGTCAGCGTGCATTTATCCAACACGCACTCTTTCCGCAACGAAATTTGTTCGCCTGTGCTATTTACAAGCCGAATATAGCCGTAATTGCTGCCGTTTGCTATCGCTTTGTCAAAATCGAGCAGAATTTGACCTTCGTGCAATACCTGTCCGTCGTCCTCGGCGATGAGGTTGGTGTTTTCCAACGTCGGCGCGCCGTTGCCCCCGCCCAAGCCAAAGAAGATTTTGGTCGGGGTATAGCGATGCGTCACGGACAAATCGGCAAGCTGATAACTACTATTTGCGCCCACGCCATACAATGCGCCCTCCGTCGTTTGAATGTAGACCAAATCCTCACTCAAAACAAACAGTTTTTCCGCGTTTGAAACACGAGAACAGTCGTATTTGGAGCCGTTGTAGTGCGCTACATTATTTTCAATATACCAAGACTCAGAATACCATTCTGCATCTATATTACCAGACCTTTTGGAAAGGCCTGCCTCAAAATTAAACCTCCAACAAGCATCCAAACCTTGCACGATTGCCTTGTTTTCATATCCGGTAGATATACGAAGCACGTTTTCTTGCAGTAACTGCGGTTCAAGATAATATTTTGTCGTACCGAATGCGTATGCTTTACCCTGTGCATCTAAAACAACGGATGTAGAGCTAAACGCCACAACGTCTTTTACGTTTTCGATATTCATCTGTACGGGTTTTTCACGGTTCGTTTTGGTGCCGTCGCCCAATTGCCCATGGAAATTCTCGCCCCAAGCCCAAGCCGAACCGTCTGCTTTTATGGCGTAATAAGAGCCGCCGTAACCCTCCAATTTTTCTACGCCCGTTAAGGTGAAAGATAAGGATTTTTTGGTAAAGGTGCCGTCTGTAATTCTATAATACCAACTTTCTACAGTTCCGTCTATAGTAAGCGTATAGAAGTATACGGAATAATAGCCGGTAGAGTTGGAACGACTCTCAATCACAGCGACTTTGACGTTTTCGGCAAGTTTGACAGGCACGCGAATTTTACCGCCGCCCCAAAGCCAAAGGGTGTTGTCCTCTAACACCGCCGAGACAAAGCCATCACGACAATGCATCTGTCTTACGCCGACGGATTGCGAAATTTGCTCCGCCGAAACGGTGACGATGAGTTCCGCAGACAAATCGGTGTTTTGCGCCGTGGCACGCAAGGTTGCAGTACCTGCCGACACGCGGACCAAATTGCCGCCCTCGTCTACGTATGCCACTTCCGGGTTGGAAGACTGCCAAACCAAGGTTTTGTTGGTGGCGTCTTCGGGGAGGACGGAAGGTTTCCACCCCGCGTCCGTGTCCCCAACGTAGGTAACGTAGAAGTTTTCTGCAAAGGACACTTCGGCAACGGGGCGCACCGCTTGCAACTGCAAGGTTGACGTTTTGCCGTAGACCGTTGCCGTTACGGTTGCCACACCGCTGCGGCTTGCCGTAACCACGCCGTAGGCATCCACGGCAAAATCGGGGTTATCCACCGTGTACGCTGCCAAACGCTGCGTTGTGTTGGCGGGGTTGTAAACCACTTGCAACTGCAAGCTTTCCCCCACCGTAAACTGCGTGTTGTTTGCCGTAAGGCTGACAGATTGCACGGGTATTTTTTCTACCACGCGCAAGGTGAAGTCCGCTTTTACCAAATAATCGGGGGAGTACACCGAAATGACCGCTTGACCATTGCGCAAGGGGGTCACCACACCATGGCTATCCACCGTGGCAACGCTTTCGTCGTTAGAAACGTAAACCAGTTCCGCCGCGTCAAACGTGCTCGGTTGTACCATGGGCAGAATTTGATAGGT
>CAYRAY010000061.1:0-3050 GCA_964422405.1 uncultured Clostridia bacterium | reverse complement strand
ACTATCACCGGAAACGGGAATAAAATCACCTAACGGCTTGCCGTTAATCCATGCGTCTGAACCATATTGAATACCTACAAACCCTTGCAAACCTTTATTTTTCAAAAACGTAAGCTCTTCTTCCGTTTCTATACAGCAAAGGTCTCCGCCCAACATTTGCGCCAAAGAACGATAGTGCCATGCAACATCTAAAGCTTCTGCGTATCTATGCCCAAGTTGCAAATATGTTGTACCGTTTTCAACGTTGCGTACAATGTTTATACTTTGTATATCGGAAATAGCTTTCAAGGACATAGACGAGGTATACGTATAGCCGCGTTCCTCCTTTATGTTATTGCCCGAAAATACGCAGTTGGTAAACGTTTGCGCTGCGGATAATGAGGCATTCTTTACGTATATAGCCGAATCGGCAAAAATACAGGTATCGTAATTGCCGTACAAATTGAAATTGTAAAGGCCGTAATCAGCGCCGCCCACTTTATAGAACACGGAATTGCTGACCTTGGCGGCGTTAACCAGACCGCCACTATAACTATAGCTTATTTTTCCATTGCTTAAGGAGCGATAATAAATAGCTCCCACATAGTTTTGGTTAAAGGTGCAATGGTCTGCCGTGTTGATATCGATATACGGGTTGGTGACGGTGGCATAGTTTAACGACACGTAGCCGCTGCCTTGGCGGCGGATTTCTACGCGGTATTTAGCCATCATTTCGGAAGGGAACAGTTTTACGGGGTCTTCCGCCGTGCCGTTGACGATGAATTTGCCGGCGACATTGAGGTATGCCATATACGTATCGGCATACGGGTCTTTGGGGTCGTCGGACCAGAACTGGATTTGCGTACCTGCTTCCACCGTGAGGGTTGCGCCTTCGGCAACGTAGGTGGAGTTGGGGATGATGTAATAGTTGTCTTTGGTGAGGGTCATGTCCTCGTTAATTTGGCTGGGCAAGACCACGCCGTTGCGTACCCAAAAAGTGATTTGGCTTTCGCTGGTGTAGGTGGTGGTATCTGCCTCGTCCAAGGCGTTTTGGCAGGTGATGGTGACGTTTAACACCACATAATAATCGTTGGGGCAGGATTTGTCAATCCAAACGATCAACGGTTTTTCGGTGCCGACCACCACGTTGCCGTCTTCGCGCAACAATGCGTCTTTGGTGGAATACGTGCCTACGCCGTCAAAGTTTTGGGTGGCGGTATCTAAGCGCACATACGGGTTTGCAACGCCCAAACTGCTAAACGCGTCAATGGTGACCACGGTGTTTTTGGACATGCCCCAACGGTTGCGGAGCACTACGCCGATGCCGATTGCCTCGCCTGCGTCCACCACGCCGTCTTCAGAGTTGTTTGACGCATACGACGTATCGTCGAACAAGTAATAGTTATACAACGTTACGTCGGGTTTGGGCATTTTGGTAAACGCGGCGTACGCGTCCATAATCATGGGGATATTGTGCGGATAGCCGCCCACTGTATGCCTTTGAGGGTCGCAACAAATTGCGGTTTTTTCACTGGTGGCACAGAGTTGCGCCGCAATGAATTTAGAGGGGTACATATCTCTGTCCGTATAATAGCTGCGGAGGAGCGCAGCCGTTGCCGAAACGACGGGTGCGGACATACTCGTACCCGATAATTTGCCGTATCTGCCGCCGGGCAAGGTGCTTAAAATCTGTTCGCCGGGGGCGTATACTTCGTATTCTACGGAGTTATATTGTCTTGCATCCCAGTTCGAGAAGGCGGATTCTACGCCGCGGCTGTCCACGCTCATAACACCCACTACGTAAGAGAGGGCTGCAGGGTAGTTGGGCAGGGACGGGTAGTAATCCGTTTCTTCGTTGGGCATACCGTCGTTGCCGGCAGAAGCAACAAGCGTTGCCGTGGTGTAAGCCGTGGTTAAGGCGTCTTGGACGGGAATGGAGCAAGCCGAGCCGCCAAAGGACATATTGATGACGTCCGCGCCCATTTGGTAGGCATACAAAATCGCCTCGGCAATGTCCGATTGATTGAACACGCCGCTGGCTTGACCGGCTTTGATTGCCATGATTTTTACGTTGTAGGCAATGCCGACAACGCCTTCTTTATTGTTTGCGGCGGCAATGATGCCTGCAACGTGCGTGCCGTGGCCGTGGTCGTCCATGGGATCGCCCGTCATGCCGTTTGCGCCGCCGTTGTTGGCAATGACGTCCGCGCCGTATACGTCGTCTATGTAGCCGTTGCCGTCATCGTCAATGCCGTTGCCGGGGATTTCTTTGGTGTTGATCCACATGCTGGATCTTAAGTCGGGGTGGGTATAGTCCACGCCCGTATCGATGACTGCAACCACCACGGAAGACGAGCCGCCGGCAGAAACTTGGTGTTCTTCTAAGAATTGCCAAGCGCTTTGCAGGTTGCAATCGTTTAAGTACGTTTGTTGCGCAAGCATGGGGTTGCCCTGCACACTGTCTGGCGCCCACGCCACCGAAGTGGCTTGGGGGGTTGCCGTGCTTGCCGCCGCAATGTCTTCGGCTGTGGTTTCCGTTTGGTACAGATAGTCGAAGTCCGCCATCAATACCTCGTCTAACGAGCGGGCTTTTTTGACGGCGGTGATTGCGTCGTATTCGCCGCTGAGCTTGGCAATCCACCAATTTCCGTTTGTGGCTTCGCTGCATTTTTCCATAGAGGAAATGCCGCATTTGCGGAAGTTGTTGGTGCGTGCGCCCTTATAGGATTTAGACATTTTTAACAGGATATGGTCTTCATTATATATATAATTACCTGTTTCAAATGCCTCGGCGTACGCCACGTCGAAGGGAACAAGCAAGTTGCCGTCCGCGTCCACCGCTTCGCCTGTGTACGTTGCCGCAAGGTCGGTTTCTTCAATCGGTTTGTTGTATGCCTGCTCTGCATTGCAAGCCACCAACGAGCCGAGCCCGATTGTCGCGCAAAGTGCTATAAGAATTGCTTTTAACTTTTTAGACATAGCCGTTCCTCCTATCGTCTAATTTTTTCAATATTTGTTCTTGCAGACCGTCCTGTTTACGCTTCGCCCTTTGTTTTGGTTTAGCCCTTGTT
>CAYRAY010000060.1:0-9371 GCA_964422405.1 uncultured Clostridia bacterium | reverse complement strand
TTTCGCAACTGAAAAAAATCGGTAAGCAAGCCACGATCGTCGGCATTTTCCGTCTTTTTTCTTACCTATACATTATAATATAGTCTTAAAAAATTGTCAACGACTGCGGCTACACTAATAAAAAATTTCCAGTACGGATTTTTTTCACAAAACTTTCATTTTCCCCCTCACATCGTTTGCTTTTCCTTGTCGTTCGTAGTATAATGTTGTCGAAATTTCACAATTGGAGGCAAAAACCATGGCGAATACGTTGCTTTGTTTGGCAATCGCCCTGCTGGCGGGTCTGCTTTTTTCCCGTCTGGCAAAAGTACTTCATCTTCCCGCCGTCACTGCATACCTGTTTGCAGGTATCATCATCGGCCCTTACGTCCTCGGTCAGCTCAGCGCGCTTATCGGCGTAGACGGGCTCGGCTTTACGTCCGTTTCCAACGGCAACGGCGGCTTTACCAGCAAATACCTTGAAAAATTCGGCATTTTGAAAGAGGCGGCGCTCGGCTTTATCGCCTTTTCCATCGGCAACGAATTCCGTCTTTCGCAACTGAAAAAAATCGGTAAGCAAGCCACGATCGTCGGCATTTTCCAAGCCGTCGTCACCACCGTGCTTGTCGATATTGCCTTGATTGCCTTGCACTTTGCCATGCCCAACGTATTACCCTTGGAAGCGGCAATCATCTTGGGCGCAATCGCGGCGGCAACTGCCCCTGCAGCAACCCTGATGGTCGTAAAACAATACAAAGCCAAAGGTCCGCTTACCGATATCCTGCTCCCCGTCGTGGCATTGGACGATGCCGTGGGTCTTATCCTGTTCGCCGTGTCCTTCGGCGTAGCCAAAGGCATCGGCACGGGCGAAATCAGCGTGCTTTCCATTGCCGTAGAACCCTTATTGGAAATTCTCCTTTCCGTCGGACTCGGCGCGGCAATCGGGTTCTTGTTCAGCTTCTGCGAACGCTTCTTCCATTCCCGTTCCAAACGTTTGGCGGTGTCGGTGGCGTTCCTTTTCGTCACCATTGCCATCTCGCTGATGAAATTCCAAATCGGCGCAATCCACATCGGCTTCTCCCCCCTGCTTTCCTGCATGATGCTCGGCACCATTTTCTGTAACGTGTGCGACTTCTCGGAAGAATTGATGGACAGAGTAGACCGTTGGAGCGCACCACTCTTGGTCGTATTCTTCGTCACCAGCGGCGCAGAACTCGATTTGTCGGTGTTCACCAGTCTTTCGGTGGTCATCGTCGGCATTGTGTACCTCATCGCGCGTTCGGCAGGGAAATACATGGGTGCGTTCGCCAGCGCAAAGCTCACCAAGTGCAACGATACCATCGTGAAGCACCTCGGCATCACCCTGTTACCGCAAGCCGGCGTTGCCCTCGGTATGGCAAACACGGTGCAGAACTACTACCAAGGCTCGGCGAATAACGAAGCAGGCGTCATTGTCGTCAGCATTACCCTGTTCGCCGTGTTGATTTACGAACTGGTCGGACCTATGCTGACCAAAATCTCCTTGACGCAGGCAGGCGAAATCGACCCCGAAGGCAAAACCTCTGCCCGCCACGAAGGCGCAAAGAACAAAAAACACACCGAACCGCAAGCCTAACTTTGGCTTATTCCCTCGGTGTTTCTCGCTATTTTGCGGCACGACGCAAACCACAATTCCATAAAAAACAGAGCAGCGACGGACACTCCGCCGCTGTTTTTTGTAAAAAAGCAAAAAATATAAATAAAACCATTGACAAGTAATACTATGCAATGTATAATATAACACAAAGGAGGGTATTACATGGACGCACAATTAAAAAAGGGATTGTTAGAAGTCTGCGTTTTGGCGGCGATACGAGAAAAGGAATCGTACGGCTACAAAATCATTTCCGATCTTGCGCCGTATATCGAAATTTCCGAATCGACCTTGTACCCCATACTCAAACGCTTGGAAAGCGGCGGCGCCGTCACCACGCGTACCGAGGCGTACAACGGCAGGCTACGTAAATATTTCCGCATTACCGAAGTCGGGCAAGAAAAAATCAACGATTTCCTTGCCACCATGGAAGAATTCCATAAAATCAGTCAATTTATTGCCCAAGGAGGTGGGTTATGACGTATCAAGAATGGGAAAACCGTTTTCGCAATGCCTTAATGGATTTACCGGAAACGGAACGCAACACAGCACTCGAATATTATCAGGAAATGTACGGCGATAAGCTGGACGCAGGCATTGCCGAAACGGAAATTTTGCAAGAGTTTGGCTCACCCGAGGCGTGCGCCGAAAAAATCTTTACCGAAAACGCCGGCGAGGATGCCGAATATCAGGCATACCTTGCCAAACAAAAGAACAAGGCAAACGGCAACGCACACGCAAAACAAAAAAGCAAGGTTGCGCGGTTGGTCGGCGGCATCGCCTTCACCGTGTTTGCAGGCATTCCCCTTTCCGCCCTGCTCTTGGTGGCAATCGCCTCGCTCAGTGCGCTTTGTATCGGTGGCGGCGCGGCGTTCCTCGGCGGATTCGTTTATATTTTCCTTAGCCTGTTCAGCGGTGCAACGGCGGCAGGCATCACGGCGCACGTCGGCATCGGTCTTTCCTCAATCGGCGTGGGCGTATTGCTTGCCACCGCCTTCTTCCTTGCTACCAAAGCCACCGCAATCCGTGGTTTTGTCGGCATGAAAAATCTGTTTCGGAGGGTATTTTTATGAAAATCACCAAAGCCATTGCTAAAAAAATCCTTGCCATTCTGCTTGTCGGCGGCGGTGCCGTCACCGTAGTGGGCGGCGCAGTGTTCGGTATCGGCGTAGCCGCGGCAGGCGGTGATTTCACCGCCCTGAACACGGTGGAATACCAAACGAAAACGTGGCAAGAAAGCTCGCACATCCGCACACTAATTGTGGACTATTCCGTGAGCGATATTCGGGTGTATTTCACCAAAGATGCCACCCATGTACGCGTTGAATACGACGAGGAGTACACCAAAAAGGGAAAATGCACCTCCACCGCCACCGTTACGGAAAGCGGCGAAACGCTGAAAATCGTCGAAAACCGAACAGCCACTTCGTTGCTCAGCTGGTCGGTCGGTTACACCCCTAAAGTCGCCGTCTATATCCCCGAAAGCCGCGCGCTTGCGTTGGATATCGAAACGGAAACGGGCGACGTCCTCTTTTCGGGCGAAGGCAGTTTCACCGATTTAGAAGCAGAAACGGAAACGGGGTCTATCCGTTCGGATAGCGCAATCACCGTGCAAAACGACGCAAAATTTTCCACCGAAACAGGCAGCATTTCCCTTGCAAAACTCACAGCGCAATCCCTCGCCGTGGAAACAGAAACAGGCAGTATCCGCTTAACGGAAGCCATTGCCATAACCAAGGCGGAAGTGGAAGCGGATACGGGTTCTATCCAAATCCTTGCCCTGCAAGCGCAAACGGCGCGTATCGAAGGGGATACGGGCAGCATCACCCTCGGCAACATCACCGCCGACGAACTGTCGGTAAAAAACAGCACGGGCGACGTCAAAAGCAAGGCGGACACCTATATAGACAGCCGTGCGCTTACCGTGGTTTGTAACACGGGCGATATCCGCATCCGCCTTGTCGGCAAGTACGCCGACTACGCCATGCAGGTAAAAACGTCTACGGGCAAGGCGAATATCTACCCCGCTCCCGCCAACGGACAGCCGCGCAGTTTATCGGCAAAGACGTCCACGGGCGATATTCACGTCACCTTCCAAACCGAAAACTAACCCTTTTTTACAACGAAAGACGGGGCACGCTTTTATGCGAACCCCGTCTTTTTTTACGTCTTTTTTATATCATTTTTATTTCAACGAAAGCATATCTCCATGCCGTTCCAACTCATTTTCCATGGTCGCCAAAGCCTTTTCCATGCACTCTTCCGCCACATCGCCCACGCGCGCAAAGCCCAACTTTTCGGCAACCGTTTTGAACAAACCGTGCTTTTCCACCACGACGTTTTGCGTCAAAACCGCACGCAAGCCGTTGGCGAGTTCTTCGGGGTGGATATACTTGATTTCTCGCGGCAAATCCCCCTCTTTCGGCACACGGAGGGTGGGCACGCCGCTCCCTTTTTTCCAAAGATAGCCGTCCTTGCGTTCCACGCCCCAACGCGCAAAATCCGCCGCTTTTTCTTCGTACGTGCGCCGCACCACGTCGGTCACCAGCTTTCTATCAAAGGCGGAAACCACACGCCGCAACACCCATTCTTCCTGCACGGGCGATTCCGCTTTTACAATTTCGCTCATCGCGCGCAAGGCATTTTTGCCGCACTTTTTCAAAATTTCCGCATCGTTCGCGCGCGCGTATTCGGGGAAGGCAAACGGCTTTTCCTTTGCATCTTTCTCAAAGCTTTTTGCCGTCGTTTTCCCATTCATCGCGCACATGGTAGGGTCATTTTTATTTTTGCTCGATTTTTCGGCGCGTTCCGCCGCCACGGATACCGCCTGCAACAGCCGCTCCTTTTCCGCCTTTTTATTGCGGAACCAATCCGTCGACCAGACCCGATAAAACCGCCAGCCCATGCGCTCCAACACCTCTTGCCGCAACCGATCGCGATCGCGCGCCGCCTTGGACGAGTGGTAACTTGCGCCATCGCATTCCACCGCCAAAAAGTAATCGGACGAATTTTCACGCTTCACCGCCATATCGATACGGAAGGATGAACACCCCACCTGCGTATCGACGGCATAGCCGTTGCCGCGCAAAAACTCGCAAACTTCTTGTTCAAAAGCGGAATCGTACTTATCCTCCGCCTGCGCTTGCAAGGTGCGTTCCAAAGCCGCCGCGCCGTTTTCGGCATAGTCCAAATACGCGCGCAACAACCTCGCCCCTGCCGATTTCGTCGCCGAAAGGTCCATGTCCGCCGCGCGCATCGATGTCACCGTTTTCACGCGGTACTTCGCACGGGTCACCGCCACATTCAACCGCCGCTCGCCGCCCTCGCGGTTCAGCGGCCCGAAGTTCATCAAAAGCCTGCCCTGCGCGTCCTTGGCGTATGCCACGCTGAAAATAATCACGTCACGCTCGTCGCCCTGCACCGTTTCCAAATTCTTAACGAAGAAGGGTTCTTCCTTGTCCAAACGGAAAAAGAAGTCGAAGTCTTGGTTTTCTCGTCTGCGCTTGGCAATCAGTTTATCGATCAGCTGCTGTTGCGCCACACTGAACGCCACCACACCCAAACTCCGTTCGGGACAGGTCGCCGCATGCTCGAACACCATATCGGCAATGCATTCCGCCTCCGCGCGGTTGGTCTTGCTTGTTCGGTCAAACACGCCGCCTGCGAATACAAACTCCACCGCTGCCCCGTCCGATTTTTCTTTGGCAGCCGGGAAGGTCACCAAATCGTTGCCGTAGAAATGCCGATTCGAAAAGGCAATCAACCCCTCGTAACGGCTGCGATAATGCCACTTCAACCGCTGTTGGGGCAGAGCGGTGGCGCACAAATCCAGTACCGATTCAAATGCCGTCACGTCCTCGGCATCCTCGTCCTCCTCCCCTTCCACCGTCGCGGTGAAAAAGTTGCTGGGCGGCATCTGTTTAGAATCCCCCACCACAATCAGCTGTTTTCCGCGATAAATCGCCCCCACCGCGTCTTGGGGGAAAATTTGCGACGCCTCGTCAAAGATGACGGTATCAAACTGCATATCCGCCGAAAGATAGGTACTTACGCTCAGCGGCGACATCAAAAAACATGGTTTTAACGTCTGCGCCAGATCGCCCACTTCCATAAGGAGTGCGCGGATTCCCTTTTGCTTCCGCTTTTTTGCCCCTTCGCGCAAGAGTACGGAAACGCTTCCGCCCTGCGCCACCAAGCCGAGATCAGGTCGTTGCGCCGAAAGTTTTTCCCGTATTTTCGCTTTGTTGATGGCAAATTGCAACCTGTCTTTTTGTTGGAACAGTGTCAAAACCTCGTCGTGCGACACGCGCGAAAGGTCTTTCAAACTCGGCGATTGATGCACGGCAAAATCAGCCCATTGCGTGTAAAACGCCCGTTTATACGCAGAAAGCACCTCGTCCGACGGCACTTGTTTTTCTATGCACGAATGCACAAAATCCTGCAAGTCCACCCCCTGCAACGTCCGCAACACAGCAGAAAAGCTGACCCAGCTCTCCAACTCGTCCAAAGCCTTTTTGCAACCGAGGCACTTGCGTTCCGCCCAGTCCAAATCGACGTTTTTCCAGTCGAATGCGGCGGCATCGAACTTTGCCACAAGCCGTTTTTCCGCCTCCGCAGATACCGCAAACACTTCGGCATACGCCAAAGCCAGCTCGGCAAAGGTGTTCCGCTCCGCCAAAAATTCCCCGTCGGTATAGGCGGAAAGCTTGCCGAACGTCACGCCGTCCGCGCGCATTTGCTTTACGGCACGGAGCTCTTGCAAACACTGCGCAAAATCCGTTTTCACGCCGCAATAGCCTGCGCCCAAAGCCGAAACATTCTTCTCCTCGTCGGCGAACGCCTTGTCCTTTTCCTGATACTCGGCAAGCAGGCGGCAAGTTTCCACCGCCTCGACATAACCGAGTTTCCCGTCCCGCTTGCACAGCCGCAATGCCTTTTTCATCCGCCGATATTCGCCGCTGAACAACCGTGCAAACAGCCGATGATAGTTCTTTGTCAATGCCTTAAAATACGCCTTGCCGTCCAAGGCAAACACGTCCTCGTCAAAGTCCTTTTCCATTTTCGCGCGCAAATCCGTCCACTGCGTTGCCAGTGTTTGCAACTGCTCCACAGCACGGATATAGCCGTCAATATCGGCAACGGAAAGCAACTTCGGGGTCAAAAACACGCTCTCTTTCGCCATATCGAAAAAGATAGAGCACGCGTGCGCGCGACGGAAGGTATCCGCCCGTTCGCCGTATGTTTCCACACGGCTTTGCAACTTGCGCAAGCTTTGGCAAGCCGTGCCGACCGCCGACAAATCGGCTTTCATTTCCGACGTCGCTTGCAAGGAAGTGTCCTGACACACGCACCCGTACCAAACGTGGTTGCGATAATCGTACCCCACGTTTTTCGTATGGTCGGCATACCGCCGCAATGCGCTTTCCGCCTCGTCCAAATACCCCTCGCCCTTATGCGCAAGATCGGCAATCACGTATTCCGTGTCGGGCGCAGAGCGGTACGCCGCTGCCCCTTCGTACAATTCGTACGCCGATTTTTCCACAACGGGCAACTTTTCGTGCAATGCCGCCGCATAGCCGTCCAACGCATTCCGCGCCTTTTCCAAAGCCTGCAATTCCTTTTCCGCCTGCCCCGAAACCTGTTTTTTTGGCAGTTGCAAAGTGGCGCAAAGCTCGCCGATGACCTCTTTTTTGTTCGCCTTGTGGCTGTGCAGCTCCAAACAGAACTCCTCCAACCCCACCGACTTCAACTTTTCGTATACCACGCTCAACGCGGCAAGCTTTTCCGAAACGAAAAGCACCTTTTTGCCCTGCCAAAGGCACTCGGCAATCATATTCGTAATCGTCTGGCTTTTGCCCGTACCGGGAGGCCCTTGCAACACAAAACTCTTGCCTTCCGCCGCCGCTTGCACCGCTTCTTCTTGGCAGAAATCGGCGTCTACCACGTTATGCAAATCAAAAATGGAGGGGGCAGGTATGCGTTCATCGTCATTTTCCGATATCTCAATCGGCTCGCCGAGCATCGCACGCACGCGATCGTTTTCTAAAATCGCATCCACATTTTCTTGCAAGTCCCGATACATATTGATCTTTTGAAAGGAGAACAGACCGATTTTGCACTCCGTCGTCACCTGCCAGCCCAGTTTCTCCACAGCGGCTTGCACGCGCGTAAAATACGCATCGATTCCCTCGTCGTCTTCCATTTCGGGCAATTTCAGCCCGTATTCCGTCTGCAACTTAAAATCGAACGTCGGGTTCAAAATGGTTTCTTCGCCCAGCATACGGATTTTACAGGGGTCTATCACCGATTCGCAATCCACCGAAACGGGCACGAGTAAAATGGGCGCAAGCAACTCCGTCAACACGTCCTCACGCTCTCTCCAACGGAAAAAACCCAGCGCCAAATACGCAATGTTGATACCCGTTTCTTCCAAAACCGTCCGCGCGCGCTTGCCGATTTCCCGCAACACCGCCGAGGGTTTTCCGCCTTCTTTATACAGCAGAACTTGGTGCCGTTTTAATTTCGTCGCATACCTGCCCGCCTGTTCTTCGGCAGAAATGCCGTCCTGCCCCTCGTACTCATCCTCAAAATTGCGCGGTTTTTTCCCCTCGTCGGGATCAAACCCTTCCGCCGTTTCTCCCCGCTCCGCACGCTGAAACAGCGTAACAAAATCAGGGGCAACGATTTGCACCGTGCTCCCCTTTTTGTCCTTATAATTGACCAGCGGATTGCGCTTGCCCGTATCGAGCAACAAGCGTTCCCACGCGCGCAACTTCTTTTTTGCGCGGTCTTCTTCCGTTTCCGTAAAATACTCCGTCATTATAACCCCACTTTTCTCACTTCGTCTTGCAAATATGCTTGGGCAACCCGTTTTCGTACATCGGCGCAAGCTCGCCTTGAATCAGCGGAGCGGCATACACCATAAATTCCGCGTTTACCCCCCATTTCTCCGTATCGATCCACGCCGACGGAATGCACTTTTCTTGGTTGGCAATTTGGTGCACGTCCACCGTTTCCGCCACGCACGTATACGGGTCGTTGCCCTTTCTAATCAGCACCCCTGCCACGCCGCTTTCGCCCTGCCACGCCGCGTTCATCGCATACCTGCCTACCTCAAATGCCTCGTCCACGTCCGTTTTGCTGGCGATGTGCGAGGCACATCTTTGCAGAGTGGAAAGCTCGATAGCGCGCGTTTTGGTCTTCAATTCCCTTGCGCAAACGCTCGCCAAAAACTGCGCCGTGCCTGTCAGTTGCTTATGCCCGAACACATCCTCTTTCGCCTCGTTAGCAAGCTCGCAAACGTATCGTCCGTCCGGCAACTTCACACCTTCGGATACGGCAATCACCAACGATTTTCTTTCGCCGAGCAACGTTCTTACGCGGTCGATAAAACCTTCTAAGGTGAAGGGGGATTCGGGCAAGCAAATCATATCCACGCCGTCGCAATCGTCACCCTTGGCAAGCGCGCTCGCCGCCGTCAGCCACCCTGCGTTTCTGCCCATCACCTCTACCACCGTCACCGAATAGGTATCGTAAATGGTCGAATCGCACACCAGCTCTTTCATCGTCGTCGCCACAAACTTTGCCGCACTGCCATAACCGGGGGTGTGGTCGGTCAACATCAAATCGTTATCGATGGTCTTGGAAACACCGACAAACCGCACGTCACTGCCGATTTTTTTACCGTAAGCGGAAAGTTTTGCCACCGTGTCCATGCTGTCGTTGCCGCCGATATACAAAAAACAACCGATTTGGTACT
>CAYRAY010000059.1:0-9931 GCA_964422405.1 uncultured Clostridia bacterium | reverse complement strand
GAACACGATAACCGCCCCTGTGCCAGTTGTTTACATCCGTCAACAGCGCATTGAAGCCGTTGAGGTAGCGTGTTGTGGGGCTTGCCGAAAAGTTGAAGGTTTTTAAGGGCTGGAAGAAAAAGGGATTGCCCGTGAACGTTTGCATGGCAACGCGGCGAACACGCAACAAGTTTTGCAAAAACGCCTCCTTATCCGTATATTGCAAAAAGGTAAAATCAAATGCTTCGCCACCCGATTGCAAGCGATGAAAACGCTCCTCAAACTCCTTATACAGAGCGTTGAATTTATCCCAAAGGGTTTTGCCCTCGTCGAAAATCAGGACGGTGTTTTCGGGCAAAATCGAGAAAAAGTCGGTGGAGTTTTTCAAAAGCGGCAATATGAAAGCGGATTCGATATGCTCTTGCGACGAAATTTCGTCGGCGATTGCCGCGGCACGAGTGTAGGACTCGGACGTTTTAAAGCGTTTTGCCGACTCCACAAGGGTTTTGCGGATATCTTCGTACTCCCCTTTTTCCGCAATGACGTCGGTGGCGGAAAGGATGGTGATTGTTTTTACATTGCCGAGGCGGTTGCCTGTGGCAAGGTCGTACGGCTTAATTTTTTCGACGGTATCGCCGAAAAAGTCGATACGGACGGGATTTTCCGCATTGACGGGAAAAATATCCAAAATGTCGCCCCGAATGGCGAAAACGCCCTTGGTTTCCACCTCGTAAACGCGGGTATAGCCCATATCCGTCAAAGCGGCAGGCAAGGAGAGAAAATCCATATCCGCCCCTTCCGTAAAGGTGATTGCGGGCAGACGTTTGGGAAAGAGTTGCAAAAGCGCGTCGATTTCCGCCGTGACAACGTCGCAACCCTGTCCCAAAGCGTAAATCCCTTTCAAACGCTGAAAAAGAGAATCTTTGGACAGTGCTTTACGGTAAAGCAACACCTCGTCTTTTGCGGCAAGGACTTCCGTAGTTTTGCCCGTGAGTGAGGCGATGTTTTGAGCGGCTTTTTTTGCCGCTACGCCGTCTGCCGTGATATACACGACGGGATAGGGCGTAAGACCTGCCAACAGGTATTTGAGGGGGTCGGAAACGCCGAAAACCGCCGTGGGCGTGCCACGACGGAGTTCTGACGCGTATGCCGCATACTCTGCGCCTATATCGTTGAGGGTAAGAAAATTACGTTTCATGCTATGCTCCGCTGATACGGGATAAAAAGGCGGTTAGTTGTATTTGCACATCACCTTTTCGATATCCAAGCCGCGCGCAAAATCCGCCGCCGCCTCCCCTGCTTTTTGGCAGGCTTCGGCAAACAGAGAATAGTCCTCTTTGCGTACTTCGGCAAGGACGTAGTTGATGATGGGAATGTTTACCTCTTCATCACGAATACCGACCCGAATACGGGGAAAATCTTTGATGCCCGTTTCGCCGATGATACTGCGCATGCCGTTGTGCGTGCCTGCACTGCCGCTTGCGCGGATACGGACTTTGCCTTTCGGCAAGTCGTAATCGTCATAAATCACCAACAGGTGTTCGGCGGAAATTTTGTATTTTGCCATGAGCTGTTTAACCGCTCTGCCGGAATTGTTCATATACGTTAAAGGACGAGCCAAAAGCACTTTTTCGCCATTGACATACGCTTCGGCAACCGAGGCTTCGCACTCCTTTTTTTTGAATTTTGCGCCGAGGGCTTCTGCGGCGTCGCCTACAGCGATATAGCCCATATTATGAAAGGTTTTTTCGTACTGCTTGTCGGGATTTCCCAGACCTACGATGAGATACATGATATTTTTCCTTTTTTGAGTGGTGTATTTAGCGTTTTCCGCCGAAAAAGGCAAGCGGACCTTCGACAAAACAACCGTCGCTATCTTGGCGACGGCTGTATTTGCTCTGTTTTTTGTTAATCGTAAAGCTTGGACATGGGCTTATCGAGATATACGTTTTCGATTGCCGCAGCGAAGATGTCCGCAACGGAAAGAACTTCAAACTTATCCAAACGCTTTTCTTGAGGGAGGTGCACGGTGTCGAGCATGACAAGCTTGGTGATTGCCGATTTTTGCAAACGCTCGATTGCGGGGCCGCTGAGGACGGCATGCGTACAACCTGCGTATACTTCGGTTGCGCCTGCGTCTTTGATGGCTTGTGCGCCTTGGCAAAGCGTACCTGCCGTGTCGATCATGTCGTCGATCATCAAGCATCTTTTGCCTTTTACGTCGCCGATGATGCTCATAACTTCCATAACGTTTGCCTTGGGACGACGTTTATCGATGATCGCAAGAGGTACGCCGAATTTTTCGGCTACCTTTCTGGAACGCTTAACGCTGCCGAGGTCGGGCGCAACGACGACATCGATGTTGTTCTGTTGCGCAAAGTAGTTATAAAGCGTAGGACCGCCGAGAAGGTTGTCTACGGGGATATCGAAAAAGCCTTGAATTTGGTCTGCGTGCAAGTCCATGGTAAGCACACGGTCTGCCCCTGCCGCCGTAATCAAGTTTGCGACGAGCTTTGCCGTGATGGGATCGCGCGAGCGTGCTTTGCGGTCTTGACGGGCATAGCCAAAGTAAGGAATGACCGCCGTAATACGACCTGCGGATGCGCGTTTTGCTGCATCGATCATGATGAGGAGTTCCATTAAATTATCGTTTACGGGCGAGCAGGTAGATTGGATAATGAACAAATCTCTACCACGAACCGTTTCCGCGATATGGACGTTGATTTCCCCATCGGAGAAGGTGCAAGCTTCGATTTCGCCAAGCTCGGTATTGAGCTTTTTGGCAATGGCATTCGCAAGCTCGCGATTGGAGTTACCGGAGAACAACTTAATTTCGTTACCGTGCGTTATCATGTGTAACCATCCTTTATTTTTTATCCGTTTCGTCCGACTTTTCCGCCGCAGACGAAGTTTGGATTTATTCTTTCGTTATTTTAACAAAAAAATTCATCTAGTAAAGTAAACCGACAAAGTTTGCGCCGTTCAATTTACACTATTTATAATACCTTTTTCTATCTCGCAAGTCAAGCAAAAAACGGACTTTTTCAAATTTTGTCGCAAACAGAATTTCCCTCGGCTTGTTCGATGGCGGTTTCAAAGGTTTTTTCAGCCGTTTTTGCGGCGAGTTCCGCCTCCGCCGCAATCGCAAGAGCTTTTTTGCGTTCTTTCTCCTCTTTCTGTTTTTGACGCATAGCAATGAAAAATCCGCTTAACAATGCGGCACATTCTTCTTGCAAGACGCCACCCACCGTTTCCGTTTTATGGTTGAGCAAATTTGCCTCTGCCAAGGCGGAAGTGAGCGACCGCCCTTTCTGTTCGTATGCGCCGAAGAAGATTTTATCGACGCGCGCGTTTAAGCTTGCGCCCATACACATGGGGCATGGTTCTAACGTGACGTACAGTTCGCAACCTTCGGGCAACCGCCACGAGCCGAATTTTTTGCAGGCTTTGTCGATTGCCATCATTTCCGCATGGGCGGAGGCAAGCTGTAATTTGGCACGGCGGTTATAACCGCGCGATACAACTTTGTCTTGATAGATGACGACGGCGCCGATAGGCACTTCCCCTTCCGACAAGCCTTTTTGGGCGACTTTGATTGCCGCACGCATAAATTTTTCTTCCCGTGATAAGCGTTTCATTTGTTTGACCTATAAGCTCCGTCCTTTACAAAAGTTCCGCCACGGCGGCGGACAATGCACGGAGCGCAAATGCGTTTTTTTGTAAGATGTCGTCCTCGTTTTTGAGCGGGTGCGTCAGTCGATCGGCACCTGTCTCGATCGTGAACGAAGGAATACGTAGTTTTTGAATACACCAGTCCTTGTAGCCGCCTGCGCTGCCGCGCGCCTCGCCGAGGGCGTAACCCGTGGCATCGGACAAGACCTGCGCCAAGGCTTTATCCCGTGCACAATGGCGGAGGGATTGATGAAAATACCAATAAATTTCTTCGCCTTTCGTGTGGTAACTCACCGTGTAATCGGGGCGGATTGCCAAAGTAAACACGCGCAAAGCCTGCGTTTCCGTTTCGGAAAAGGGACGTTCGCCTACATAGTTTTGACATCCTGCCGTAAACACGTTGTTTTTGCCTCTGCCCCAACCTGCGGCGAAGTTGACGTTCAAATCCACGCCGCGCGCGTTCGCTTTCCAAAGGAAAAAATCCGTGCTGTTTTGGTTTAGGCGCAAGAGTTCGTTTTGGACAACGGGTTCGGGAACGGAAGCAAGACCGACTTCGGATAACAGCGCGCCGTCGGGGTTGGTCAACGGCAAAATCCATAAACTGCCCCTCTCTACCCCGATTTCGGCGTGCAATTCTGCAAGGCGTTCGGTGATAAATTCTCTGCCGTGTATGGCGTATTGCGCGATACCGATCGGTCTGCCGAAACCGACTTTGACGGCGTAAAGGTTTCTGCCCAACATGGTTTGGCAAAGGATAAGCTTTTCCGTTTTGGACGATAAATAAAATTGCGTTGCGCGAGCATAACTGTTCATTCCTTCAGTATATGCAAGGCAAAGACGAAATTTGACGGACAAATATTATTTGTGGTAGGTTGAGCCTGCGTTAATCATATACGCGCGGTAGACCTGTTCCGCCAAAATCACGCGCATAAGCTGGTGCGGAAAGGTCATATCCGAAAAGGAAAGACGATAATCCGCCGCCTGTTTTACTCTGTTGGACAAGCCGCAAGACGAGCCGATGACGAAGGTGACGTCCTTGCCCTCGTCCGTTAAACGCTGTAATTTTGCCGCCAACTTTTCGCTGGAAAGCTTTTCGCCCTCGACGGCGAGTGCGATTACGTAGCCTTTGCAAGCGCGTAAAATGCCGTCCGCCTCTGCTTCGGGATTTGCGCCCTCGGCAAGTTCTTTGATTTCGACCTTGGCGAAACGGGACAGGCGTTTGACGTATTCTGCCACTGCCTCGGTATAGAAACTTTCCTTAATTTTACCGACGACGACAAAATGGATTTTTTGCATATCAGCCTCCGTAAAAACCTGCGTAAAAATTGCCAGCCCACGAAACGAAGCAAACGAGCACGCCGATACTTGCCGCAAGAATATACACTGTTTTTTGCGTGGAGGGCTCGTCTTGAGATTCCTCTTTCGGTAAAGTGTGTTTATCGATGAAAATTAAGTAAAACAGTGTGGCGATGAGGCAGAGCGTACCGACGATAATCAAGGCAACGAAAACGGACGTAGACAGGGTATCGATCCCGAATTTTTGCAACAGCACCACCACGGCGTTGTTGAGGAAGTGCGCCAACATAGTAGGCAGAACGCTGCCTGCGCGAATGGCGAGCAAGGCGAATGCCGCACCGCAAATGAATTGATAGATGGTCTGTTCCGGGGATTGATGATAGATAGAGAAGAAACCGCCGCAAAGCAATGCCGCCCCTGCCGTGCCGTAGGCGTGAGCTCCGTCTAACAAGACGCCGCGGAACATGGTTTCTTCAAAAAGCGCCGGAAGAACGGCGATGACGAACAATACGCCGACAATGCCGAACCCGTCCATACACGGAAGGCTGGATTCCTGCGCCTGATACCCGAATTTTTCAAGGAAGGCGATGAATAAGCCGTTGACGTAGGCAAGGGAAAAAAGCCCGATTTGGAGGAGCACCGCCACCACAAAATATTTCCACGAACAACGCTGTTTTTTGACCGTTTGCACAACGGATTTTTTGGTGCGATGAAAGTACCAGACGAGCGCGCCGAGAATGGCGACGGGCGAAAGACAATATGCCAGATATAAGTACCAGTCTTTGCCGACGTCTTTTTTAGGATCGAATCCGCATGCCGATAAAATCAGGGATACAACAAAGCTGATTGCGAAGCTGAACAAGGCGAGAAAAGAAAAGGCGAAACCCGACGAACTTTCGCGCGAAGGGGTTTGGAGCAAGGCTTGCGTAAGCGCTTGCTTGCGAGAGGGCGCAGAGCCTTTTTGGTTGTTGTTTTTGTTTGTGTTTTTCATGGTTCTATTATAACAAATTTTGCGACGAAAGCAAAACGTTTTTTCCATAAAAAAACGCCGCATTGCAAAAAAGCGGGAATTTTTTGCTTTGCGACGGGGTTAGCCGCTCAATTTTTCGCGAAAGGCTTTGATAATACGGCTTTCGATGCGGGATACCTGCACTTGACTGACGCCGATTTTTTTAGCTACTTCGCTTTGGGTCATATCCCGAAAGTAACGCAAGACAATCACCTTTCTGTCCCGTTCCGTTAGTTCTGCAATGGCGACGCGAAGGAGCATTTTATCCAGCATATCCTCTTGATTGTCTTTGGCGGGCAACGTTTCGATAAGTTCGCGCTCGTCCCCGTCTTGACGGTCGTTGCCATAGAGAGAAAGCGGCATTTTGGACGAGCCCATGATAAAGACGGTTTCCGCCTCGTCCAAGCCAAAGTTTTGGGCGATGACGGATACAGAGGGTTGCGTTCCGTGGTCGATAAAATAGCCCTCGACAAATGCATTGATAGATTTCGCCGTTTGTTTGATGGCGCGCGATACCTTTACCGAACCGTCGTCGCGCATGAAACGTTTGATTTCGCCTGCGATCATCGGCACGGCATAGGTGGAGAATTTGACGCCGAAACTTTCGTTAAAGCCTGCAATCGCCTTCAAAAAGCCCATGCAGGCGATTTGGAAAAGATCATCGTAGTCTACCCCTTTGCCGAGGTAGCGTTTTACGATACACTTCACCAAACAGACATTGTGGGAAAGGAGTTGTTCCTTTGCCGTCGCATCCCCCGTTTTTGCCAAACGGATATATTCGATTGTGCTTTGATCGTCAAGCATTGACCCTTGCCCTTTCGGCGGAATCGGCAGGTGAAGTTCCGCCGCCTATTCGTTTTTGCATATACACGCTGGTGCCTTTACCGCGCTCGCTTTCCACGCGGAAGCCGTCCATGAACGTTTCCATGATGGTAAAGCCCATGCCTGAACGCTCCTCCCCTGCAAGCGTGGTATAAAATGGCGCGACGGCTTGTTGCACGTCTTCGATACCGACGCCGAAATCGGTGACGCGGATATGTAATACGCCGCCTTCGTTTTGCTCCGTGCTACACTCGACGATGATTTTGCCCTCGCCGCCCTTATAGGCGTGCACAACGCCGTTGGTGACCGCCTCGGACACAGCCGTTTTGATGTCGGACAGCTCGGAAAGGGAAGGATTGAGCGAAAGAGCGAACGCCGCCACTGCGCTGCGCGCAAAGCCCTCGTTTACGCTGATTGCCGAAATTTCTAACTTCATATAATTATCCATGCGAAGCCTCCCTGTTAGATTTTGGGTATAATGGTGTAAACACCACTCATTTGCAATATCCTATCGTTGGACATAGATAGGTTGGTTACGTACACGGGTATACCGTAACGAGAGAATTTTTTGTATCTGCCGATTAAAAAGCCTATCCCCGTGGAATCCATAAACGAAATGCCGCCAAGGTCGAAAATTGCCCGACGCATACTGCCTGCGCCGCTATCCGCCAAGGCGTCCGCTTGTGCGCGCGCCAAACTTGCGCTGTGTTCGTCGATTTCTCCGCTTAAATTTACGTATAACGTGCCGCCGCGATTTTCGGCAATGATTTGCATACGAATACCTCCTGAAAAGGGTATGCCTATATTGTAAAAGTTTCCGTAAAAAGAATTTTGACTGATTGTGACGAAGTTTTTTTTATTTTGCCGAAAAAAATTTTAGGTTTTCACGGAAAAACACTTGACTTTTTTTTGCAAATCGTTTATTATAATCAAGCGTTGTGTGTTGAAGCTCAATACGAAACGGGCCTTTAGCTCAGTTGGTTAGAGCTGCCGGCTCATAACCGGCTGGTCCACGGTTCGAGTCCGTGAGGGCCCACCAAAAAAATTTTATTGCCTATACGGCCCAGTAGCTCAGTTGGTTAGAGCGCCAGCCTGTCACGCTGGAGGTCGACGGTTCGAGCCCGTTCTGGGTCGCCAAAATCCCTGAATCGATTTCGGTTCAGGGATTTTTATTATGCTTTTGTTGCGAATTTGGCGCACTCCCCTATCTTTCTCCAAGATTGCGTACGGTGTATGAACAGTTTTCGGCGACACGCTCCGTTTTGATACAGGCATAGAAAACGCCGCCCGTTTACCATAAAGAAACAGGCGGCGGATTATTATTCTTTTGTTATTTGGAGGCAGGAGAGTCCTCTGTGTGAACGATGAAATTCAAGTGGTCGCCTGCACGTTCTAAATTGCAAACGAGGTTGATGAACACGGTGTTGTTTTCGGGTCTGCATTTGCCTTGGCTGAGCCGCTCGATATGTTCAGCAACCAAATCGCGGCGCATGGTATCGATAGAATCTTCCAGCTTGTCCGATTGCGGAATCAAGTCTTTATTTTCATCTAATACGATACGTTTTACGCAAGCATATTGTTCTTCTAACTTCTGCAACATAACGGTCAATTTTTCGTTGATGCCCTCGGAGAAGATTAAGTTTTCCTTAATTTCCTTTTTTGTGTATTTGGTAAGGTTATCGGCAATTTCTGCAATACGGGAAATATCGCCGACGTTGCTATACAGCGTGCTGACCAACTTTTCGTCCGCGATGGAAAGACCGTTGACGGACACGTGCACGAGATAGTCGCTGATGATACCGCCGAGCTTGGACACGTTTTCGTTTGCCTCGTATACGCCCTCTATCACGGAAAGGTCGCGCGCGATGAAGCCGTCGAAAGCGGTGCGCAAGCTTTCCATGGACATATCCGCCATACGGAAGACTTCCTTTTTAAGTTGACCCAACGCGACGGACGGCGAGTTGAGAAAGCGTTTGTCCATGTACACAGGTTCCCAAGGCTCTTTCTGCTTTTGCGTTTTTTCGCGAATGATCCATTGCGAAAGTTTGACGAGGACGTTGGTGAACGGCAAGAAAAGCAAGGTGCAAAGCACGTTAAAGAAGGTGTGGAACATGGCGATTTGCGCTTCAGGTCTACCTGCGAACCAACGCACGAAGGTGACTTGGTAAAAATCGCTACCGACGACAGATTCCGACCAAACCAAAAGCAGAATCATAAACAGGACGGTGCCTGCGATGTTGAAAAGCAAGTGTATAATACTTGCTCTGCGTGCGTTGACGGACGTGCCGATAGACGAGATGAGTGCCGTAACGCACGAACCGATGTTCGAACCTAAAATGATATACAGGACTGCGTTTCCGCCTCCGCCGATAATCAAGCCCTGACTTGCCATGGCGATGATGATGGTGGTGACGGCACTGGACGATTGCAAAATTGCCGTGAACACAATACCGAAGAAAAGCAATAAGAAGGGGTTAGAGATTTTTGCTAAAAAGTCTTTTACTGCAGGCATTTCGCTGTAAATACTCATGGAATCGGACATAATCTCCAAACCAAAAAAGACAAGACCAAGCCCTGCGATCGCCAAGCCGACGGATTTTACCTTGTCGTTTTTAGAAAGCATTTCCATCATGACGCCGATGAAAAGCAAACTGATGAACACGGGGGCTAAACTCAACGACGAGCCCCACGCCGCGATTTGGGCGGTGATGGTCGTACCGATATTTGCCCCCATAATCATGGTAGTGGCTTGTTGCAAGGTCATTATCCCTGCGTTCACGAAACCGACGACCATGACGGTGGTGACGCCTGAACTCTGCACCACGGCGGTAGAGGCCGCGCCGATGCCGACACCGACCCACTTTTTATCGGAAGTTTTGTTGAATAAAACTTTGAGGCTGTTCCCTGCGAGTTTTTCCATATTTTCGCTGAGGAACTTGAACCCGATTAGAAATGCGCCGCAAGCCGCAAGCATCATGATGATATTGCCGATGTGTTCCCACACCGTAGCAAAGCTTACAGCCAAAAGCGCGTTTGCGAAATATCCGTTTTGAGCAAACATATTTTCTCCTTCGTCGGCGTTTTTCGCCGCTCGATACCTACATTTTTGCCAAGCAATAACGCGAATACATTTTTATTATATAACAGTTTGAG
>CAYRAY010000058.1:0-10343 GCA_964422405.1 uncultured Clostridia bacterium | reverse complement strand
CAAAGGAAAGAAAGAAGTACGGCTTGAAGAAAGCTCGTCGCGCTCCTCAATTCTCCAAGAGATAATTTCGGGGCTTTCCGATACGAAAACAGAAAATTACCGAGTGGATTTTTCCACTCGGTTTTTTATTTTGCAGAGTGGAGCTTAAAAGCGGCAAATGTTGTTTTGGGGTAAGATACGCTCCGCTCACCTGCTGTGCAGGTTCGGTCGGTATGACACCCCAAAAAGATACATCCATTCGGGCGGCAAGCCGCCCTCGGTCGGTATGACACCCCAAAAAAAGGGCGGTATGACAAGGTGGGGAATAAACGATTTGGCTTGGTACAGTGGGTATTTTTTGTCATACCGACCGAGTGTAAGCGAGTGGAGTGTATCTTAAAAAATGCTAATGATAGAAAAAAGGAGGACATAAAAATGAAGAAGATGAGAAAAATTTTTGTGACGGTGTTGGGGGTGCCTGTTGGGCACAATGTGCTTTGCAGGGTGTTCTACGCCCCAAGACAATTCGGGTACGGCGGAAAAGGCTGAAACGGTGGATTATGAGTTGTTATACGCTACTTTTTACAAAATGAAGGCGGACACAGAGACGATTTCCAAAACGGAATTTTCGACTGAATATGAGGAGGAGTATTATGAGTGCAAATTTGATGAACAATATGAAGGTGAGGAATGGACGCCTTCGTATTTCAAAATATTGATACCTGTGTAATTCTTTTTCAAGAATTTTGACGGGATTTTCGCCTAACAGTTTTGCATTGTGCTGACGGTATATTTCGTCTACGATTATAGACAAGTTTTTACAGTAAATAAAAATTGTTGATAAAAAGAGGAACAGCGAGTGTTCCTCTTTTTATGTGGGGCGATTGCAGGTAGGCAAGGGAGGCGGTTAACGGTGTTTGGGAGCGGTGAGGGAACGGATACGGCGATCGTGGCGGGTTAAAAAGTCGGCGCAGGCATTCGGCTTTTCTTGCGGCTCAGCCAAACGCTCAGCGGTCGGTTCGGGCAATCGTTCGGCGGCGCAGGGCGGATTTGCGTTCTGTTCGTCGGATAGGGTTTGCCGACGTGGCGGTGCGTTTTCCGTGTTCCGTGTGTTGGCGGACAGTGGCGAGGACGAGGGGAAGGGTGCGGAAAAATCCGTCTTGGTGAGGGGCTGCCCTTCGGGCGAGGGTGGCACGGCGGGCGGAAGCAGGGTTTTTAAGAATTCAAACAAACCGAAAGGGTGCATGGAAAACCTCCTAAATATAAAAAATTCAAGCAAAAATCACAAAAACCAAGGCGTTTTCGATTGCTTTAATTGACAAATTGATATATAATAAGATATGCGTTAATATCATCGGATAATGTACGCAAACGACTATCCGCGCCGATTTCGGCGGGGGCGGTTGCGTTCCGCATTGAAAAATTAACCTTTGACAATAACTTTTTTAAGGAGTCCTTCATACAATGAGGAAATACGGCAAAAAAATTCTGGGGATCGTTGCGGCGGCTACGATGTTCTGTTCGGTAGCGGTGGCTTCGGGCTGCGGCGATTCGTCTTTTAAGGCGGAAGCGCCTAACCCCTCGGACTACGCGGGCGAAGTATCGTCCAACGGCGGTTTTGCTGTTGAAAAAGGGAACTACGTTTACTTTATCAACGGCGCAGAAAGCAACACGGCAGACAATACCTACGGGGAAGTGGAAAAGGGCGCGTTGATGCGCATTACCAAGGCGCAACTTGCGGCGAAAGATTACGGCAAGGCGACGGTGGTCGTGCCTTCCTTGTTCGTAGCGAAAAACTACGAAGCGGGTATCTTTATCTACGGCGATTACGTGTACTACGCAACCCCGACGACGGAAAAGAACTTGGAAGGTAAAGTGGAAAACGGGTATATCGACTTCAAGCGCGCAAAGCTTGACGGTTCGGAAGCGCCCATGAAAGATAAATATTTCCACCTTTCGTCCAACTCCTCCTTCTATCGTTTTGTGGAAGTGGACGGCGTGGTATATTGCTTGTACGAAGAGAGCGGCGCGTTGAAGTCCTTTAACACCAAGACCAGAACGCACACCGTTTTGGTAGAGGGCGCAAGCAGCTATTTCTACGATAAAAAGGATTTGGAAAACGGCAACGTATATTATACCATGCCCGTAACCTACGGTATCGACCAAGACACCACGGCGACGGCAAGCTATAACCAAATCTACTGCGTAAACGCGGCGGCTACGGTAACTTCCGTAGGCAAAAAGGCAGACGGCAAAATCGGCTATACCGCAACGGGCGTAGAGGCAGACGGCGACGGCACGTATTCCAAAGAATATACGTTTAGCGAAAGCTATTTGAAGAATTACGACGGTTTCGAGGCGAAGGACCACGCAAGCTATCCTTACGTAAACCTTGGTCAGCTTGTGTTGGACGGCGTGGGCAAAGCGGCGGACGATGCAGGTTGGTTCAACGAAGATTTCAAGGTAGAGGACTGCTTGGAAATTGACGGTTACACCTACACGTTGACCCGTTATGAAAACGGCGGCGTATACTTCACCAGAAACACGGACGGCAAGTTGTATTACCTTTCCGATGCGAGAGGAGAAACGTGGAATACCGTAACGGCGAACGATGCGGCGACGACGGCGGCATTGGACGTAGTTGCCAACAACACGGCCAAAGCTTCTACTTCTGCGTTGTATGAAGTGAAAGAAGAAAACGGCGTGCGCACGCACAGCTATCTTTACGTTTCGGGCAGCGTGTTGAGCAGAGCGACCACGCAGGCGAACGGCGAAGCGGACGTGGTTACCCTTTCGCGCAGTATTTCCTCTGCGACCCTTTGGAAGACGGAAGGGGAATATCTGTACTATTACGCAAGCTACAACAACGGCAACAATCTTTCCCGTATCAAGTACACGGGCGAGCAAGCCGATTATAACCTGCTCCTTTCCCAAAACGAGGACAAGGCGGACTATCAGCCCATTACCTTGGCTTTGGTAGAGTGGAACAGCGATTGGTACAAGCCTGAAATGTTTGACGTGGCAGACGGCAAGACGGTGGTTCTGTACTCCAACGTACAAAAATACGGCAACAGCGGCACGACCTTCAATTACGTTTATGCGGCGCAAATGGGTTCTACGGCGGAAATTCAAGCCAACGTGGACGCATACGACGCGTACAACGAATATTATAAGGGTTACGAGGCAACGGCGAATGCGCAAGGGTTGATTCAATACTACTTTGCGGCAGGTACGCTGTTCAGCGAAGAAGACCTGACCCTTTCGCAAGACGTGATCGATTGCTATGACGACGAAAGCAAGTCGGAAGCGGAAAAAGATGCGTTCTATCGCGAAGTGGTGGGCAAATTCACCGTAGCGGAAGGCGAAACCAAGGCGGAACTCGTTACCGAAAAGGAACTCATCGGTTTGGTGGGTAAGATGACGGACGCCGACAAGAAGCTGATTAGAACCGCGTGGACGGATTCCTTGTTGAAACCCGAAACGGAAGAGGATGAGGACGGTTTGCCCGGTTGGGCGATTGCGCTGATTATCATCGGCGGCGTGCTTTTGGTTGCGGCGGCTGTGACCGTGCCCATGGTGCTTGGCATCAGAAAGAAGAACGCGGCGAAGGCGGAAGCAGAGGCGACCGTAAACGCATACAAGCGGAAGATCGATACGACGGACGACAAGTCCATTGACGTATATGCGGAAAACGCAGATGAAGCGGTGAAAGAAGAGCTGAGCGAAGATCCTTTGCAGGCGGAAGAAGAAGCCGTGGAAGAGGCGGTGGAAGCTGTGGAAACGGCGGCGATCGAAGCGGAGAACTCCGTAGAGAACCCCGAAGTATAAAAAGAGAAAGGGCTGTTTGAGGAAAACAGCCCTTTTTTGGTGAAAATCTGTAAAAATTTCAAAAAAATTTCTAAAATCGGTTAAAAAACAGTTTACAAAATCACGAAATCTTAATATAATATAGCAAAAATCACGAAAAGAGGGAAACAGACTATGGCAAGATACATTATTTGTCCCAGATGCGAATTGAATTTTATTGATGCGGACGAGCAGGAATATTGCGATGTGTGCATGAAGGAGATCAGCGGCGAAAGAACGTTTGCCGACGATTTTGAAAACGAGGACGCCGCAGAGGAAATGGAACTCTGCCCCATTTGCGGCGAAAACTATATGCCGTACGGCGAGAAGATGTGCGAGGAATGTAAGAAGAAATCGGCATACGAAGAGGACGTAACCGAGGAGGACGAGGACAAAGAGGACGCTTCTTGGCGGAGCTATTTGGACGACGAGGAAGAAGAGTTGGATTTGGGTATTCCCGATTCGGAATTCGAGGACGAGTTGGAAGAGGAAGAAGAGGAAGAGGAAGAAGAAGTCAACGAAGAGGACGACTTCGAGTACGTTTCCGTGGACGATTATTACGACGACCTTGACGACGAGGACGAGGATGAAGACGACGAGGACGACGATTTTTAATAAGAAATTGTTGAGGGCTTGTTCATTTTGTTTACAAAAGCGGCTGTAAAAGCCGCTTTTTGCTTGTTTTTAGGGCATTTTTAGTTAAAAAAGAAATTTAAAAAAAAAGACTTGACAAGCGGCGAAGTATCTATTATAATATAGATAGTAAAATTAAAACAGCGGAAGGGACACCCTTTCGCGCGGAGGAATTTTTTATGAAAACTTTTAAAAAATTTGCACCCGTGATTGCAACGCTGTTCGGCGTGTTGGCAATCGTTATGCTCTTCTTGCCTGCAATCGGCTATGCGGAAGATAAGTCCTTTACCGGTTTCCAAGCAATTTTCGGATATACCGAAACGACGAAAGTGCCTGTTATCGGTACGGAGATTAAAACAGAAATGCTTGCGTTCTCGTTCATGAACTTACTTCCCGTATTGTGCGTTGCTGCCGGCGTTGTACTTTGCTTGCTTTCCTTTGTCGGTAAGGGCAACAAATTCTTTGCGTTTATTGCGGCGGTTTGCTTCATCGTTGCGGCAGTGCTTTTCTTCCTTACGGTATCTTTTGCAGTGGCTGGTAAAGCAGTTACTTTGGAAGGCACGCTTGCGCAATCCAAAGTGAAAGAAAGCTGGACGCTTGGCGTAGGTCCTATTCTTGCGGCAATTTTCTCTATTTTTGCGGCAGGCAGCGTAGCTGCTCCCACCTTTTTGAAATAAGCGTTTAGAATGGCTTAAAATCAAGCAAAAATCGATCCCCTTATTCCTGCTGCGGAATAGGGGGATCTTTTGTGTTTTAGGGTAAATTACGCCCTGATTTGGCAATGAAAACGGGTTGTCCGTTTATAAATCGTCCGCGTCCTGTACGGGGTGGTCGGCGTGCTTGGGTCTGCCCGTGTAGCTGCCGTTCACATCGGTATCGGACGGGGGAACGAACACTGCCAAAGCGCGTTGGGTGGGGGAAGTTTTGCCCCGTTTGCCCTGTGCCTTGTCGCGGTTGTGCGTTGCCACGGCTTAGTTCTGTTTGCCGCAATCGTTGGCGCGGCTGTGGTTAGGTTTGTCGCAAGGCTTGTCGTTACAAGGCTTGCAATGCTTGTTGTGTTTGTCTTGTTTTTCGTGATTGTTTTTCATGGTTATCTCTCCTTTATTTTACGTGTAGGCGTTGCCTTTCGGGCGCGGAATTTAGCGACGAACGCCCTCGAAGGGCAGGTGCAATTCTACATAGCCCTGACCCGCCTTGCACAAGGGGCAGGTTTTCCATGCCTCCGTAGCGACGTGCATATAGCCGCAATCGCTACAAATCCACAAAATCGGCTTTTCGCTTTTGTACAGCGTGCCGTTTTTGACGCCGTCGCAGAGGTAATCGAATACGAGTTTGTGCGTTGCCTCGACTTCGGCGACCATGGTGAACAGCGCGGCAACGTCGTCAAAGCCCTCTTCCTTGGCTTTTGCCGCAAAGGTCGGGTAAATGTCCTCGGATTCGTTCTTTTCGTCCGTGGCGGCGAAATGCAGGCTTTCGGCAAGCGTGCCCGTATGGAAGGGATAGCCTGCGCAAAAATCTACGTTTTCGCAAACGCCTGCGCGCTCGACGAGGGTGTTGAAAAATTGCGTAGCGTGCAATGTTTCGTTTTTGGCGATGGTTTTAATCGCGTCCGAAAGCGTTTTCAGCTTTTCTTGCATGGCGAGTTTTGCCGCCATTTGATAGCGCATACCTGCTTGACATTCGCCGGCGAATGCCCGTGCAAGGTTTTGATAGGTTTCCGTGTTTTTAAATTGCATAGTCACTCCTTCTTACGTCCCTTTTAGGAACGCCTTTCAAGGGGTAGTATGCGCCGATACGGGCGGATTATGCGCGGATGGGGCAAAAACGCTTGCCAAACGGCAAAAAAGCGAGTACAATATAAGGGAGTTTATTTGGAGGCAGAAAGTATGTTTCACATCGTTTTGGTTGAACCCGAAATCCCACAAAATGCGGGGAATATCGCGCGGACGTGCGCGGCGACGGGTACGCATTTGCACATGATACGGCCGCTCGGCTTTGAGGTGACCGATAAATATTTGAAGCGCGCGGGGTTGGATTATTGGAATTTGGTCGAAATTTCGTATTATGACAGTTTTGCGGAGTTGCAACAGAAATATCCGACGGCGAATTTTTATTTCTTTACCACCAAGGGCAGACACCGCCACAGCGACGTGCGCTTTCAGGATGGCGATTTTTTGGTGTTCGGCAAGGAGACGAGAGGCTTGCCCGAGGAGCTTTTGATGCAAAACGAAAGCACCTGTTTGCGTATCCCTATGTTTTCGGAGGCGCGCTCGCTGAATTTGAGTAATTCCGTTGCCGTGGCTTTATACGAGGCGTTGCGGCAGAACGATTACGCGGGATTGTTAGAGGAAGGGGAGTTGCACGAACATTCTTGGGCGGATGTGGAAAAATAAATAGCGAGAAAGGGGTATAATTTCATAAAATACCGTCAATAACCTTCGTGTTCGACACGGAGGTTTTATTTTTATGAAAAAAGTTTGCATAATTTTTTTGATGTCTTGCATAATAAGTGTAACGGCTATCGGGCTTTGGAACGGAGCGAAAACGAAAAACGGGCATACCATGTACGAGGTGAACGCCGTTTGCGACGATTTTTTGCGCATGCATATCCGTGCGGATTCTAACGAGAAAGAGGCGCAGGCGGTGAAGTATGCCGTGCGTGACGAGGTGGTGGCGTATTTAACGCCGTTGGTGGCGCGATATAACGACAAAGCGGCGGCGATGCGCGGTGTTTCGGCGCATTTATCGGACATTGCAAGCGTTGCCACGGAAGTGTTGCGGCAGAACGGGTTTGGTTATGGAGCAAAAGCGGATTTGCGTACGGAGTATTTTCCGACACGGGTATACGACGGCTGTACCCTGCCGAGCGGCGAATATTCTGCCTTAATCGTGACTTTGGGGAGCGGTAGCGGCGACAATTGGTGGTGTGTGGTGTATCCGCCGCTGTGTTTTACCTCGCCGAAGGGGGAAAACGTGGTGTATAAAAGCAAAATTCTGGAAATTATAGAGCGGTTTCGCCAACGGAAATGAGTTTAGGAGGCAGCTTACTCATTTCAACGCGTACATGGTATGCCGGGTTTTACATATAGGAGGAAAGGGAATGAGAAAATCATTGAAGGTAAAAATGTGGGCGGCTGCCGCTTGTGGCGCGTTGTGCTTGGGTGCGGCGGTTGCCGTGCCGACGGTAAAGCAATCCGTTCCGTTTACGAAAGCTTACGAGGCGGAGGAAGGCGCGTGGGCGGCGATTTTGAAACAGGGCTCGCAAGGGAGTGAGGTGCGCGAAGTGCAACGTCGCTTAAAGTTGTGGGGGTATTACGACGGGGAAACGGACGGCGTGTTTGGCGCGGCGACACGTTCTGCCGTGCAATACTTTCAAAAGAAGAACGGCTTAAAGGCGGATGGCGTGGTCGGCAAGGCGACGTATAAGGCGCTGGGCATGGAAAGTGCGTATCGGGCGTTGGTCAATAACGCGCAAAACGGCGTGGGTGGATATTCGAGTTCGGACGTGTATCTGCTTGCCAAAACCATTTATGCCGAGGGCAGGGGTGAGCCGTACACGGGGCAGGTGGCAATCGGTGCGGTGATTGTCAATCGTGTGCATAGCGCGGCGTTCCCGAACACCGTTTCGGGCGTAGTGTACCAAAAGCATGCGTTTACGGCGGTGTCGGACGGGCAGATCAATTTGACGCCCGACGATACGGCGATGCGTGCGGCGCGCGATGCCATCAACGGTTGGGATCCGACGGGCGGTGCGCTCTATTATTATAACCCTGCCGTGGCGACGAGCGCGTGGATTTTTGACAGACAGACGGTGACGGTGATCGGACGGCACGTCTTTGCGATTTGAGAGGGGGAATGGACATGAAAAAAGAGAAACGAGAAGTGGGCGTAAACGTATCTTCGGGTGCGGAAAAAGTGGAAACGGTGGCTAAAAAATCTGCCGCAGAGCATGGCGAGGAAAAACGCGCGGCAAGCAGACATTCCGTGCCGAAAAAGAAAACTTCGATCGTGCGGGCGGAAACTTCCGCCAAGGGCGCGGCGGCGATGGGTTCGGCAACAGATACGGAAACACGCGCGGAGAAGGTGAACGCGTTGTCTTCCGACGGGTTGGCAGAAAAGGAAAGTGAAGCGGCGAAGGCGCGCGTGGAGCGCGCTTTGCAGAAAAAGCAAGCAAAAAACGAGCGCGCGGAGGCGAAAGCGGCGGCTAAGAAACACCGTGCCGAGGCGAAGAAGGCGAAAGCCAAAAAGAAGAAGTTAGCGGCGCAAAAACGCAAGGCGGTGTTAGAGGAAAAACAACGGGAACGCGCACACGAAAAGGCGAATCGGCACGCGGCGCGCGCCCAAAAGCAGGCGCAGAAACAAGCCGAAAAGGAAAAGGCACGGAAATCAGCAACCGAAAAACGGACGCAGAAAAAGTCCGAGCGTGCGAAGCGCAAGACTCCGTCGCGCAAGGCGCGAGATAACGAAAGGTCGGGCGAAAACACGCGCAAGGGGTATGGCGGTTGGCTTGCCGCCGTCATCGCTTTGGGCGCAACAACGTTGGCTTTGGGCACGACCGTGACCGTCGGCGGTTTGGAGATGCGCAAGAGTTCGCAATCGATGGTTGACGAAAATCGGCGTACCATGTACGAGTTGACGGGGCTAATTGAGAACATGGATAGTGATTTGGAACGGGTACGGATTTCCGCTTCGCCTGCGCAACAAAGCCGCATTTTGACAGACGTGTTGGTGCAATCGCGCTTGGTGGCGTTGGATTTGGAACGTATGCCGCTCACCGTGGACGGGTGCAAAAATTTGCTTGTCTTTGTCAACCGCGCGGCGCACGCTTGTGAAGGCATGTTGGCGAAATTGCAGATGGGAGAGTCTTTGTCGGACGAGGATTATGCGTTGTTGGAACGCTTGTATGCCGCTACGCAACAAATCCGTGCGGAGTGGGAGCGCTTGACGGCGACGATGACTAAGGCGGATTGGGCGGCGTTTACCCGAAAAGAGGAAGGAAAGGCGTTTGACGCGATTGAAAAAATGGAGGGTTGGACACTGGAAGAAAATCAGCTGCACCACCGTAAAAAAACGGAAACGGAGGGGACAGGTATGCGACGAAATGCCGAAAACGAGATTTCAGCGGTGGATAAAATCGACCCTGCGCGTGCGGAAACGCTGTGTGAAAGTTACTTTGCAGGTTATCCTGTTTCGGAGTATCGTTGCGTGGGTGAAACCGTCGGCAGGGGGTATGCGGCGTATAACGTGCAAGCGTTTGACAAGGACGGCGGACAGCTGTTTGCCGAAGTATCGCAAACGGACGGTAGGTTGCTCCGTTTCGATTATTATGCGGATTGCGTCGACACGAATTTTGATTATGACAACGCCGAACGGATTGCCGAGAGCTTTTTGACGGGGTTGGGTTATGCGGACATGGAGACAGTGCGCCTGCGTGAGAACGGCTCGAACGTGGATTTCCGTTTTGTATATACGCAAGACGGGGTGGCGTGCTATCCCGATGCGGTGCAAATTAAGGTGTGCCGAAGCCGTGGCTTGGTTTCGGGGTTTGACGGCGTGGCGTATGTCATGCGGCATCAAAAACAGAGGGACGTAAGCCCGAAAATCACGCTTGCCGCCGCAAAAGAACGCTTGTATAAGGCGTTGTCGGTGGAAAGCGCAAGGCTGATTGTAACGGATACGGCGCGTGGCGAACGGCTGGCATATGAGTTCCTCTGTTCGTATAACGGAGAAAACTATTTTGTGTTTGTGGATGCGGAAAACGGCGAGGAAATTGCCATTGTCAACACGCGCACGGCGGAATAAGTTTTTAATATGAAAAAAGCAGGAAAATTGAAGTGAACCCCAAAATTTAGACAAAAAAACATTAAATTTGTGAATGAGTTCTG
>CAYRAY010000057.1:0-10471 GCA_964422405.1 uncultured Clostridia bacterium | reverse complement strand
CATTTTCACCACGCCGCTTTTTTCCGTTTGCTTATAAATCGTACTTCACTTTTACCGCGTCAAGGGAATACTGTGCGCCTTCCCCCGTCTTACGCACGCCGTACTTTTCGGCAAGCGCAACCCAATCGGAAGCGAGTTTGGTTACGTTCGCTTCGTCCAAGCCATAACGCTTTGCATTGTACAAACGCATATAGCCCGGCATCAGTTTTGCACGTTCCAAATTTCTTACATACGCTTCTTTTTGATCCATGGTCAACGAGCTATTGTTATTGACCGCCGTAATGGAACGATCGAACAAATCCACCAAGTAGTTCATGGTTTGCACCTTCCAGTAGGTATTGGACCAGAAATCACTGCTGGTGCTTGCTACCAAGTTGGCGTTAGAAGCGGCGATAATCGTATAGTTGATATCGATGGTATCGTGGAATGCCACCATATTTTCGTAAGCGTCCGCACCGAAGTAGTAATACAAGAACTCGTTACGGAGATCGGTCACGTTTGCATCCAAATCCCAGAAGAGTTTAGAAAGCACGTACGCATCGATTTCCTGTTGATAGATGTTCTTTTCGTAATACAAACCTTGCACAAAGGTGTATTCGTTGCCCGATTCGTACAACAACTTCATGGTGTCGGAGAAGGTCTGCATGGTGGGATAGTACCAGAAGGATTCCGCATACCACGTTGCATACGTCCACGTCATCAAATGCGACGTCACTTTTGCCCAGTCCTCGTAAACGCCCTTCGTTTGGTCGTTTTGACGTTCGTCATTCAAGGCATAGTAGTAAATGCTGTGAATGGGCGCGTACTTAATGTACACGTTGTCGGCAGGGATAACCGTCTTGTCCAAAACTTTGCCGTTTTCGTCCAAAGGCGGACGTTCGGTATAGTCATACGCGAACAAGCAAAGGTTGATTTCCCGATCCAAGCCTTCCGCCTGAATCCAACTTTGCAACTCGGCATTAACTGCGTTGACAAAACGAATCATCAAGCCGCTCGCTTCATAGCTGACGCGCGCGTCTTTACATCTTTGGCAGGGACAGCCGCTGGGTCTGTCCGCTTGACCGAGCATGTACCATTCCGCATCTTCGTCCTCTAAAACCAACTGCTTCATCGATTCTAAAACAAGGAAGAACGCCGACGTCGTGTCTGCTGTGTTGCCCGTGCCGTCCGCATTGATACCGCTGGTATAGCAAAGGTCCAGCAATTTGCCATCCGTCGCCTTATACGGAATCAACGATCCGTCGTCCGCCGCCGTGTGAGCAAACGCATCACGGTATTCCGTTTTCAACTCGCCCGTGCCGTCCTTAAAGTCGTCTTCGGGCACGATAGCGGGGAAGGTATGCGAAGGGTTGCCGAAATCGTGCCAAGCGGTCGTGCCGCCCATCGATTCGGGCATGATGCAATAGTCGGTATTGAAACGCATGTGCGCTACGTATTCTGTCTTTTTAGAAAAGACGGACGTATTCAAATACGCTCTCTGCTTAAAGGCAGGGGTATACGCTTGATCGTAAGAATTCAGCGTAATTTTGCTAAGAGTAGGCACGTGCGTATAATCGTAGGTCAAGAATTTTACGCCGAGCGTATGTTCGATAAACTCGAATGCGCCGTACATAACCCCTCTGTCGTTATAGCCGTTGATGAACACGTTGTTGCCGTAAGTAAAAATGGCAAAACCGTCCTCGTTTAAGGCTTTTTTGCTAAGATCCACATCGCCGTGCTTCTTTTCCGCTTCGGCAAAAATTTGGGTATCACCGAGGGAGATATACGAAGAATCTTCCGCAAGAGTCAAACCGCTTTCTTTGACCACCTGCAATTCTCTGCCGCTGACTTGTTGGAAATAGCTTGCAATTTCGCTTGCGGCGTATTCCTCCGTGGCGGTAGCGTCATCGGGAATGACCACTTTATACGCATTTTTTGCGGTAAGCATATCGCCGATTTCCTTTTCGACATACGCGCCGCTGTCGCCTTTATCCTTGCCGCAAGCGGTCAAACCGACCGCCGCGCTGCAAGCGAGCATGGCGCACATGCCCAAGGAAAGAAGATGAAACATCGTTTTTTTCGCTTTCATGTCACTTCACCTCAAATTCGTATCTGACAAGCGTCGTGTTGCCGTCCGTATCCATGGCAAAATACACAATGGCGTATTGCCCTTTGGTCAGGTTGAGCGTTTGTCCTTCGCTCAAAATGTCATAGGTCAAATCGGGGTTCGCCAACAGAATATACAAACCCGTTTTGCTTTCTGCCGTGTCGCAATTATCGCTGACGCTTGCGCCGACCACCTTCACCTTTCCCGAATATGTCTTTTGATACTCGCCGTTTACGGTGATTACGGGCGGTTCGGTATCTAAAACTCTGTACACGAATTCATACGTGAACGAATTACGGTTTTTATCCGTAACCGCATACGAAACGACATATTTACCGGGTTTGGAAAGCACCAACTCGTATTCCTGCGGAGCAACCGAGGACAACTGCGTGCCGTCAGGGGTTTGCACCGTCATCTTAATGGAACTCTTTGCGCAAAGCACGTCGTATGCGTATGCCATAGGCACTTGCACCACGTCGCCAAGGTCCTTAAAGGAGGTTTCCAACTCCCCTTTCAACGCAAGCACAGGCGAAGTCATATCGCCGTATGCCAAGTTGACGGTGGAGAATTTTTGATTCGACAGCGTGTTGACAACCAACTTATTGCCGCTTTGACCGCCTACCAGCTCGAACGAAACAAGCACTTTGCCTTCTTCAAAGCCGTCGAAGGGCAATCCGTTATCCCACGTGGTAACAGAGCCAATCTTCAAACCCGTACCCGAATAAACGGTAGCCGTGCCCTCGTCAAAGCTGAACGAGAACTTTCTGTGCTTACTCTTCAAATTGCTAGAATCCACAAACTGATCGACGTAAGAGGTCAAAGACGAAGCCTTTTTGCCGTTGATGTACATCGTGGGACGGAGAGCGGTAAACCGATCGACGTACAAGCAAACGCGCTTTCCGGAAATCGATTGCAAATACACGTTGACCGCCGTGAACGGCTCGTTATACTTGCCGCCGTTGGACTCGAACCCGTAACGGTTGTACAGGCTGTATTCGATGTCCAATTCGTTGACGGAAACGGGGTTCGGCATGGTGATGACCGCATTCGCTTTGTTTACGGTATATTCCAAACCCAGCGCAGTGACTTCCACTTTGGAAGCGTCGGGGGTTTTGAAAAGTTCCGCCACGTTGTCCGCCGTCAATTTTTTGGGAGCGCAAATCACTTGATAGGTAATTTTTTCTTCCCCCCAAACATAGGTTACAAAACCGTCCTTATCCACCGTAATACTATCGCCGACGGAAAGATTGCCCGACGTGAAGTCGGAAGTAATTTTTACGTCTGCTTTGCCGTCGATATTCGTTTTGGAATAATCGTTCGCCACAAAATCGGGTACGGTAATCGTATCCCCTTCGTTGACGGAAACAACGTTAAAGCCAAGCACGCGGAAGTCCTTCACATTCTCGTTGACGGCAACAGGATAGACAAACTGCTTCGCATACGAAACTTTATCGGTAACGTCTACCGTAAGTGTAAGCGTCATGCCCTTGCGATCGATTAAGAATGCGTCGCCGGGGACAACTTCTTGATCTTCACCATTCAATTTTAAGGTGTATTTCACGTTCAGTTTGCCGATACCGCCCGTATATTGCACGGTAGGCACGACAAAGGCGTCGGTGATATCCACTGCAAGGCTGACAGGCGACTTTTCCTCGATTTCCACGGGGTTTTGAATAACCTCGAACTCGCCGCTCACCGTAGCGTCCGTACCTGCGTTGGTTTTGCCGCTGTACGTCAAACGGTATTTACCCGTTTCTTTGGGGGTGAATTTTGTGCCGTTTTCGGTAAGCCGAGCGGTAACGTCCGTCCAAGTATCCGTACCCGACAGTTTTTCCAACTTTGCCGTTACGGGGTTCTTGTTGGCGGAAACGGGCATGGGATAGGGATACCCCACAACGCCGTTGACCATTTCTTCAAAGTCGTAACCGTTGAACATCAAACCGCCCACGTCCGCCTTGCCGTCCGCAAGGTCTGCCATGGCAACATTGCCGATTTTGGTACAGAGGAATTCCCCCGCCGAACCGACGGATTCGATGGTGATATACACTTCACCCGTGCTGAAACCGCCAAAATCGGGGAAATCGTCCTCTTCGCTGTCCAAACCCACCACCGTTTTGTTTGTGACGTTGTGCGCACCTTCGGTGTTGATGATAATTTCATTCGTTTCGTAATTGTACGAAAAGGCGCAAGGCACCCACTTGTCTTTCGTGCTATAATCAAAGGTCGGCATCCAGTTCTGCCACCAACCGATGGTATAGGCAGTTTCGGGCGCATAGTTGGGGTACGCGCAAGTCATACCCATGTATTCCACTTGAATAAACGAACAGCAAAGCGTAGGGCTGGCTTTTACCAACTTTTCGCTATCGCCGCCCTCGGACAGAAGGCGAGGTCCGTCGGGATTGACCTTCCACGAAATGGCAACGCTGTTCGACGCGTCGTTTGCGTCCGTAATCCGCACACGCAACCCCGTCAAACCAAAGGCTTGCGTATCGGAATTGGGGATAAATTCGATGAGGTTCCCCTCCACCTTTCTAAGATCGACCACGTGATTGAAGTCGATATAGGAAGAACTGGAATTGACCTTGAATTTCACACCCGAAGCGTAATCGGTGGACACGTCGTTTACAGGCGCAGCCGCCGCAGGGGAAACGATTGCCGCGTTGGTCAGTTCAAACGCCGCATTCAACGCCTCGTTATCCTCCGCATTCGCCTTGGGGGCAAACGCGATTGCTGCGCCTATGCCTGCCGCGCCGCTGAACAAACACACCGCGGAAACAGAGGCAACCAGCTTTTGCAATGTTTTCTTTTTCACTATTTTATCTCCTTATCTAAGATTATCGGCAGAACGCCGATTCGGGGATTAGCCTTTCAAGCCGCCTACGGTGAAGTTGGACATAATCAACTTCTGCGCGCTGAGATACAGCGCAACGGTGGGAATGACGATGATGGTGAACCCTGCCAACACGGCAGGCGTAGAAAGGGAAACTTTGGAGTTTGCCTTCAACATATACAAGCCGTACGCAAGGTTTGGCGTAGACGGCAACCACATCATGAACGTTTGATAATCGTTCCACGCGCCCAAGAACACCAACACGTAGATAACGGCGATAGAGGGCATACCCATGGGCAGGTACATCGAAAAGAATGCGGTAAAATGGTTACCGCCGTCAATGAATACCTGCTCGCCGTAGTCCCACGGCATTCCCTTAAACGCACCGTACAACAGCAAGAAATTCAAGCCCGAAAACACGGTGGTCGGGGCGGTGATAATCGTCAAAAACATATTGTCGTACGTCGGAATAATCTTAGTACGGAACACCATGGACGATTGCAACGTACCTACGATAGGCACGATCATCAATACGATACCGAGGTTGTAAATAAATTCACTGCCGAAGAATTTGTATTTCGCCAACGTGTACGCCATGCACACGGTAAGCAATACGTGGAAGCCCGTAGAAAACACCGACCACAAAATGCTGTACAATGCCTCTTGCCAAACGGTGACCACATTCCCCCATTCGTCGTAAACGCTCATCTTCTTTGCCACTTCGGTGAAGTTTCTAAAATACCACGTTTTCGGCAAACCGAACTTATTCCAGCTGTATTCGCTTGCCGACTTAAAGGACGTAAGCAACATCCACACAGGCAAAATAAACAGCGTAATGCAATAGAGAATCAAAATTGCCCACAAAATCCAACGAAGTGTGCCGTTTAAGCCGTCGGAAACTTTCGTCCGCTCGATAAACTTCTTCTTTTGCGTCAATTCCACAATGTTTTGGCGCACAAAATTCGCCGAAGCCTCGTCGCCCTGCTGCGTAAAGCACTCCAACATCTCTTGCTGGCGGGCAAGTTCGTTTTTCACCGTCTTGAGTGGTACGGTACTTTTAATATTAAACGATATTTCGATTTTATTTTCCATACCTTATTTCTCCGTAGACGGTCCGTACTTATCCAAAACGTACCGAAGCCCTATGGTGATGGGCGCGACGATGATGGTCAAAATAAGACCGCCTGCCGACATCAGGTTATAACTGCCCGAGTTGCCCGATTGCACCTGAATGAAGTAATAATAACCCATATTGGAAACGTTCGCTCCGGGAGGGATACCGCCGGGGAAAAACGTAAGCACAACGCCTTGGTCGGTGAGCATGGTCGCCACGCCCGTAACCAAAAACGTTTCCAGCGTAGGGAAAATCAAAGGCAGAATAATGTACCAAAGTTCTTGCCACATATTTCTTACGCCGTCGATTTGCGCGCTTTCCAAAATACCTGCATCAATCTCTTTCATGGCGTTGGGATATACGATCATGTTCATACCGAACGAAATCCAAATGCCGTAAAAAATCATCGTGCCCAATGCGTACTTATACCCATCGCTGTACAAAAGTTCCAGCGGAGCGCCGCGTCCGTCCAAAATCCCCATTTTTTCAAACAGGTAGGACATCGGCGAGTTCGTACCCGTGATAAAGGTTGCAAACAACATACTGACGACGAAACCCGAAATGACTTGGGGCAACATCACCATGACGCGAATGGTCTTGTGCAAAAAGCATTTTTTGAATACGAGGTAGGAAAAGATGATATACAGCGGCAACGAAATGCACAAGTTGATTGCGTACATTTTGACGGAGTTAATCATCGATTGCCCTACGGCGTCCGTATCCGAAAAGAGCTTGGTCAAGAATTCCTTAAAGTTATCAAACCAGACAAATGTGGTGTTACCGTACAAGTCCGATTTTGTAAACGCAAGTACGAAAGAGGTCACGTTGGTCGTCACCCAAAAAACAAGGAAGAGCAACAACGGGTAGGTAATCATGGTCAGGATAAACGCTATCCGCGATTTATCTACCCGTTTTTTCCGCTTCCGTATAGCGTTTGTGCTATACATAGTGTCTGCCATTATTTAACCCCCAACATTGCTTCCATATCCTTCAAATAGCCGTCCCAAACCGTCTTGGTTGCCGTGCTTGCTACAAGTTCTGCAATTTTAGAAGGCTTGTTTCCGCCCTTCAACGCCGTAATCAGCGAAACCGCGTCGTTGTTGCCGTAGTACATAATTGTATAGCCGCCCATGCCGTTTGCCGTGTAACGGATCGGCGTAGAAAGCTTATCTACCGAGTACGGATAGGTTGCAATGTTTTCGGTATCGTGGAAGATTTCCGAGCAGGTCTTAGAGAATCTCGTCATTACCTTTGCGTCTTCTTTCGTGATATCGTAATGATAGTTCAAGGTCATACCCGTGGTTGCGTTGATCCAAGACAACGTGTCGTTCTTCAACATATATGTCAAGAAAGACTTAATTGCCGCCAACTTGTTGGGGTTGCTTTCGGGCTGCTTTCTTACGACGATACCGCCCGTTTCGGGTGCGGTAAGCACGCTGCCGTTGCCCTCGCCATCGATACCTGCCTGCCCTTCGATTGCAGGCAACAACATAAAGCGATAATCCACCGTTTTAGGGTCGCGGTTATTTTCGTACAAAATATCCGTTGCGCCCTTTACAAACCAGTCCCCTTCCACAATCATTTGCAACTTCTTTTTGGAAGTGTTGGTAACGAATTCGTCACGCACGTCGCCGACCGTCGTGGTCGTGTTGAAATAACGGGTGGAGGAGCTGCCGTCGATAAAGTATTTCTTTACGAATTCCGCTGCTTCTTCTACACCTTCGATAGAGTAGGTAAGATAGCCGTTCGTAAAGTTAATTGCCGTAGACGTGCCGTCCATAAGCTTTACTTCCTTGCCGTCCGTATCAAAGGAAACATATGCGTTGTAGGTATCAACGCCGTTCTTTTGGAACAAATAAGACAAGAACAGGTTGGTTACGTATTCAGCGGTGTCGCAATAAAGCAACGGTTTTTGACCCTTTGCCATAATCATAGAAAAGAGGGTGTGCAATTCTTCCATCGTCTGCGGCTGACCGTCGTCGTACGTGCCGTACTTGCCGTCTTTACCTGCCGTCAAAATGGGATCTCCCGCTTCCAAATTCACATCGCCCGTGGCAGAAACGAAATACAGCATGGTATCACCGAAATCGTCCTCTTTCTCCTCGTAAGTAATCCCCTGCGCAGTGAGTGCGGATTTTACCTCGTTAGAAACTTCGGCATACGCCATCAAGCCGTTGTCCAAAAACAAATCGTGGTCGTACATAAAGCCTGTAATGGTGGTGGAATAAGGCAACATATACGTGCCCTCGTAGGTGAAGTATTCGCTTGCATACGGATCTTCTACCTCGCCCGCGGGCTTGTTGTATTTTACGATACTGGAAACCTTGCGCCACTTATCCCAATTATAAATTTTTTCGCGAATGGTCTTGCCGCTTTCGCCGTCGGGTTTCACTTCTAACATATCCGACAAATCTTCAAAATAGCCTTTGTAGAAACCGGTATTGTACATTGCGTCCGAGCCAAAGAAAATGTCGGTGTTGGATACTTCGATGCCTTCCATTTGCGTACCCGAAAGATTGGTGGAATTCTTCTTTACCAACACTTTGTATTGGCTACCCGTTTCTTCCTGCCAATTCTTTGCCATCGTTTCGATCCAGTTAATCCCGAACGAGCTGTTTGCAAACGGCTCAATGATGATTGTGCCCGTAACGTCTACTTTTTGTGTCGTGCCGCACGCGCCCAAACTCATGCACGCGCCAAAAGCGCACGTCATAGCCATTACGCTGCTTAAAATTCTGGTTTTCTTGTTCATATTGCCTCCCTTTTCGTCCCTCGCCCGAGGTTTTGGACGGACACGTATAAGATAAATTTTTATTCGCTGTGCCAAGGCACAACGTTATTTTCAAATTGAATACGGCACACACGCGGCTTTTTGCCCGTTTGCGCCTATGCTTTTCCGGCAGAATTTTTTATTTTTACGCCGAATGAATTTTGAATATCGTTATATATTCTTTTCTTTTTGTACAAATCTTTTTGCACATCCCTCCCCCTCTTGCGAGGGGGAAAGACGCACAAAATAAGTAGGATATTATGCGATTAGTGCTTCGCTTCTATAATCGATTAGCCACGAGGACCTCTCGTTACGATGATTTTGCTAAGACCCTGCAAATAGTTAGTGCTGATGGTAAGCAAACCGTTGCTGTTTGCGTCGATACCGGCATCTGCATAGCAGCTATGCTTCGTTCCGAGAATTTGCCCCATAAACATGGAACCGCTAAATTGTTGATCGTCAAGACGATGCAATTCAAGTCCTACCCACTGTGTACCGGATTCGGGAACGATATCGTCGCCAAGAATCTTCTTAAGGTCGATGGTAGCAGAGGTAGTGCCCGTACAACGGAGGTAAAGTTCGTGCGTTTCACTGTCCATAACGATATTGATATTGCTGCCAAGGTCGGTATGCACAACTTCTGCCGTAATGAATTTTACGTCCATAATCGACGCGTCGAAACCGTCGGCGTTTCTAATGCAAATTTTGTCATCTCTAGTCAATTCAAATACAACCGTGTTGCCGGCGTAAGCGTTGGGATCAACGCCGGGCCACTTCATGTTGCCGCCGCCGAGGGTTGCAAGACCGTCTTGTACGTGCCAGAAGGAGATTCCGCCGCCGCAGCCGATATCCTCGGATACGTCTTCGCCCCAGTTGTTAACGCGCATGGTAACAATAGCAAGGTTTGCACCAACGTGTGCTTCTGCCCAAGCCTCTTCCGAAAGGGTGAAGCCTACTTCATGATAATAGCAATCGGTTTCAGAACCGGGTTTCATGAATCTGTCTTCGCCATCGTATTTGATGGTGATGTGTTCTCTGCCGTCTTCGCCCATTGCTACTTTACCGCCTACACAAGGAGTATCACCGGGTTTCACAGCCATGCTGTAATTGATAACCACTTCTGCCGTAGCCGTAATTTCAAGGTTTTCGCTTGCAGTAACGCTGTAAACCCCGTTTTCCGCCGTCAACGTCTTGCCGCCGCACTTTACTTCGGTCAAGGTGTAGCCGTCATAAGCCTTCGCCGAGAAGGTGTACTTGCTGCCTTTTTCTGCCTTGAAATCGCCACTGAAGTCTACATGGTCGCCTGCAAAGGTAACGTCTACGTATTCGGTAACAGGAGCTTTCACGCCCGTTACGTGGATAGCAAGGGTATCTTTAACGCCCGTAACGGTGTATACGCCGTTCACGCCCGTAACTTCTTCGCCGTTTACCGTAACTTTCATTTGAGAAGCGTCATAACCTTTGGTCGGGGTTACCGTAAAGGTATAATCTTCGCCTGCTTTTACCTGCGTCTCGCCGGTAATGCTATACGCCGCATCCGAAAGCATATAAACCTTGTATTCCGAAGGTTTGTCATCTCCGCAACCTGCTGCGAACACACACGCCGTAAGGGCGCACAAACTTGCCACTAATGCTACTTTTTTGGTATTTTTTCTCATCCTAAAATACCCT
>CAYRAY010000056.1:0-10745 GCA_964422405.1 uncultured Clostridia bacterium | reverse complement strand
ATATTATATTATATAAGAGTTGCGAAAACGGACGGACACCCCCCCCATTTTTCCGCCAAAACTCCCTTTGAGGTCAACTATGAAAAAATTACGTATTCTTTTTACCGTACTTTCCGCACTTTGTTTGGCTTGTCTGCTGCCTGCAGGCACGCTGGGCGGCTTGCCCTGTTTTTTGTCCTTTGCAGGCGCGGCGGCGTTATTTTTCCTGCTGATGCTCCTCTGCAAGCGCAGCCAGAACAAAGACCAACCGCCCGAACCCGATTTCTTGCAGAACAAGTCGGACAAGAAAAGCGACAAAGCCAATAAATCGAGCAGCACGGATCGCGGCGAAGCCTCTGCCGAGCAAGCGCAAGCGGCGAATAAAACGGACGGCGCAGGCAAATCCGCATAAGACATCGACAAAACCCCGTAGCAGCAAAAAAAAATTACGTTCGTCGACAACTTTTTTTGAAAAAGGACTTGATTTTTTACGGCGTTCGCTATATAATTATGGTAGAAATATTGAAGCAAGGAGGTTATCACCATGAACTTAAAAAAATTGTTCCCCACCGCGTATAAAAGCTCGCTGTTGGTCAGCATTATCGTATACCTCGTCATCGGTATCATCGCAGGCGTTATCATTTGGCTTGCAGGTTTGTTGACGGGTTGGATTCCCGGTGCAGGGCTGATTATCGGTTGGATTCTTCGCGTTGCGTCCATTCTCGTGGAAGTATACGTGGTCTGCGGCATTATCATTTCGATTTTGCGCGCATTAAAAATCATGAAATAACGGATTTTGTGAAAGAAAAAGCCTTCCGCTATATTGCGGAAGGCTTTTTTCGTTTGGTTTTTCGGAGGGTGTTGTCATAAGATACACTCCGTTCATACGCAAAACGCGGTGTGTAAGATAAACTCCGTTACTTACGCTCAGTCGGTATGACACGGTGGGGAGCCAAACAATCAATCGCGAGAAAAGCTTTCGATCATATCCAAATATTCTTCCAAGCGGTACAAATCTTCGGGGGAATAATATTCCACACAGATGCGCCCCTTCTTTTCGTTGCCGACCAAGGACACCTTGGTTTTCAGCACCGAACGCATACGTTGCACCAACGCTTTCAACTCTGCGTTTTTCGCCGCCGATTTTGCACGCAACTCCGCTTCCGCTTCCTCGTCGGGGGTCAAAAACGCCTTGACGGCATTCTCCGTTTCGCGTACGGTGTAGCCACGCTGTACGCACTCCTGTGCGAACCCGAATTGTTGCGCCTGCGGCACACAAACGAGCGCCCTGGCATGTCCTGCGGAAAGTTGATTACTTTCAACCAAGCCCACCACCTCTGGGGCGAGGGTCAACAGCCGCAACGTGTTTGCCACGGCAGGACGGGACCTGCCGATAAGCGCGGCAATGTCCTCTTGCGTGAGCCCGAATTCCTCAACCAGCCGCCGCATCAAATGCGCCTCGTCCATCGCACCGAGGTCTTTGTTTTTCAGCTGTTCAATACAAGAAAACGCCTCAGCGTTCTCCTCGGAAAAGGTGTACACGCGCACCTCCGCCTCTTTCAAGCCGATCGACTTCGCCGCGTAATAATCCCCGTCCGCCGCAAGCAAACGATATTCACCGTTCTGTTCGTTGACGGAAAACACGGGCGCGCCGTTCATTAGGAAATGCGCCGCCCTGGCACGGAGCGCGCCTTTGTCAAACGCGTCCAGACCCTTGGTCGGCAGGATTTTATCCATTGCCAACTGCATTTTTTTGTGTTCCACGCGGAATTGCTCCGCCCGATTTTGCTCTTTCATCGTCCTACTCCTTTTCCCCTTGGTCGCAAAACGGAGCTGCCTTGGCAGGTAGCCCCGTTTTTTGTTTTTTTCTTAGTTTTCTTGGTGTTCGTCCACGGAATTTTCCGCCGTTTCCACGGGTTCAGCCGTTTCGGTGGCGGTTTCCGCCGTTTCCGTACCTTCCACGGGCGTAACCATTTCGGTGGTTTCAACCGCTTCAGCGGTTTCGGTAACCGTTTTCACTTCCGTCTTTTTGCTGTCGGAGACTCTATGGAAGGGGTTTGCCTCGTGTTCGCTTTCCATGCGGTCCATTTCGGCAATCACTTCCAAATGTGTTGCGCCGTTCATCAGCATTTGCACTTCTTCGGCGTAAATGGTTTCCTTTTCCACCAAAACGCGAGCCATATTATCGAGAATAGAACGGTTTTCTCTAAGCAGCGTCAAAGCGCGGTCGTATGCCTCGGTGGTGAACCGACGGATTTCTTCGTCGATCGTCGCCGCCGTCGTCTGCGAATAGCCGCCTTGCCCTTGGTGTCCGTATTCCATACCCATGAACACGGGCTGGTCGGAATCGTACGCCACCAAACCGAGCTTTTCGCTCATGCCCCATTCGGTAATCATGCGGCGCGCCAACGAGGTTGCATGGCGCAAATCGCTGCTTGCACCCGTCGTTACGTCTTGAATGACAATCTCTTCTGCCGCTCTGCCGCCGAGGGTCATACAGATGTTATCGACGAGTTTGTTATACGATACGTCCATATCGTCGGAATCGGGTCGGGTCATGGTGTACCCTGCCGCCTGACCGCGAGGGATAATGGACACTTCGTGTACGGGGTCGCAATGCTTACAAAGGCAAGCAAGAATGGCGTGACCTGCTTCGTGATACGCCGTGCAACGCTTGTCGGACTCGGTCACCACGCGGCTCTTCTTTTGAGGACCCATCACGACCTTGTTGATACCTTCGTACAATTCCAAATTGCCGATTGCCTTTTTGCCCTTACGCGCCGCCAAAATAGCCGCCTCGTTCAAGAGGTTGGCAAGTTCCGCACCCGAAAATCCTGCCGTAATCCGCGCCACCGTCTTAAAGTTGACGTCTGCCGCCATCGGTTTATTTCTTGCATGCACCTTCAAAATCTGCTCGCGACCTTTTACGTCGGGCAAACCTACGGTGATTTGTCTGTCAAATCTGCCCGGACGGAGCAATGCAGGGTCCAAAACGTCCGCACGGTTGGTTGCCGCAATAATAATCAAGCTGTCATTGCTTTCAAAGCCGTCCATTTGCACCAAGATTTGGTTGAGGGTCTGTTCGCGTTCGTCGTTACCGCCACCAAGACCTGCGCCTCTGCGTCTGCCCACGGCATCGATTTCGTCGATGAACACAATGCAGGGTTGGTTGCGCTTTGCCGTTTCAAACAGTTCACGCACACGCTTTGCACCCACACCGACGTACATTTCTACGAAGTCCGAACCGGAAACGGAGAAGAACGGCACGCCTGCCTCGCCTGCGACGGCTTTGGCAAACAGCGTTTTACCCGTACCAGGAGGGCCTACCAACAGCACGCCCTTAGGCACTCTTGCGCCCAACGTAGCAAAACGCTTGGGCGATTTGAGGAATTCTACCACTTCGCGGAGTTCTTCTTTTTCTTCTTCCGCGCCGGCAACGTCGGAAAAACGAACCTGCACGTTGTTTTGCACTTGCGTTTTGTTTTTATTCAAACTCATAGTCGGGTTGCCAACGTTGGTTGCACTGCGCATCAACATAAAGAACAGGAACGCCACCAACAACACACCGACAAAGGGAATGATCGTAGACCATACGCTGCCTGCGTTGGGGTCGCTGTAACTGATAGCTATATTTGCGTCAAGCAAAGTTTGAAGGTATTCGTTATACTCAAACATGCTGAAACCAATCGTATAGTATACCTCACCTTTTTCCGAAATAACAGTCCAACGGTATGAGTCAAACACTACCTTGGCAATATCAACTTCCACGAGAGTATCGCCTTGTTGGAAACCTCCATACTTCAGTAGGGAATCCATTTGATTAAACGTAATGCTCGTGCCTTGGTTGCAGGTATAGAACACCAACGAAAATGCCAACAACACAACCACGCCGATGACGATCCACCATATTGTTCTTGTTTTCTTTTTCAAAATATACTCCTTGCGTACCGCCTTTATCCGAAAGGCAAGTACCATTGTTTCGCTATTTTACAAACATTTATAAACGCAACGCGCCCTTTTCAAACGGGAGTTGCCCGTTTTTCCCCTGTTCCATATCGATTTTTTTGTAAAAATCGGGCAGAAGGACCGATTTGCGCCCGTTTGTTTGGTTGCGGTTTTATTTTACCATATCCATTTTGCTTTTTCAAGCGTTTTTGTTGGCATATTACAAACGTTTAACAAACATTCACCTGCCGTACACAAAACCAACTGCGTAAACAAAACCGAAGGGGTTATAACAACGCTTCCAACAGAATTTTTACGCCGATCCCGATCAGCACCGCGCCGCCGAGCAAGCCTGCCTTGTCTGCAAGTTTGTTGCCCACGCCCTTGCCTATGTAAGTTGCGGCTATGCTCAACCCAAAGGTGATACAACCGATGGTTGCCGTTGCGCCCCATATACCCATGGCAAGCCCCGCAGGGGACAATGCCGCCGATTGAAGGGTTACGCCCACCGCCAACGCGTCGATAGAGGTTGCCACCGCTTGCACAAGCAGTTGCAAAACCCAAGGCTTCTGCTTTGCCGTTTCCGTTTCGGTTGCCGCCGCTTCCGCCGCAACGGGGCGTTTGGATTTACGGATTTCTAAAATGCTTTCCGTAAGCATTTTTCCGCCCAAAAACACCAACAACGCAAACGACACCCAAGCCGAAATTTTTTTGAACGTTTCCAAGAAAACGTCAGCAATGACCCCTGCCACCGCATACCCGATAAGGGGCATCAACATCTGGAAGAAGCCGAAGAACAACCCGATGACAAGCACCCGTTTGAAGGGCATTTTTGACTCGTTCATGCCGCTTGTCATCGCCACGGCGCACGCGTCCATGGACAGCGCAACGCCCAACAACAAAATATCCCATACCTGCATTTTTTGCAATCTCCTCTTGTATAAACAGAATCTTTTTCGTTTATAAACAGCCTTTTTGTTTGAGGGCGGAAAGCACGTCGGCAAACACGCCGTCGGGGGTCTTGGTGCCGTCTATGCACACAAACCGATCGGGATGCTCTGCCGCCACCTTCTTAAAGCCCTCGTATACCCGTTTATGGAACGCCATGCCTGCCTGTTCCAAACGGTCGTTTTCGTCCGCGCCATGCTTACGACGGAACGCCGCCTCGGGGTCGAGGTCGATGAAAATGGTTACGTCGGGCAAGTAATACTCCAAAGCGTACGCATTGATTTTTTGCACGAAATCCATACCCAAGCCCCTGCCGTAGCCTTGATATGCCAACGAGGAATCTACGTATCTGTCGCAGATGACCAACTGACCTTGTTGCAAGGCAGGGTCTACCCGATCGTGCAAGTGTTGCACACGGGATGCGGCGTACAGCAACGCTTCGCACTCGTCCGTCATCTCCGCATTTTTGCCGCTCAACAAAATCTCGCGGATTGCCTCTGAAATTTTGCCGCCACCCGGTTCTCTCGTAAAAATATGCGGCACGTTCTGCTCCGTCAAATACGCGCTGAGCATTTTCAACTGCGTGCTTTTGCCGCAACCGTCACAGCCTTCAAACGTAATAAATTTACCCTTCTTTTCCATGTCGTCCATCCTGTTATTCTGCCGCGTATACGGCGATTTTTCCGTTTTTTAATCCGTAAGTATGCGTTGCGCTTTGCAGCAACGTCGCTTTTTCTTGGGTCAGCCGCTCCCCTTGGCACACCAACGGGGTGCAAGGCGGAAACAGTCCGCAATAGGCGGCGCAGACCTTGCCCACCGCCTCGGCAAGCGGCAACCATACCACTTGTTTTTCCTGCCCGATTATCGGGGTTTGCACGGGGGTATTTGCCCCGTCGTTCTCGGTTTTACATTCTTCCTCGCCCTGCAAGGGAAACACCTCAAAAAGCCTTTCCAACGCCGTTTTCAGCCTTGTAAAATCGGCGAGCTCGGTGGCAGGGGAAAGATAGAAACAGAGTACATTGCCGTCGCAAAACTCCGCGTAAATCCCCTCCGCTTGCAAGCGTTGTTCCGCCTCAAAGGCAGAGTTTCCGAAGATGGCGCAAAGCTTGCTCCAGTCTCCGTTTTTATAAACGCGGGGGTGCGAAGAAAAGTCGGCAACTTCCCTTTCCAACGCCTCGTTTCTCGGATACAGCACCGCGTATTCTACCGATGCCATAATCGGGTACGAGGGACTAGTGGTGCGGAACACGTCCACGCCGCATTGCAGGGCGTCTGCCGTGCGTTTGTCCTTGGCGGAAATCACCGCACCTTGCGTGAGGGCAGGCAGGCTTTTATGCACGCCGTCCACCCAAATATCCGCATACGTCCCTGCGTAACGGATCTTGTCGTAATGCAGATGCCCGCCGTGTGCGCCGTCCACCAAAAGCAATTTGCCGTGCTTGTCGCAATATGCCCGTGCCGCCGCAAGGTCGGCAAGGTTGCCGTAATAGTCGGGCGAGGTAAAAAGCAAGGCGTCCGCCGCTTGCAAAAGCGGCGCAAAATTTTCCGTCAACTCGTACATGGTATAGGGGAACGGGATTTTTCCGCGCGTTTTTTGCGGATATAACAACAATTCCACCCCCAGCGCGGCGCAACCGTTGAACACGCTTTTGTGCGCGCTTTGACAGGTCAAAATCCGCTTTGCGCCCAGCATTTTTGCCGCATACAGCATAGAGAGTACGCCGCAGGTGCTGCCGTCCGTCAAAATGTAACTTTTTTCGCCGCCCAGCGCCGCCGCAATCCCCTGCTCCGCCTCGGCAATGCAGCCTTGGGGCGAGGCGAGGTTGTCGGAATAGGCAAGTTCGGTGATGTCCCACCCTGCCGTTTTATGACCGGGGGTGTGGAAGGAAACGTGCTTTGGTTGCGTTTGCAGCATTTGGGCGATTTTGCATGCCCGAAGCGTGCGTTCGTCCTTAAAAATACGGTCCATAACCCCTCCTTATACGAACAGAAAGGAACGGTTTGCGCCGTTCCTTTTGTATGCAAATTTTAGTTGCCGCTGCCGCTTTGCAACACCGCGTCAATCAGGTAGTTCAAGAACAACAAATCTTCGCCTTGAAAACCCTCTTCCACGCGATAGCTTTTGCCCAAAATATCGGTGGAAATCAGGGCGACGCACATATCGCGAGAGGTTGAACGCAAGGCGGTTTTACCCTCAGCATTGATATATTCTTCCGAATAGGAAAGGTATTTTTGCAAACCATCCATTTGGGTGGTTTGGTACAAAATATTGCCTTGTTCGTCGAGTTTCGCGTTGCCGGCCTCGTCCAACTGCGGTTTGGCAGGGTTGAGGTTGACGTAGTAGGTGTAGGTGTGGTCCTCCCCTTTATCGTCTGTCACCGTGACAGGTTGCAGACGGATAATATCCGCCTCTAAATACCCGTAAAAGATCTTTAACGCATCGCGATAGCTTGTCAAACGGCTGAATTCGTCCTCCAAAGCGGCTTGGATTTGCGTCTCTTTTTTGAAACGCTTATCCTTTTTGATACGGGTGCGGAAGTCCTTTTCCGCCTGTTCTTTGTTGAGTTCGCCGTTTTCCCAATCCCCGTTGAAATAGGGGTTGAGATAGTTTTCCATGCGGTCAAAATAATCGTTTTCGCCGTCTAAATCATACGCGTAATGGGAAAAATAGGACTTTGCAAACGTTTGCGTGTAGGTGTAATACACCTTTTGTTCCTCGCCGTTTTCGTCCTTCACCGTGTAATAATCGTCCTTATTTTTCGCATTTGCCAAAAACAGAAGATCGCCTTCGCCCACAGCCAAGCGCGCTTCCAGCACGGTGGAGTATTCGTCGGTCAGATTTTCGCTGCCCACCTCCAACACTTCGTACGAAAAGACGTTGTCTTTATACGCTTTTTGGTAGAGGTTGCCGAAGTCGGCGGAAAGGCTGTAATTGCCCACATAGTTGAATACTTTGAATTGTTGCGTCGGCGTAATGCGCGTTGCCGTCATATTGAATACCAACGACCATGCCACGCAAAGCCCCACTGCAAGACCGACGATTTTCAGCCAGTCATATGAGAGCATTCTGGTAAGCCGTTGTTTGGTGATTTTTGCGTCCATCGTTTTCTCCGACTGCCGCCCGTTCCGTAAAAATCCGTAAGAGATTTTTGCAAAAGCAAGGGGGCAGGTATGCGTTGAATGAGTTTTTGGGCGCGACGACCGCACAAATCGTCACGCCCGCTGCTTGGTTTTATTTTTTGGGTTTCATAGTGGGGAACAGAATGACGTCGCGGATCGTAGAGCTGTCGGTAAGCAGCATTACGAAGCGATCGAGCCCCATGCCCAAGCCGCCTGTGGGGGGCATACCGTATTCAAGCGCGTTGATGAAGTCTTCGTCCACCTGCGCATCGTTGTTGCCCTTTGCACGCTTTGCTTCGACCTGTTTCAACATACGTTGTTTTTGGTCGATCGGGTCGTTGAGTTCCGAGAAAGCGTTGCCGTATTCGTGACCACAAATGAAGTATTCAAAGCGTTCGGTGAAGGCAGGGTTAGAAGGCTTGCGCTTTGCCAAAGGCGAGTTTTCTACGGGGTAATCGTAGATGATGGTGGGTTGAATCAACTTGTCTTCTACAAATGCGTCAAAGAGTTCGATAAGCACCCAACCCTTGGTTGCGTTTTCGTGTTCGAGTTCCACGCCCAAGCCTTTTGCCGCCGCACGTGCGTCCTCGTCCGTAGCCCATTCGTTATAATCGACGCCTGCGTACTTTTTCACAGCTTCTGCCATGGTCAATCTCGTCCAGTCGCCCATGTGGATTTCCGTGCCCTGATAGGTGATGTCCAACGTGCCGCAAACTTTCAAGGTGACCGTTTTGTACATGTCTTCGATCATGTCCATCATGGCGATATAATCGCTGTACGCTTCGTACATTTCAATGGTGGTGAATTCGGGGTTGTGGTACGCGTCCATGCCCTCGTTACGGAAAATTCTGCCCACTTCGTAAACTCTGTCCATGCCGCCAACAATCAAACGCTTTAAGAAAAGCTCCGTTTCGATACGCATATACATATCCAAATCCAAGGCATTGTGATGGGTTTTAAAGGGTCTTGCGTCCGCACCGATTTCCAAAGGCAACAACGTGGGGGTATCTACTTCCAAATACCCTCTGTTATCCAAGTAAGCGCGGATTTCCTTCAAGATTTGCGAACGCTTGCGGAAGGTGTCCTGCACGTCCTTGTTCATAATCAAATCCAAGTGGCGCAAACGGTACTTCATGTCCTTGTCTTGCAAGCCGTTGTATTTTTCGGGCAACGGCAACAAGGATTTGGTCAAAAGGGTCAGTTCTTGCACGTGCACGGAAACTTCACCCGTCTGCGTTTTGAACACAAAGCCTTTAAAACCAAAAATATCGCCGATGTCGTAGTCCTTTTTATAGGAAAGGTAGTTGTCTTCGCCAATGTCTTGACGGGTCACATAGATCTGGATCGAGCCGCTCTTGTCCGCGATGTGCGAAAAGGATGCCTTGCCCATGATACGGCGGGACATCATACGGCCTGCCATCACGACCTGTTTGCCTTCGTACGCCTCGTAATTCGCCTTAATCGTTGCAGAATCGGCGTCTACGGGGAATTTTACCTGTTCGTAAGGGTTCTTACCTTCCGCAACGAGCTTTGCAAGCTTGTCACGGCGGATACGCGCCTGTTCGATAAGCTGTTCTTCTTCCGTCGCGCCGTTTACGGGCGCGGTATTCTTGTTTTCTTGCATGGGTAAACCTCGTTTTATCTTTTCGTGATTAGAAAATCTTTTTAATCAGCAATTTGTATTCGCCGTCGGGTGCGTTGACGCGGACTACGTCCTTTTCCTTGTGCTTCAAAAGCGCCTTGCCCACGGGGGATTCGTTAGAAATTTTGTTTGCCATGGGGTCGGATTCCATAGAACCCGTAATTTCGTACGTTTCCTCTTCGTCCAACTCTTCGTCGTATACAACGACCTTAGAACCGATGTGGACGAAAGACGTATCGTCGCTCACTTTGATGATTACGGCGTTTTTCACCTTGTAATCGAGTTCGGCAATTTCACCCTCGTTTGCCGCCTGCTCGTTGCGTGCTGCATCGTATTCTGCGTTTTCGGAAAGGTCGCCGTGGCTTCTTGCTTCCGAAATGCGTTCTACGATTTCTTGACGTTTCACCGTTTGCAAATACTTCAAACGCTCTACCGCTTCGTCATACCCCTTTTGGGTCATCTCAAACTGTTGTTCCGACATAAAACTCCTCCTGTTCCGCGTTGTTATTTTTGGCGGTTTTGGTCGGGTTTTCTTACAACGGTACAGAGAAAACCTCCCCCTCCGTCGTCGAAATACCACGAAAAAAAACCGTCCACCTACGGAACGTTAAAAATATAACCGTAACTAAAAAGCACGGCGTTTATTCGTTTTCGTCCTTATTATATATGTTTTAGGCGGATTTGTCAATCACTTTTAGAGGCTTTAACGAGAATTTCCTTTCTTTTCACCTTTTCTTCGCCCCGATTTCACGCACAATTTGTCGGCGGCGCGTTTCCTTCTTCCGTGCCGCAAGGCGGCGCTCCGTCGGTGGTAGCCACTTATACAGCTGCGGAAAGACGAAAGACTATGCACGAAAGGCGCAAAAAATGCGTTTTTACAAACATTTCACACAGCTTTCGCGCGAAAAAAATATTATTTTTGCAACTTGCGCATAAAACTGTTGACGAATTGCAAAAAGTTTGATAAAATAGTATACGGATACAAACGGATTGACCGCCAAAACGGCGGCGATTCGGATTCTATTCGTTGTAACAATAAAAAATTTCAATATATTGGAGGAACTCTATTATGGCAAACGTAAAAGTTGCAATCAACGGTTTCGGTCGTATC
>CAYRAY010000055.1:0-11211 GCA_964422405.1 uncultured Clostridia bacterium | reverse complement strand
GTGCTGTCCGATAATCCGCTTTTCGTGTTGATTAACAGCTACACCACGGGGCTGCAACCGATGGTATTGCAAAACATTTTACAACTGACATTAAAAAATTTCCGCGGCAGAGTCGACGCTTACGAAGTCGGTATCCAAACGGAAGAGGGAATCGCGCTCCCGTGCGGGGCAGGAGGAATATTTGTCAATGACGGAAACTAACGAAAAAATGGCAACGGCAGAAACGCAACCCGAACAGCCGATTGCAACCGAACAAGCCGAACAAACGGCAGACCAGAGCACCGAGCAAGCTTTCGGCTTCCGTATTTTATACGAAGACAATCACATCATCGTGGTTTTGAAACCGCAAATGACGGCTTGTTGCCCCGACGAAAGCAAAGACGACAATTTGCTCGATCAGGTAAAACGCTATATCAAAACGCGTTATAACAAACCCGGCAACGTTTACGTCGGGTTGGTGCACAGATTAGACCGTCCCACGGGTGGTGTTATGGTCTATGCCAAAACCAGCAAAGCGGCTGCTCGCCTTACCGAAGGCTTGCAATCGGGCAATTTTGAAAAGAAATATCTCACCGTTCTCTGCGGTACACCCGACGGCGAACGCGGCACACTCTGCAACTACTTGCGTAAAAACACCGTAAACAATATGGTCTACATTTGCACTCCGTCCGAAGAGGGGGCAAAGTACGCCGAGCTCGATTATAAGGTGATTGAAAGCAAGGGCAAGTATTCCTTGGTCGAAGTCCGTTTGCATACGGGCAGAACGCACCAAATCCGCGTGCAAATGGCAGGCATCGCGCACCCCGTCTACGGCGATATGCGTTACGGCGGCGCGTTGGCACAGAAAGGTAAGCTTGCGCTTTGGGCGTATTCGCTTTCCTTCCCGCACCCGATCACCAAAGAACGCTTAAAGTTTATCGCCTATCCGCCCGAAACGGAAACCCCTTGGAAGGCGTTTGAACTCTCCAAAGCGGTAGAAATTCACTAAAAAACCCATAAAGTGGGCAAAATATCTTAAAATATCGCTAAATGCGTTTGACAAAAATTGCATTTGCGTGTAAAATAAATAGGTACGGTATTATCGCAATGATAAGCTCCGTAACAATCAAGAGGCACGGTTTCATGAAAAAACAGAATAAAAAACTGATTACTTTTCTTCTTGCAGGCGCAATGTGTTGCACTGCGGCTATCGGCGTGGCGAATTTACAATCTTTCGGCGCGTTTGCAGACGGCGAAACGACGTCTACTTCGCAATCCACGCAATATTTATTGACGGATCTTTTCAACTCCGCGGCGGTTGTCGGCGGCACCGAAGTAAACGGCGTCCAAGCCACCACGTTTGCAATCCACACGGACAGAACGGCATATTATCGTAACGCCGTCGCGCTCAAGTGGCACGAAGGCAAAAAGGTCGGCGGCGCGTATGCGGCAAGCTATTACACGCTCACCTTCGCCCTTGCCGATGCAAACTTCAACTCCGTTTCCGTAAAAACGGAAAGCGCATCGTCCATCGCATCGGAAGAAGGCAAAGCCGTTAACGAAGTAAAATTTACCAAAACGGCGTCTACTGAAAACGATGTCACCGTAGACATCTCCGTCATTGCCGACGGGGCTGAGGCTGTCACCGTCCGCACGGGCTACAAAGTGGCGTTCGGCGACAAAATCACCCTTACCTTGACGGAATCGGACATTTGCGAATACACCGACCAGTTTGAAGTGTTGTTGCAGGACAAAAACGGCGCGGCAATCAACACCACGCGCTCCGTCTTCAAAAACGTAGGCGCAAACTACGCGGCATACAGCACTGATTCTTCCAACACCACCTATCCCTTGCAATTCACCGCCGATACCAACAGAACGGCAGAAGGGGATGCTTACGAAGAAACGAAAATTTACCTTTTCGAGTTGAACAACCAAAAGTTCGACAACGTCTCCGAAGGTAAAATCACGGATACCGCGCCCCCCGTACTTGTTGTAAACGAAGACGTAAACGGCTTTATGCTCGGCTCCGCTTTCTCGTTGAATTACGAAGTGATCGACGTTGCCAAAAAGACGTTGACGACGGACGAAAAGAAGCTCAGCTACTATCAATATAACCCCACCGACGAAGAAGTGAAATATAACTCGCTGTCTACCAGCACCTATTTCATGGAAACGTATTATACGGAGGGGGAAACCTTAAAATCTGTATACCAAGAAAACGGCAACGAAGAATTCGTGTCCGTCCGTTTCACCCTTGCAGACTCCACCTTTAAAGCAGACGAAGGGGACAACGCCAAAGCTGTTTACGATTTGGTTTGGTACGCAAACGACGGCGCAATCCGCACCAAGGACAACAACGAATACGTGGTCATCAACCGCAGCCAGTCGGGCGCAATCTACGCAAAGGGCAGCGGCGCATATGATGCATACGTCATCGCCGACGGCGGCGTAAACAAATACCTCACCGTTGACAGCGCAGGCAATAAGAGCTACGTTTCCGAAGAAGAAACGGGCGCGTATATGCAATCGGAATTGAAGAAGTTTGTCGATTCGTACAACGAATTGTTGGCAAAAGCGGCGGCAGACGTATACGCAGGCAGCAACGCCACCATCGTGTTCCCTACGTTTGAAGGCTTGTTCTACGATGATAACGGCTATCGCAACTTGAAATTCAGCATCTGCTACAAAACGGAAACGGGTTCCGCTCAAACCTCTACGGGTCTGAAATACAGCGCGTTGAAGCTTTCCGCAAGCACCGCAGGCAAGTATGAATTCAAGATTTTTGCCACCGACGATGCAAACAACGCGATGAAGTACTACTTGGACGGCGAACTTGTCGAAGTGACCACCTCCAACGTATGGGACATCGAAGCAATCCCTACCTTTGAATACACCATTAAGCGTCAAGGCTTAAAGATCAAGGACGAAAACTCTACCAAGACCTCGGACAGAACGGCAACCAAAGCCGTTGGCGAAACGTACAGCGTTTCGGGCATCACCGTTGTCGGCGGCGCAGATAATCAGCAGAGCGAATTCTCCCTCTACCGTGTCGATTTGGCGGCTTGCGTAAAGAATGGCGTTAACGCGGGTTCGTTGGCAAAGGTAACCTATCAAGACATTCGTCTTGCGGCGGCAGACAAGCTCGTCGAGGTCAAGGATAGCGACGTTTACCACGGTGACTACTTGGCAATGTATTTCGATGTATACCTCGATAAGCTTTCCGATAGATTAGGCATTGCAAAATCCAAATTGAAAGAATGCTTCGTGGAAGTAAAAGCATATAACGACAGAATCACCGAAGACGACAAGGAATGGGACGAATACAACAAGTACGAATTTCAAAAGAGCTCCAAGTCCGGCTTCAAAGTCGTAGACGACGGCGGCGTATACCTGTTGCTTGCCAACTACTGGGACGAAGACCTCGCCAACTACGCACGCGTAGCGGCATACAAGGTCATCACGGCGGAAGAAAAAGCCGACGTTGCCCGTGGCGAAACACAGTGGTTGAAAAACAACCTCGTGTCCGTCATTCTCTTCTCGGTTGCGGCGGTTATGCTCATTCTCATCATCATTTTGTTGCTGATTAAGCCCTCGGACGAAACGTTGGAAGACGTAGACGAAAAGGCAGAAAAGCTTGCAAAAAAAGTAAAAAAGACTTCTAAAAAATAACAGGAAGGGTGGCGGCGCGTAAGCGTCGCCACAAATTTTATAACGATACAAAAGGAACTCCATGCTGAAACTGATTGCGGAAACGGCGCAAAACTTAAAACAATTCACCGACGAGCACTATGCACAGGCGTCCTTTTTTTGGACGTATCTTTTGAAAAATAAAGAAATCCGCGTCAACGGTCAGCGCGTGCAAACGGACATCAAATTGCAGGCAGGGGACGAGGTAGCTTACTATCTCACCCCCAAGCAAGAACAAAAACCTGCCTTCTATACGGTGTACGAGGACGAGCAAATCCATATCATCGACAAGGAAAGCGGCGTCAATGCCGAGGCGGTGTTTGCCGCCCTTAGCCGCACAGGCGAGTATTATTTCATTCACCGCATCGACCGCAACACCATGGGGCTTATGGTCTTTGCTAAAACGCGTGCGGCGGAACATGAACTTCTTGCCGCTTTCAAGGCACGTCAGGTCCAAAAAACCTACCACGCGCTTTGCTTCGGCAGGTTTCCCAAGCCTGCCGACACGCTTACGGCGTACCTCAAAAAGGACGGCGCGCGCGCCAGTGTTTCCGTGTTCGATACGCCGCAAAAGGGTGCGGAAAAAATCGTCACGGAATACCGCGTGTTAGAGAGCGCTCAATACGCTTCCCAAATAACCACCAAGGCAGAAATCATTTTGCATACAGGCAAAACCCACCAAATCCGCGCTCACACTGCGCATATCGGTTGCCCGATCGTCGGGGATATGAAGTACGGCGACAATGCCAAAAACAAGGCGGTAAAATGCAGTCGGCAATGTCTGGTTGCCAAGCGCATTTCCTTCACGCTCTCGGGCGAACTTGCCTATTTAAGCGGCAAAGTTTGGCGTTCGCAATTCCAAGCCGAATTGTCTCCGTTGTCAGGTTTGTAAAGAAAAATGAGACGGACAGGTACGCATTGAACGCATTTTTCACCCGTTGTTCACGGTACGTACTTGCCTTTTACCAAATGATTTGGTATACTGTAAAACGCTGGTTTTTTATAACGGCAAATGAAGTAGTTATATTTTTTAAGCAGAGGTTATATAGATGTTACAACTCAAAAAAATCGTAAAGGACTATCCCGTTGCGTCGGGGTATGTCCATGCCTTAAAGGGCGTGGATATTACCTTCCGTAACAACGAGTTCGTGTCCATTTTAGGTCCGTCGGGGTGCGGCAAAACGACGATGCTGAACATCATCGGCGGTTTGGACCACTACACCAGCGGAGACTTGCTTATCAACGGTGTTTCCACCAAGGAATATAAGGACCGCGATTGGGATGCGTATCGCAACCACTCCATCGGTTTTGTGTTCCAAAGCTATAACCTGATTCCCCACCAAACGGTTTTGCAAAACGTAGAAATCGCGCTCACCCTTTCGGGCGTGGGCAAGGCAGAACGAAAGGCGCGCGCTATCGAAGCGTTGCAAAAGGTAGGTCTGGGCGATCAGCTCCACAAACGTCCCAACGCCATGTCGGGCGGTCAAATGCAGCGTGTAGCAATCGCGCGTGCGCTTGTCAACAATCCTGACATCATTTTGGCGGACGAGCCGACGGGTGCGTTGGATACCCATACCAGCGTGCAGGTCATGGAAATTTTGAAAGAGGTGGCAAAGGACCGCTTGGTGGTCATGGTCACCCACAACCCCGAACTCGCAGAGCAGTATTCCACTCGTATCATTCGTATGTTGGACGGCGAAGTGCAAAACGATAGCCAACCCGTATCGGAAGCAGAGTTCGCTCGTCTTGTTGCAGAGGACCGCGCGGGCACTCGCCAAAAACGCACGGTGGCTTGTCCTAAGTGCGGTGCAACGCTCACTATTCCTTGCGTGGACGAAATCGACTTTTCGTGCGCAAAGTGCGGCGGCGTGTTCCATTATCAAAACAAAGCGGCGGAAGTGTCTGTAAAAGCAAATAAAAAATCGCAGAAAAGGGAGAAGAAAAAGGAAAAGAAGCCTACCATGTCCTTCTTTACCGCCCTTCGCTTGTCCTTGAAAAATCTGTTCACCAAAAAGGGCAGAACCATTCTCACCTCGTTTGCGGGCAGTATCGGTATCATCGGTATCGCGCTGATTTTGGCAGTGTCGCAGGGTACTACCGCCTATATCGACTACATTCAAGAATCCACACTTTCGTCCTATCCCTTGACGCTAGAATCTTCCACCATTGACGTAATGTCCTTAATGCAAAGCTTTATGGGTGTTGGTGGCAAAAAAGAGGACCACACCAAGGACGACAGCGTGTATAAAGACCCGATCATCGGCGAGCTTGTCAATGCCCTTGCCAAGGTACAAAAGAACGATAACGACTTAAAAGCCTTCAAATCCTATCTGGAAGGGGAGCTGAAAAATTCGGATTCGTCGTTGGCATCGGCGGTCAGCGGCGTGCAGTACGGCTATAATTTGCAACTTGCCGTGTATACCGAAAACGTAGACGGCAACCTCATCAAGTCGGACACCAACGAACTCATGCAAGAAATGCTGAGCGACTTCTTCATGTCCGCCGCGCAAAACGGCACGCTAGATATGGGCGGTATGTCGGGTTCCGACGGCAGTTCTTCGTCGGGTATGCTTTCTTCCATGATGAATATGCAAACGTGGCAAGAAATTTTGCCTGCCACCGACGGCGGCGCAATTAACCCCATTTTGTACGATCAGTACGATTTAATCAACGGCGCATGGCCCAACGATTATAACGAAATCGTCCTCGTCGTCAACGAAAATAACGAGTTGGACGATTTAACGCTCTACGCACTCGGCTTGCTCAGCAAATCGGAAATCGACGACATCATTCACTCTGCGGCAAGCGGCAACCCCATGCCCGAAACCGAGGCAAAGAGTTGGTCTTTCCAACAGCTTTCGCAAATGACGTTTGCTACCATTTTACCTGCGGATTGCTATCAAAAAGTCGGCAATACGTATATGGATATGAGCAGTAACGAAAGTATTTTGCGCACCCTTTACAACAACGACCAAAAAGTAACGCGATTGAGGGTGACGGGCATTATCCGTCCCAAAAAGGACGCTACAACAACCATGCTTTCTACGGGCATCGGCTACACCTATCACCTGACCAAGCACGTCATCAGCCGCGCGGTGGAATCGGAAGTTGTGCAAGCCCAGCTCGCCAACCCGACCACGGACGTATTGACGGGCTTGCCTTTCAAACCCACCGTCGGCAGTATGACGGATGCCGAAAAGGAAACGGCGTTCCGCAGCTACGTCAGCGGCTTAACGCAAGCCGACCAAGCGGAAACGTACGTCAAAATCCAGTGCGTCAAGGCAGAAAAAGACCAGCTCCAAGCCCAAACGGATGCGTGGATGGATTCCTTCACCAACAAAGAGGACGTCATCAGCCTCATTTCCCAAATCGTAGCCGAAGCCATGGGCGTGGACGCATCGGAAATGCAAAACTATTTCACCGCCCTCGCCAAGGATATGACGTTGGATCAGCTGAAAGCGCTCGTCCGTCCTTACGCAGAAGAAATCGTGAGCGAACAGATCGCAAAACAGGTCGAACAAGCCCTTTCTTCTTTGACGATTGCCCAAAAAGCAGGGCTATTGCAAGCGGATATGATCAACTTCGACACAGAAACTTGCGCGCTGTACTACGACGAAGTCACCGTCTTTTCTGATAGCACGTACGAAGAGAATCTTGCCATGCTCGGCAATCTCGACTACGATTCTCCGTACACCATCAACATCTACGCAACCTCGTTTGAAAACAAGGACGTCATCACGTCGGCAATCTCGGCATACAACAAAACCGTCCCCGAAGAGCAGCAAATCAAATATACCGACTATATGGGTTTGATTATGTCCTCCGTGACCAGTATCATCGATGCCGTTACCTACGTTCTGATTGCCTTCGTGGCCATTTCGTTGATTGTTTCGTCCATTATGATCGGGGTCATTACCTTAATTTCGGTACAGGAACGCACCAAAGAAATCGGCATCCTCCGTGCAATCGGCGCATCTAAACACGACGTATCCAGCATGTTCAATGCCGAAACGCTAATTATCGGCTTTTCGTCCGGGCTTCTCGGCGTACTTGTGTCCTACTTGCTGTGCGTGCCTATCAACTTAATCTTGTACGCGCTTACGGGGCTTGCCACCTTAAAGGCAGTGTTGCCCATCAGCGCGGCAATCATTCTCGTGCTGATCAGCATGGCACTTACGCTCGTGTCCGGTCTTATCCCGTCTCGAAGTGCGGCAAAGAAAGACCCCGTCGTTGCGCTCCGCACCGAATAATTTTCACCGCTTTTTCCTAAAAAGGGTATCTAACAGAGTCTTATTCCTTCCAAACGGAAGGGGAAAGACTCTGTTTTTTTGTGAAAAATAAAAAATCTTCTAAAAAATCCTTGACAAGTCCGCATGGAAAGGAGTATAATGCGAATATGAATATATGAATAGTTGTTCATAAGTATGATGTAAAACCAAGGAGAAAGAAATGAAAACGGAATGTGTACACCCGAGCGAACACACTCGTGCGGCGGAAAAAATTAAAACGCGGGGTTTGGGCTATACGCAAGCGAAAGTGGAGCAAGTTTGCACCGTCTTCCGTATGCTGTCCGAACCGACTCGTATGCGGCTTGTTTTGGCGCTGAAAGAAAGCGATTTGTGCGTCTATCACCTAACGGAGGTCTGCGGCAGCACGCAAAGCGCGGTCAGTCACCAACTCCGCGTCTTGCGCGATAATAAAATTGTCAGGGCAAAGCGCGTAGGGCAAAGCGTAGAATATTCTATCGCCGACGACCACGTAAAAAAGATTGTCGAAATGGCATTAGCGCATTTGAGCTGTAAAACGGAGGAGTAACCATGTCAAACCGATTGTTGCATATCGAAAATTTAGATTGTCCCGTCTGCGGCGAAGCCTTGCAGTCGGACCTACAAAAAATCAAAGGCGTAAACACCGTCCGCGTAGACTACGTCACGCAGACCATCGCGGTGGACTATAAAACGGAGGCGGCGTTGCAAAAAGTCATCGACGTCGCCAACAAGTTTGAAGAGGTGCGCGTGTTAGACGGCACGGAATCTTCTGACGGCAAAAAGAGCAAAAACCGCCGCTTAAAATCTTGGCTTACCATTTTTGTTGCCGCCCTTTTGTTTGCGGCAGGGTTGGTGTTAGAATATGTCGGTTCGGGCAAGGTAGCGGATATCGTCCGTTACGTCTTGTACGGCTTGGCATATATCACGGTCGGCTATCTCGTGCTGATTTCCACCGCAAAAAACCTTGTCAAAGGCAAAATTTTTGACGAAAATTTCCTGATGACGGTCGCCTCTATCGGCGCAATCGTGTTGGGGGAATATAGCGAAAGCGTGTTGGTCATGCTTCTCTATCAAATCGGCGAACTGTTGCAAGGCATCGCCGTAGACAGCTCCCGCGCCTCCGTCACCACCCTCATGGGCTTAAAAAGCGAGTGGACAAACGTGCTTACCGAGGACGAATATCGGCAGGTGAAACCCGAAGAACTTTCCGTCGGCGATATCGTCTTGGTCAAAGCAGGCGAAAAAGCGCCCACGGACGGCGTGTTGCTTTCTGAAAAGGCTACTTTGGATATGAAGTCGCTGACGGGCGAGGCGGAACTCCGCTCCGTGCAATCGGGTCAAGAAATTCTTTCGGGCAGTATTAACGAAGGCGGTGTGTACCAAATGCAGGTCGCGCGTGTCTATAACGATAGTGCGGTCGGCAGAATTTTAGACATGGTCGAAAACGCGTCGCAAGGCAAGGCGAAACCCGAAAAATTTATTGCAAAATTTGCCAAATTCTATACGCCGATCGTCTGCATTCTCGCCCTGCTCGTTGCCGTGGGTGCACCTTTCTTGCACGGCATGATTGCCGACGGCAGATTCTACTTCAAAGATTTTAGCCGCTGGTTGCAAACCGCGCTCACCCTCCTCGTCATCTCATGCCCTTGCGCGCTGATTATCTCTGTGCCGCTCACCTATTTTTCGGGTATCGGCGTTTGCGCCAAAAAGGGGATCTTGGTCAAGGGCGCAACCTATCTCGACGTCGTTGCCCAAGCGCAAACGGTTGCGTTCGATAAAACGGGTACGCTCACGCAGGGCAATTTCACCGTCTGCGCCGCATACCCGAATACATGCGAACAAGAAGAATTGTTACAGCTTGCCGCCGCGGCAGAACGCCTTTCCTCCCATCCGATCGCCAAAGCCTTCCAAACCGTGCAAACGGACAAAACCGCCACGGACGGACAAGAGGTCGCAGGCAGGGGCATTGCGGCAAAAATCGACGGCAAAACCGTCCTTGTCGGCAATGAAAAATTGCTTGCCGATAACGGTGTTTCCGCGTCCGTAAAAGAGAGCGCGTATACCGTGGTCTACGTCGCGTACAACGGCGCGTATATGGGTTGTATCGAAATCGGCGACAAACTCCGCCCCGAGGCAAAAACCGCCGTGCAATCGTTGAAAAACATCGGTATCAAGCGTTGTGTCATGTTGACGGGCGATAGCCGCCTTCGTGCCGAAAAAATCGCAAACGAGGCCGGCATGGACGAGGTGAACGCCGAACTCCTGCCCGACGGCAAACTTCGTCGCGCCGAAGAATTGAAAAAAACGGGCAGTTTGATTTACGTCGGCGACGGCATCAACGACGCGCCCGTAATGACGGCGGCTGATTGCTCCGTTTCCATGGGCAAATTAGGCAGTGCGTCGGCAATCGAAGCCTCCGACCTCGTACTCATTTCCGACGATTTGAACGCCCTTCCCCAAGCGGTACGCATTGCGCGCAAAACCCGTGCCATCGTCATGCAAAACATCGTATTTTCCATCGTCATGAAAACGGCGTTCATGGTCCTTGGTGCGTTCGGTGTGTTACCGCTGTGGCTTGCCGTATTCGCCGACGTCGGGGTTATGCTCCTTGCCGTGTGCAATAGTTTCCGTGTCCGCTTCTTAAAATCCTAAAAATCCCAAAATTCCCTGCAAACATCTTGTGTTTCGGCAGGGAATATGTTATACTTAAATAAAAAACAAGGGGTATTCCCGCATGGAAAAACAAAAATTAGTCGTTGCATCGAGCAACGCGCATAAAATTCACGAAATTTCGCAAATCTTTACTGACTATCAAGTCTTTTCGCAAACGGAAATGGGCTTTTGCGAGGACGTAAAAGAAACGGGCGCAACGTTTATGGAAAACGCCCTTATCAAAGCCAGAGCGGCTTGCAAAGCGTTGGGCTGTCCTGTGCTTGCGGATGACAGCGGACTTTGCGTCAATGCACTCGGTGGTGCGCCGGGGGTGTACAGCGCGCGTTACAGCGGCACACACGGCAACGACAAAGCCAACCGCACCACCCTCCTAAAAAATATGCAAGGGATTGCAGACAGAAAGGCGAATTTCGTCTGCTCTCTCGCCCTTGTCTATCCCGACGGTACCGAAATTTTGGCAGAAGGCAGAACTTCGGGGAAAATCTTAGATTTAGAGGACGGGGAAGGCGGCTTCGGCTACGATCCCATTTTTGAAAGCGACGATTTGAAAAAGAGTTTCGGCAGAGCCACCACCGAAGAAAAGAATTCCGTTTCCCACCGC
>CAYRAY010000054.1:2156-11279 GCA_964422405.1 uncultured Clostridia bacterium | reverse complement strand
TAGCAACGTCGACCATACAGTTGTCTTCGTCCATGACGATTGCGCCGCCCGAACCCATCATCGATCCGCGCGCAACCAAGTTGTCGAAGTCGATCGGCGTGTCCAAGTCCTCTTCCGTCAAACAACCGCCCGAAGGACCGCCCGTTTGAATGGCTTTGAACTTTTTGCCGTTGGGGATTCCGCCGCCGATATCGTAAATCAACTCTCTAAGCGTCGTACCCATAGGGATTTCAACCAAGCCGACGTTGTTGATTTTGCCGCCCAAAGCGAACACTTTAGTGCCTTTGGAACGCTCGGTGCCGTGCTTTGCAAAGGCGTCCTTGCCTTCACGCAAAATGTACGGAACGCAAGCCAACGATTCTACGTTGTTGATGATGGTGGGTTTGTCCCAAAGCCCCTTTACCGCAGGGAATGGAGGACGGGGACGAGGCATACCGCGCTGCCCTTCGATAGAGTTCAAAAGTGCCGTTTCTTCGCCGCAGACGAATGCGCCTGCACCCAGACGGATATGTACCCTGAACGAGAAATCCGTGCCGAGGATATAATCGCCGAGCAAACCGAGTTCTTCTGCCTGACGAACGGCGAGCTTCAAACGATTTACGGCAATGGGATATTCCGCACGAACGTAGAAATAACCGTTTTGCGCGCCGATCGCGTACCCTGCAATCATCATACCCTCGATAACCGCCAAGGGGTTGCCTTCCAAAATGGATCTATCCATGAATGCGCCGGGGTCGCCCTCGTCACCGTTACAAACTACGTACTTTTCCCCTTCGGGTTGCGCGTAGGCGAATTGCCACTTTCTACCCGTAGGAAAACCGCCGCCGCCTCTGCCGCGAAGACCGGAATCCAGCACTTCTTTAATGACATCTTCCCTCGACATCTGCAAAGCGCGCGCAAGACCTTGGAACGCGCCTGCGCCAAGGCTTTCTTGAATATTTTCGGGGTTGATGCTACCGCAACCGTGCAACGCGATGCGGACTTGCTTTTTATAGAAATTGATATCTTCCTGCTTGGTCACCTGTTTTTCGGTGTTGGGGTCGATATACAAAAGGCGTTCTACAATTTCGCCGCCAAGAATGTCTTTTTCAAAAATCTCCGCAACGTCCTCAACCTGAACTAAGCGGTAAAGGGTGTCTTCGGGGTAGATTTTTACGAAAGGACCTTGTGAACAAAAACCGAAACAACCGACTTGGTTGACGGTGACTTTGTCGCCGACGCCGCGTTCCGCCACCAACTTTTGGAAGGCTTGCGTGATCTCGTCGGATCGGGAGGACAAACAACCCGTACCGCCGCAAAGGACGATGTGTCTTTTGCCGTCGTTGCCCGTGAACTTGGCATCCAGACAGGAAGCGCATTTTGCGCTCATTTGATGAAGGTCGTCAAAAGTCTTAATCATTATGCGTTTTCCTCCATGGCTTTGTATTCTGCAATGATTTTAGGTACGGCATCCACCGTGAGTTTGGGGTATACCTTGCCGTTGATGGTAACCGCAGGCGCGATGCCGCACGCACCGATACAACGGAGCGCGTCCAACGTGAACAAGCCGTCGGCAGACGTTTCTCCCGGTTTTACGCCAATCAGTTCGGAAAACTTATCCAACACCTGTTGCGCACCCTTTACGTAGCAAGCCGTACCGAGGCATACGCCGATGACGTACTTCCCCTTGGGTTGCAACGAGAAGAAGGAATAGAAGGTAACGACGCCGTAAATTTCCGCAACGGAAATGCCTGTTTTTTGGGAAACGAGTTCTTGTACCTCCAAAGGAATATATCCGTATTCTTTTTGGATATCGCTGAGAATCATCATAAGCGGCGTTTGATCGTTTGCGTAGCGATCGCAAATTTCAGTGATTTTACGCACTGCCGCTTCTTGCAAATGAGCCATATTCGGCCTCCTTTGTCCTTATACTATGAACGAATAAGTCCACTACTTTAATGATATCATTTTTCGTGAAAAATATCAAGAAGATTTGCTCTTTTTTACGATTTTTATTGAGAATTCGACAGACTTTTTGTTGTAGGACTTAACCAAGGTTTCTTTTGTTCCTTTCGGCGCGGATTGGTTTCCGTTTCGATTGCAAGGAAAAACGAAAAATCTATATAAAACGATGAAACCGCGGCTACGCGCAAAACGCGCGCAACCACGGCTTTTTAACGTGTATTCAGTTGCCTATACGTTAGACGAAATACCAAAGGAACAGGAAAACGAGGCTGACGAAAAAGTAGACCGCGCCCGTAATCAACACGCAAAGCGCGCCGCTGGGTTTGGAACTGCCCGATTTCCGTTCGCGATAATGCGCGTACGTTTCGGTATCTCTACCCAAGAAGGGAATCAGCGTGCGCACGACTTTGCGCATGATGAAACCGATACCCAAAAATGCACCTTCGCCCGAACAGAACATGAGTCCCGAAAAGAGCATCATCAGCACCCCCGACGCAAAAAATGCGTCCGTGAGGATTTGAAGATTCGTCCTTACGTCGTCGGTAAAGAAGCCTTTGATACAAAAAACGACAAAGACCAACAACGCGCCGACGCCAAAGGCAATGCCATATCGTATAAGCAAGGATTTTTTATCTTTGTTCACGACCGTGTCCGTCCTGTTATTCGCTCAAAGCGAGTTGCGCCTTGTATTTTTCCTCTTCCTCGTCGTTGCAGTATACAAAGTGACCGGGCAAAATTTCGCGCATCTTCGGTTTGTTGACCGAGTAATCGTGTTCTGCAATGGGGTTGTAGGCGACCCTGGTACGCTGCTTTTCGTAATGAGGGTCAGGCAAAGGAATTGCCGACAACAACGATTTGGTGTACGGGTGCAAGGGGTGTTTGAACAGCTCGTCCGAGGACGCTAATTCGACCATTTTACCAAAGTACATAACGCCGATTCTGTCCGAGAAATATTTTACGACGGACAAGTCGTGCGCGATGAAGAGAATGGTAAGACCCAAGCGATCTCTCAAATCGTTCAAAAGGTTGATAACCTGCGCCTGAATGGATACGTCGAGCGCGGAAATCGGCTCGTCGGCGATAATCATTTCGGGTTGCATAACGATAGCACGCGCAATACCGATACGTTGACGTTGACCGCCGGAGAATTCGTGCGGGTAACGATCGGCGTGTTCGCGAACCAAACCAACCATTTCCAAAATGTCGTAAACCTTTTGGTTGATCATGTCCTTATCGCGCATACCGTTGATAATCAAACCTTCCGAGATGATGTCGCGGACGGTCATACGAGGGTCAAGCGAGGCGATAGGATCTTGGAAAATCATTTGAATTTGAGTAATCAAACGGCTTCTTTTGGCTACGCGGCGGCTGGTTTTGTATTCTCTTTGCAACTTTTTGGTAGTTTCTACGTCCCCTTCCGCTTCGGCAAACTTGGCAGCGTATTCTTCGTCTACCTGTTGCACTCTGCTTGCAGCATACTTTTTATCGACTGCCTTACCGTCGATTTTTGCATCGCGAATCAACGCTTTGTTTTCGCTGACGATACGGCTGACGTTGTCGTATACTTCGTTGAGTTGCGCTTGAATTTCTTCGACGCGTTCGGGGTGTTCTTTCAGTTCCGCTTTCAAAGCCTTGGACTTTTCAGCGGCTTCTTTGCGAGCAGCGGCAATGGCATCGCGATAAGAACGCGTACCTGCCCCCACTCTTTGCCCCTTGAAGTAGACGTTACCCGAGGTGATGTCGTACAATTTGATAATCGAACGGCCGGTGGTCGTTTTACCGCAACCGGATTCGCCTACAAGACCGAAAACCTCGCCTTTTTTAATTTGGAAGCTGACGTCGTCTACGGCTTTCAAGTCGCGTTTTGCCAAACGGAAGTATTGGCAAAGGTGTTCGACACGCAACAACACATCGTCATCCGCCTCGGTGGTCGAGGCGGTGACGAGCGTTTCGGCTTGGTCTACAACAGCGTCGCTTGCGATAGGATATTCTTGTTCATTAAACATTTTTATATCCTCCTTGCGTTATTTGTCCTGCCCGTCTTGCAAAGCGGGCGTTGCGGAAGATTCCGCTGTTTCCGACGCGGATTCTAACGTTTCGCTTCTGCCGCGCATACGTTGGATACGGTCGGTGATGTTTTTAGGAATGTCGATTTTCGGCGCATTCGGGTGCAACAACCACGTTGCCGCATAATGCGTTGGCGATACTTGGAACATAGGCGGTTGCATTTCGTAATCGATCTGCATAGCGTACTTATTACGCGCCGCAAATGCGTCGCCGACGGGGGGATAGATCATGTTCGGGGGCGTACCGGGAATTGCATCCAACTTTTCGTTGGTGTCCAAGTCGGGCATGGACGAAAGCAACGCCCACGTGTACGGGTGACGAGGGTTGTAGAACACGTCGTCTACCGTACCGTATTCCACGATCTTACCTGCATACATAACGGCAATTCTGTCCGCCATGTTTGCAACAACGCCCAGGTCGTGCGTGATGAAGATGATGGAAAGGTTACGTTCCTTCTTCAAACGGTTGATCAATTCCAAAATTTGCGCCTGAATGGTTACGTCGAGCGCGGTGGTCGGTTCGTCGCAAATCAAGATATCGGGGTTTGCCGACAACGCGATTGCAATAACGATACGCTGACGCATACCGCCCGAAAACTCGAAAGGATATTGCTTGTAACGGCTACGAGCTTCGGGAATACCTACCTCGTCCATCAACTTAATTGCCATTTCCTTTGCAAGGCTGGGGGTAATTTTATAAACGACTTGCGAAGCCTTTTCCTTCAAATAGTCTACAAGCGCAACGCACATCTTGTCGTAATCGACAGAGGCGGACGCTTCGATATCCGCTTTGAATTTTTCAATCAAACGATTGATAACCGCAACAATGGCCTCGACCTGCGTGCTGAGCTCGACAACGGACTTGGGAATAACCTTCCAGTCCACCTTTTTGCCGCGCGCTGTCAAAGCATCGTGCTTTGCCGTCTGCTTTGCAAAACGCTTTTCTTCCTTGGGATTGTTGACGACATAGAAGAAATACTTATCCAGCTCTCTTTCCAATGCGCCGCCGAACGTCCAAGCCGCGTTGTCCTTCAAAATCGCCAAGCGGTCAAAGGTGTCGCGTACGTATTTATCCAACGTTTTCAGCGTGGCATACGCTTCTTTTTTGGTAAATTCGCCTGCGGAATAGAACTCCGCGCCCTCCTCCAAAGCCGAAATTGCCGCACGTTTTGCTTCGATCGATCTCTGCGAGGAATATTGCAATGCTGCCTTTTCCCAGCTGAGGAAGGTGAGCATATACTCCGACTGCAAAGCTTCGTACGCCTTTGCGTTGGCTTCTTCTGCGGGAATCTGGCTCAAATCCTCGGTGGGATTTCTGTACAGATAGTAACCGATACGGAAGAAGTTGTACTGCGGTTGCGCAAACATCGATTCTAACCACGCTTTCAGCGGCGTCAAAATTTCCACGACGGCTTCGGGCGTTTCTTGCGAACGTTGTGCATACAAATCTGTCTTAAATTCGGCAAGTTTGTCGGCGTTCGTACCGATGAAATAACGGTCTACGATACGTTCCAACTTATGCAAAATGTTCTTAACCGTGGCAGGCACGTCCAACTTCTGTCTCTTTTCAAACAGGAACAAGAACTCGTCGACGGCAGCGATGATTTCGCCTGCTTCGTTACGGGATTCGTTGTACGAATTTTCAAGCTGGGTCGCCTTGATGCTGAACGAGTCGAAGGTGTGTACGGATTCCATAATCATCTCGGGGGTGATCGACGGATCCAACAAACCGCATTCACGCGCGGCAATCATCATTTCCTGCAAGGCTTGCAAACGGGTGTTGAACTCCTTACGCGCCTCTTTGCGGCTTGCCTTATTTTTCAAAAGCATAGCCTCGGTAATCTGCTTACCTGCACGCATAATGGGGTTCAAGCTCGACATCGGGTCTTGGAAGATCATGGCGATTTTATCGCCGCGGATCTTGTGGAAGTCCTCTTCGGATATTTTCAAAAGGTCCTTGCCGTCGTACAAAATTTCGCCGCTTTCCACGATAGAGTTTGCGGCGGAAATGCCCATAATCGCCTTAGACGTAACCGACTTACCCGAACCGGACTCGCCGACGATGGCAAGCGTTTCGCCCTTGTAAAGGTCGAAATTGATGTTGCGCACCGCCTGCACTTTGCCCGCGTCCGTACGGAAGGAAATTTTTAAATTGTTTACGGATAATTTAAATTCTTTTTCCATACCGATTAGTCCTCCGAACCTCTAAGCGACGGGTTGAACGCATCGCGCAAGCCGTTGCCGAACAAGTTAAAGCTGAGCATCAGCAATACCAAGAATGCGCAAGGGAATACAACGACGTAAGGCGCGTTCATAATACTCTGTTGCCCTGCGGCAATCAAAGTACCGACGGACGTAATGTTGCCCGATTCCAAGTTGATAATACCGAGGTAGGAAAGGTTGGTTTCCGAATAGATCATGGACGGAATAACCAACGCGCAACTTGTAACCAGCGTACCGATTGCGTTGGGGAAGATATGCTTAAACATAATGCGCGCGTCCCTTGCGCCCAACGTACGAGCCGCCAAAACGTACTCTTGATTTTTATAACGATAGAATTGCATACGCGTGGTGCCTGCCATACCGATCCAGCCCGTGACGAAGAAGGATATGAACAAAATCAGCACCTGACTGGAATTACCCATATGGTATTTCAACAGCGTAATGACGATCATGGACGGAATTGCGCCCAAAATATCGGTGAAACGTTCCATGAACAAGTCCACTTTGCCGCCAAAGTAACCTGCGATAGAACCCCAGATTGCGCCGACAACAAGGTTGACGACTGCAACGGCGATTGCAAACAAGAAGGAGAATCTTGCACCCGAAGAAAGGCAAGCAAAAATGTCCTTACCGTTAGACGACGTGGTACCGAACAAGAAATAAGGTTCGGTGATGCCGTCTTTTGCCACTTGCGTGTGGTAATAGATATAATATTCGTAATAATCCGCGCGGACTTCGATGGTACCCGACGACTTAAAGCCGTATACGTAATAGTACGTGGAGCCGTTGTTATCAAAGCCGTTTTCGCCTTCGATACGAACGGAGTTATAATCTGCCGCGGTAACGGGTTTAGACCCGTCTTTATACGACCAATAGTTGACCTGCAAATTGCCGTTTCCGTCCAACGCAGGTTGCGTTTTGCCTTTTACGACTTTGGTTTTATAATAGAGGTTTGCGTTGGTTTTATCCTGTTCGTTGGTGGGTCTGCTCCAAGGCGCAACGGTGGGATAAAGTACCTGTCTGCCCGTTTCGTTTTGGTATCTTTGGATATCCAAATATTCTTCTTCGGTGATGGATTTATATTTACCGAAACCTACCCCGTAATAGGTATCGTAACGGTATTTATAAATGCCGTCTTTAATTTCCACTTTGCCGTTTTTGATAACGTCTTTGCCCGTTTCTAAAGCCAAAGCATAGTCTTGCAAGTAACCGAGTTGCCCCGTTTCCTTGCTCTTGCAACCGTCCCAAAAGTTGGTGTTTTCAAACAAGTGACATCTGGGGCGAACGGCTTGGAAACGCGTATCGTTGTAAGCAGGGGTATACGGCGTGCAGAACGGTGCGATAATGGCGAACAACACCAAAATGGCAATGACGATTGCGCCGACGATTGCACCCTTGTTTTTGCAGAAGCGACGGAACGCGCCCTGGAAATAGCCGACGGGCTTTGTTTCAAACTTCTGATCGTGTTTTAAGTCGTTATTCTGCGAGAACTGAAACTTTTCCGCAGGAATATTTTGCATTACGTTTTGTTCCATAGTTATTTAGCCCCCATTCTGATTCTGGGATCGATAAACCCATAGCTGATGTCGATAACGATACCTGCCGCCAAACCGACAAGGGTATAGAAGCCGGAAAGCAACATGAAGAAATCGTAATCTTGGAAGGTAATTGAATTCAAATACAAACCGCCGACACCGGGGATAGAGAAGATGCTTTCGATAATCAACGAACCAGAAAGCACGGATACGAACTCACTTAAAATGGACGGAAAAATAACGACCATGGAGTTACGCATTGCGTGGCGCAAGGTAGCCTGTCCTTTGGTAAGCCCCTTGGTACGCGCAAGCAACATAAATTCGCTGGTCAACACTTCGGAAAGTTCCGCACGGGTATAACGCGCGTAACCTGCGATTGAACCCAAACTGAGCGAGAACACGGCAGGCAACATAGAGCGGAACATATCCCACGTGAAATAATCGTAGCCCGGTCGCATTGTCAACGGGAACCACCCCAACTTAAAGCAGAAGAGGTATTGAATCATAATACCGAAAACGATGGACGGAACGGAAATCAACAGAATGATGACGACGTTGATCACTTGGTCAATCCACTTGTTTTTATTGAGTGCGGCAATGATACCCAAGCCCAAACCGATGGGAACACCGAGGATGGTAGAATAGATGTTGATGAGGATTGTGGGAGGAAGTTTTTCAACGAAAACGTCCCAAACGGGTTGGTTGAGATATTCGCCATAGGTGGTAGCCATACCAAAGTCGCCTTGGGTGAAAATTCTCTTAACATAATACCAAAGTTGCACAAAAATAGGTACGCGGTCGTACAAATACGTGCCGTTGGGACCTGGCCTGATGTTGGTAATCCACCCTCTGCCTTCCAAACGCTTGTACGCGATGATGGGATCGGCATCGCCGCCAATGGTGACCGTAATGGGCAAAAGTTTGATTAAAACAAAGCACATTACGACAATAATGGAGAACGTAAGGAGCATAAGCCCGATACGCTTCATTACGTATTTAAACATATACATAGAGTTGTCACTCCTTTGTCTGATTATTTTCAAAGTTAAAAAACATGAGAAGAACGGAAATTCTCCTCTATACGCCGCTAAAAGATAGGCAAGCGCAACGAAACGCACGATTTTTTACGTGCAAAACGCGCCGTAACACCGCAATATACGGATTCTGCGCAAAAATAATGTTTTATATAAGCCGTTCTACTTGATTTTTTCCTTTTTATATAACAAAACAGCGGTGGGCGAAAGAGCTTCCGCCCACCGAGCCGTCTGTTGTTAGATTACAAGCAAATTATTCAGCGTCGCTGGTTTGCTTATAGAGGTTGCTAAGGTCGTTGTTGTTCGACTTAACGAACGCAG
>CAYRAY010000054.1:0-2056 GCA_964422405.1 uncultured Clostridia bacterium | reverse complement strand
TTCAACGTCGTAGAAGTACATGTTGTTCATCAAACCAAGGCAAGCAACGGAAGAACCGGGCCAAATGGTATCAACGATGTCGTTTCTGTTCAACGCAAGCGAGAATGCCTGTCTGAATTCGTCAATAGCAAGGATACCGTTGTTTTTGCCGCTTGCTTTCAACGTTTCAAGGTTGCCGTAAAGCTGCATACCGAACGTACCGGTACCGGGAACCCAAGTTACGTACTTGGAGTGGTAGTATTCGCCCATGTTCAAATCGCTCAAACCGCCTTCGTCCACTTCGCCGTTCAGGAACTTCATCCATTGCGTGTTCGGTTCGTCAACTTTTTCACATTCGATTGCGGTAACGTTGTATTGGTTTGCGTAAAGATCCATGCCGTAGCCATACCAATGTTCGTTTCTTTCCAACTTGTAGGATTTACCGCTTTGGAAGGAGGTCAACTTGTAGGGGCCCCAGCTAGCCGTGGTTTCCAACGAGGAGTTGTAGTTAGAGGTCCAAAGGGTTGCGCCTTCTGCAGGAGCTTGCTTGCAGCTTTCGTACAAATCCTTCTTTACAAGGGGAAGGCTGGACATATAGTAAGCGGAAAGGTAAGAAAGCGAACCGTCGTCGGTCAAGAATGCGTATGCCTTATCCAAATAGATAATGAAGGAGTTTTCGTCTACCGTTTCGAAACCAACTTCGTCCCAAGTGATGTCTTTTTCGGTGTTAGCAACTTCGATTGCAAGCCAAGTTTCGTAAGCAGCGCCTACTTCAACGTAGCCGGCATAAGCAGCACCCGCTGCTAAATAGTAATTCCACAAATCTTTAGCGCTGAACGCGTCTTGGATTTCTTCGTTAGAAGGATCATTCCAAGCCGCTACGGAGTTGTAAACGGTTTCGTCTTTGTAGGAAACCCATTGAGGACAAGCATTGCCCTCTGCATCTACATAACCTTCTGCACCCCAAAATTCCCAAACGTTCACTTTAATGTCTTCGCCAGCTTCGATAGCCTCTGCGTTGGATTTATAGCCCATGCTACCAATCGTAGGATAGGTTGCATCTTGATGCTTGTTGAAATATGCCTTGGACTTTTTGATACGAAGGGTATCGTAATAGGTGTTTGCACGCATATTCATGAAATCAGGGTTGAGGATTTCCTTCATGGAATACTCAAAGTCAGCTGCGTGAATTTCGCTACCGTCGTCCCACTTCAAATCGTCGCGGAGGGTGATTTTCCAAGCGTAGCCGCCTTCTGCCTTCTGTGCGTCGGTGTAGCCCCACTTATCCTCTGCGCTGGACGTTACGTCTTCCAACTTGGTTGCCGCAGAGTAGTGCGTGGTGTACGCGCCGCTTACGATTGCGTCTGCGTTGATTTTACCGTCAGCCAGATACTTTTCATCGTTTTCGAACTTGTAGTCATAATCGAAGAACGACGAGCTGATGTAGCTCAAAATCTGGGTGTCGTTGTTGTCCGCATAGGTAAACTCGTTCCAGTTGCTGGGCATGGTTGCCGTCAAAGAGCGGTAGGTAGTACCGGTACCGGTAGGTTTGTTGTCGCCGCAACCAACGATGCCGAGGGACATTACGAAACCCATTGTCATTGCAAGACAGGATTTGAATTTCTTGTTCATGTGTTACCTCCAAAAAATTGTTTCTTTTTTCATTTTTCACGTCGCGCTTGTCGCGCCCACGGGTTGGGATTGTTGAGCTTTGCTTTGCGCTTGCTTCGCTGTAAACTTGCGGCGGCTTCTCTCGGACCGCACAAGAAAGAACGTTTCGCCATCCCTTCTTTGCATTTACGGTGGGGAGCTTTTCCGCTCCGCTTTGTAAAGCTTTTGTCCGTTCTGTGGTCTTTCGGTGAATTTTATGTTATTATACCACATACTTTTTGCCTTTGTCAAGGATTTGAAAGCGAAAAATGGGATTATTTTTATTTTTTCAATCGAATTTATCGATAGTTACAATTTATGTTTTTGATTTTTCTGCCCGTTTTGGGGTGTTTTTTGGTGTTTTTAGATGTTTTGCGTGGGTTGAGGGTATGGTTTGGGGCGGCGCGCCAAATCGGCGCGCCGCCCC
>CAYRAY010000053.1:0-11338 GCA_964422405.1 uncultured Clostridia bacterium | reverse complement strand
ATGCGTGATAAACCATAAAATTCCTAATAAGAGGGGAAAGGGGAGGGAGGACTGCCTCCGTTCCCAAAGAAAAACCGCCGCACTTGGCGGTTTGCGCAAGGCGGCGGAAAGGGGTTAAATTTTCTTTTTCAATTCGCGTACGGCATTGTTCAAAAAGTACTCCGCCGTCGTGCCTTTGCGGATCAGCGCAATCGCCTCGTCAGGGCTGCACCAACGCGCTTCGGCAATCTCGTCCGTGTTCAGCTTAATCGGCTTATCTTCAACCACGACGATAAAGTTCAGCATCAAAATATCCTTCCGCGTATGGTAGCGCGAAGAGGTGTATTTTGCCTTCACAACATCCAAACCGATTTCTTCCTTAATTTCGCGCGGAATCGTCTTTTCGGCGTTTTCTCCTTTTTTAATGTAGCCTGCAAACAGAATAAAATCATCGTCTTCTACGTGTTTTGCAAGCAGAATTTTGTCTTGCGCGCGGTTGGTGACCACCATGGATACCGCAATGCGGAATTGCGGAAACATATACGCTTGACACTGATCACAGTAGGGGATAAGCCCTTCGTTTTCACAAAAGCGAAGGGAAAGTTTTTGTCCACATTCTCTGCAATACATTCTTTGACCCTCCTTATATTCTACGGTTATACCTATATTATAATATACCTTTTTACGGATTTTGTCAATACCCTTCTGAAAAATAATGGCAAAATTTTGCAAAAAAGTTGTAAAAATCTCGTAAAAACCCCTAAAAAGTCCATAAAAACGCCTGTTTGTGCCTTGTGGTGCGTGTCATACCGAGCGAGGCGGCATTGCTGCCGAGCGGAGTGTATTTTGCGTAAAAGAAACGCACGCTCCCACAATCGTTGCAAACTAAAAGAACGCACGCCAACACGCTAAGTCTGCCTGCGAGCTCGGCTTGTTTAGGTTTGATAAAATTCCATATATCCGCAAATTTCTTTTTAGATTGCTTGACAGGCACAAAAAAAAGAGGTATAATAAATTGCAAGGTAAAATGCGGTAGTGCGTTTTTTACGCTTTCAGCACTACGTCTTGCGGCACAAATTTTTTGTATATAAAGGAGTTATAAGGCAATGCTTACATCTATTTGCGGTATCAATTGGGGTGATGAAGGCAAGGGCAGAATGGTAGACCTTTTAAGCGAAAATTACGACGTCGTTTGTCGTTATCAGGGCGGCAACAACGCAGGACACACCGTCATCAACGAACGCGGTAAATTCGTTTTGAACCTGTTGCCTTCAGGTATTTTGCGCGAGGACGTAGTCAACGTACTCGGTCCCGGTATGGTCATCGATATCAAACACCTCTGCGGCGAAATGGCTCGCCTTCGCGAAGGCGGTATCAAAATTACCCCCGACAACTTAAAAATTTCCGATCGCGCGGTAATCACCATGCCTTATCACGTCTTGCTCGACTGCTTAGAAGAAGACCGTTTGGCAGGCAAAAAATTCGGTTCTACCCGTCGCGGTATCGGTCCCGTTTATGCTGATAAATTCTATAAAAAAGTCTTTCGCATGGGCGAATTGTTAAATCCCGACCGCCTGTACGCGCGTATCGCGGACATCGTGGAATGGAAGAACCTCACTGTGGTCGGCGGCTACAAAGCCGAACCCGTAAAAACGGAAGATATGATTGCGTACTTTGAAGAATTCGGCAAGGCGCTCGCGCCCTACGTATGCGATACCGGTCTGTACCTTACGGAAGCCAACGCACAGGGCAAAAATATCATGTTCGAGGCACAGCTCGGCGCAATGCGCGATATCGATTTCGGTATCCACCCCTACACCTCCTCGTCCTCGACCATCGCGGCGTACGCACCCATCGGCGCAGGCGTTCCGCAACTGAAATTAGATAACTCCATCGGCATCATGAAGGCATATTCCACCTGCGTGGGCGAAGGTCCTTTCACGGCAGAATACTTCGGCGAAAAGGCAGAACGTCTCCGCAAGCTCGGCGGCGAATACGGCGCGGCTACGGGCAGACCTAGACGCGTAGGTCCTTTCGACATCGTCGCTTCCCGTTACGGGATCCGTTGCCAAGGCGCAACCGAAATTGCGTTGACAAAAATGGACGTCTTGTCTGACTATGACGAAATTGAAGTTTGCGTAGCGTACGAACTGAACGGTAAAATTATTCACGAATTCCCGTTCGTGGACGTGCTGGACGATTGTAAACCCGTGTTCAAAACGGTTAAGGGTTGGCATTGCGACATTTCCGCTTGCCGCAAGGTAGAGGATTTGCCCCAAGAAGCGTTGGATTATATCCACTACTTAGAAGAAGCTTGCGGTTGCCGCATTAAGTACGTTTCCGTCGGCGCAGAACGCGAAGCTTACGTTACGATGTATTGATAAAACACGGAAAAACATGCACGTTTTTATCACCGTAAACCATACCGCAGGGTGGGGCAAGTCCCTGCCTTGCGGTTTTCTAAACTATAACCAAAGTGAATACTTTTTATAAGCAGGTTTGGTGCTTTTGGGCGGTTTTTGTGGATAAAACGGAAATTCGCCGCTTGATTTTGCAGCGGCATTCGTGGTATAATAAGAAAAAATAATACGAGGAAATCAACAATGAGTATCAAAATCGGCATATACGGCTACGGCAACTTAGGCAGAGGGGTCGAGCTGGCAATTCGCCAAAACCCCGATATGACGGCGGTGGGGGTATTCACCCGTCGCGCGCCCGAAAACGTGCATACCCTGACGGGCTTGCCCGTCTATTCCGTAGACGAAGCGAAAAATATGCAAGGAAAAATCGACGTGATGATTCTTTGCGGCGGCAGCGCAACCGACCTGCCCACGCAAACGCCGCAGGTGGCAAGCCTGTTCAACGTGGTGGATAGTTTTGACAATCACGCGCATATCCCCGAACATGTGGCGGCGGTGGACAAAGCGGCAACGTCGGCAAAAACGACGGCGGTCGTGTCCGCAGGCTGGGACCCCGGTCTGTTCTCGTTGGCGCGCTTAAATGCAAATTCCGTTTTGAGCGATGGCAAGGACTATACCTTTTGGGGCAAGGGCGTAAGCCAAGGTCATAGCGATGCGGTGCGCCGTATCCAAGGCGTGGTGGACGCGCGGCAATACACCGTGCCCGTCGCAAGCGCGGTGGCGGCGGTGCGCGCAGGGCAAACCCCCGACCTTGCCACGGGCGACAAGCACGAACGCGTTTGCTACGTCGTGGCGGCAGAGGGCGCGGACATGGCAAAAATCGAGCAAGAAATCAAAACCATGCCCAACTATTTCGCCGATTATAAAACGACGGTGCATTTTATCTCCGCAGAGGAAATGCGCCGCGAGCACAGCGGACTTCCCCACGGCGGCGAAGTGCTCCGTATCGGCAAAACGGGTTTGCAGGGCGAACACACGCACGTGGTCGGTTACTCTTTGAAGTTGGATTCCAACCCCGAATTTACAGCCTCGGTTTTGGTGGCGTGCGCACGCGCGGCATACCGTATGCACAAAGAGGGCAACTACGGCTGTAAAACGCTGTTCGATATCCCTCCCGTCTACCTTTCGGCAAAATCGAGGGAAGAACTCCTTGCCACGCTGTTATAATGGCGGCAGGGGCAAAGCAAATATCTAAACGGAAACGCGGCAATGCGCCGCGTTTTTTTATGTGTGAATATTGAACAAAATTCGTTTTTTGTGCAAAAACCCGTGACAAATTCGTTTTTCCATAAAAAGTATGTGAAAATTTCGATTTGCACGCCGCAGAACACTTGAAAAAAATTTCGTTACATTATATAATAAAGGGGAATGTGCCGTTTCGACGGTGGAAAAAAGAAAAAAGTATAGCGTAAATGCTTTCCGCAACCACGGAAAAAGGAGCAGATATGCAACAACAGGATAAACTCACAAAAACGGTGGCGACGATCACGGGGAATTTGGCACGTTACGCCTTGTACTTCCTCGTGCTTGTGCTCGTGCCTAAAATTGCGGCGCCGCTTGCCAAACGCTTCGACTGGTGTGCGCTCAACTGGTCAGAACCCGGTCAACTCCGCGGCTTTTTCACCGCGCTGTTCAGCGTTATTTTTTGGGCGATTGCCCTCGTTATCGTCCGTTCGGTAGAAAAGAATTTTTCTTCGGCGGTGCAACGCAAAGCGGAATTGCTTTCGGGGGAAGGCTTGACCAAAACGGAAACAACCGAGTCGCAAACGGAAGTGGCGGCGGCAGACGCGTCTGCGGCTACCCTTCCCCAAACCGCTGAGCAAGGGGAACAAACCGAGCTTTCCAAAGAGGAACGCAAGCGTTTGCATAAAGAAAAATCCGCTGCGCGTAAACAAAAAGTCAAGGCGTACTGGAAGGAAAACGTACAGGACAAACCTGCCCTGCCGTGGAAAAACGTCGGCGCATTGCTTTTGATTGTTGCCGCCTGCATTCTGCTCATCAGCGGACAAATCGGCTTCCAAGTCAAACCCTTTTACGAACTCGGCGACAAGATGACGCGCAGCGACATTTTGAACAAGAGCGGAGAAATCGTGGCAAATCTCGTCAAATGCGTGTGGCTGGTCATGATGTTGCGCGCCGCGCTCGGCGTGTGGCAATCGCTGTTGGAATTTTGGGATATTTCCCATGTCCGTTACCTGAAATGGGTGGGCGCAGGCGCCATGCTCGTCGCGTTCGGCATTTACGACGTATGCGCAACGGGCAATCCCTTCGCATGGACGTATTTGGCGTTCTATGCGGCGTTCACGGCAATTTACTATTTCAGCGAACGCAACGCGGTGAAAAGCTATTTGCTTATCGCCTTCTTGTATATCTTCTAAAAAATTCGGCAAAACGTAGCGTTTTTTTCGCACGGAGTGTATATATGGATAAAAAAGTATTTTGGACAAAAACGCGGGATTGGCTGAAGAAGAATCAGCTTCCGCTTCTCTATTTCGGCTTTGCGGTGATTATCGAAATGATGGCGGTTTCCGCCGTGGAGGGCAGTCCGTTTATGGACCGTCCCATGCTGATGTTCGGTTTGCTCGTCTTTTTTGTGGGCGGTATGCTGGCAATCCCCGATAACCGCATTCGTATCGCCGTCGGCGGCGTGCTGTTGGTGGCACAGACGGTTATCGACTTAATTTTTGCCGCCTTGTACGATATGACGGGGCAGTATTTCGAGTTCAGCTTGTTGCACCTTCGCAACGATGCGGTTGCGGCACTGGAAAAAATCCCCGTCAACTTCCTTGTGTTCTACATGGGCTTGTTCTGTTGCATAGCCTTCATTGTGTACGGATTGCGCTTTGTTAAAGTGCAAGAAAATAAAAAACAGACATTCAAAAAGAAGCCGTTTTACGTATACCTTGCCACGGCGGCGGCAGGGGTGGCGACCATGGGCGTTTCCTTCTTGGCGTATTACCCCCAAAACAGCAACAAGTACGAGGAGATGCTCACGGGCAAATCCACCAGCGTTTATGCCTCTTACGGCATGATCGGCAACCTGTTCGGGGAAATCGGCAACGCCATTCGCGGCGATAAAAGCACCATGACGGACGAGGAAATTTCCAAGTTCATCTACGCAAAAACCTCGCAACCCACCGATTTTTACGGCAAGTTAAAGGATAAAAACGTCGTGGTCATTTTAAGCGAATCGTTTGAGTGGTATTCGTTTATGAACAGTGCGCAGTTTTACGATTCTCCCAACCTCTTGGGGTTCACCGAAGAACAGCTTGCGCGGCTTTACCCCAACCTCACGCGGTTTTATAACGAAAGCGTGGTGGCAACCAACTTCCACTCCCGCGAAAAAACGGACGCATCGGAAACGCTCAGCATTTTGGGCGCATACCCCACGGAAAAATACATCACGTACGATTATTATGACGTAGCCATGCCTCAAACCTTGCCTAATATGCTCAAAGCCTTGGACGAGAACAAGGGGGATGAGGACAAAGCCATTCAAATTCGTTCCTTCCACAACGGCGAAAAGAAGTTCTACAACCGCGAAGTCACGCACAAGACGTTCGGGTTTGAGTATCTGACCGACCGTTACGATATGGCGGAGCAGGCGGACGAGCTGTACCAAGCGGAAAAGAAGGCGTTGGAAGAGGCAGGCCGCCAAGAAGAGGCGGACGCATTGATCCCGATTTTCACCGACTATAAAGAAAAGTACGACGAAATGAACCTCGACAGCGAAATGATTGAAATTTGCAAGGACGAGATGTTCCCCACCGAACGCCGTTTCTATACCTACATCACCACCATCACCATGCACGGCGCGTATTATAACCGCCGCAGTTTGCAATCGGCGCGTGCCGAGCTGGAAACGGAGCTTGCCGGCAAACTCCCCGTCACGACGGACGAAAAGGCAAACATTCTGTTGCACTATATGACGACGGCAAAGGAATTTGACAAGGCAATCGGTTGCATTTACGCCGATTTAGAGGCAAAGGACTTGTTGGACGACACGGTGATTTTGATGTTCGGCGACCATAACGCGTATTATAACGAGTTGAGCAATTACGTCAAAGACATCGACGGTTACGATACCGAGCGGAAGTTCACGGATATGTACAACGTGCCGTTGATGATTCGGGATACCGACTTAACGCAAGCGGTAGAGGATCGTTGGCAAACGCGCTTCATCGATAAATTCGCTTGCACGTCGGACATTATGCCCACCTTAATGGATTTGTTGGGGATAAAGTATTACAGCAATATGTATTACGGACATTCGCTGTTCGATTATACCGAAGTGACGGACGAGGAGGGTATGCCTGTCCGTGACGAAAACGGTTTGGTGGTGCGCTTGCCCGTGGAATCGGTGCTGTATTCCCGCTCGTACGACGTGTTCGTGTACGACGGCATCGTGGGCAGAACGGTCATCACGCCCTTGTATCGTCAAGCGGAATTAACGGACGCGCGCATGAAAGCGTACGAAGAGGAAGCCAAACGGCTTGTGGAAAAAATCAAGTATTGCGATTATATGTTCAAGCAAGACTTCTTTGCCGATGCCGACAACGCCGCCGACTTCGCCGCGCGTTTGCAATCCCTGAATGCAAAATAAAAATCGCCCCTGCGTGCATGGCACGCAGGGGTTTTTACCATTTTTGGGGGTATACAAAATCCGCTCGCACACAATCGTTTCTTTCTAAAAGAACATATACGAACACGCTAAGTCTGCCTGCAAGCTCAGCTTGCTGTCATACCGCCTGAACGGAGTGTGTTTTTTGGGGCGTCATACCGACTGAGGACAGCTTGTTGCCCGAACGGAGTGTATCTTAAAGACAATTACCTATACGTCGGAAACTCACAACCCGTTGGCAAAGTAGTAAGTCCGCGTCAAGGCTCAGCCTTGCGTCAAACGTTAGGTTTGTCAGCCTTGGTGAGGTGCAATGCCGACAGCATCTGCCCGACGTACTGCACGGGTACAAGCTTAATCCTATCTTTGTACTTTTCGCAAATCTTCATATTCTTCGCGGGCAAAACCACCTGCTTGAACCCTGTCTTGATACATTCCAAAACCCGTTTTTCGGCAAAGGTCACGGGGCGAACCTCGCCCGTCAAACCCACTTCCCCGAACACGGCGGTGTGCTTATCGATAGGCACGTCCCGCGCAGCACTCGCCAAAGCCGCGCAAATGGCAAGGTCCACCGACGGCTCGTCCAGCTTAATGCCGCCCATCGCGTTCACATACACGTCGGAGGCATAGAAGGGGATTCCGCACCGCTTTTCCAAAACGGCAATCAGCACCACCAGCTTGTTATAATCCACGCCAAGGCTCATTCTCCGCGGCATACCGTAGGCGGTTTTGGCAATCAGCGTTTGCATTTCTACGTTCATGCACCGATTTCCGCTTTCCGACGGCGTCACCGCCGACCCTGCCGCTACGCCCCTCGTTTCCGAAAGGAATAACTCGGCATAATCCTGCACGCTCCGCACGCCGCGATCCGTCATCTCGAACACGCCCACTTCCTGTGCTGAACCAAACCGATTTTTCACCGCACGGAGCAGTTTATAATTGTCCTCGGGTTGCCCCTCGAAGTAGAGCACGGTGTCCATAATATGCTCCAACACCTTCGGACCGGCTAACGCGCCTTCCTTGGTGACGTGCCCGATGAGGAAAAAGGTGATGTTTTGCGATTTTGCAATCCGCATCAGCTTTGCGGCACATTCCCGCACCTGACCCACTGACCCTGCCGCCGAGGACATTGTTTCGGTGTACACCGCCTGAATGGAGTCGATGACCACAAACTTGCAATCGCCCAAAGCCGCTTCCACGTCCTCTAAACAGGTCTCGTTCAAAAGCAACAGATTGTCGGAATTTAACCCCAACCGTTCGCAACGCATTTTGACTTGCGAACAGCTTTCCTCGGCGGAAACGTACAAAACGGGAAAGCTCTGCGTCTTGGCAAGATAGGCGGAAACCTGCGTCAAAATGGTGGATTTTCCGATGCCGGGATCGCCGCCGAGCAGGACCAACGAGCCGGGCACGATACCGCCGCCGAGCACGGTGTCAAACTCCGCAATGCCGCTAGAAATGCGTTGATAATGCTCGTAGCCGATCTTGGATAAGGGCAGGGCGCGCGTTTTTGTTTCAGAAATGCCTCTGCGCAGTTCGTTTTTTTGCGGCTCTGCCGCGCGCACAATTTCCTCTTGCATGGTGTTAAAATTGCCGCAATCGGGGCATTTCCCCAGCCATTTCGGCGCGGAAAATCCGCAGCTTGCGCATACGTATTGTGTGGTCGTCTTGTTCTTTACCGCCATAAAAATTTCCTCGTTTTCTTCTTATTTTTTCTCGCTGTCGCGCTCGCAAAGCAATACGTAGGCATTCACGGTGATGCCTTTGCCTTCGCCGATATAACCCAACCCCTCGTTCGTCCCTGCGGAAACGCCCACGCGGCTTTCGTCTATGCCGAGGGCGGCGGCAAGGGCGCGTTGCATAGCGCAAATATACTTCGCCATGCGCGGCTTTTCCGCCTGTATCGCCACGGAAAGGTTGCTTGCGCGCAAACCCCGTTCGTCCAACATCTGCACCACGGCACGGAGCATTTCCATGGAGTCCGCATTTCTATATTTTTCGTCCGTATCGGGGAAATAATACCCGATATCTCGCAATCCCGCAGCGGAAAGCAGGGCGTCCATCACGGCGTGCACCAACACGTCGCCGTCGCTATGCGCAATCAAACCGCTGTCGCTGGGGATTTGCACCCCTGCCAAAACAATATATGGTTGCGGCTTGCCGAAAGCGTGCGTGTCCACGCCGAACCCGCACCTCGCCACCTTCTGCAAGGGATTGTTTTCCTTGTCGGCAGGACAGCTCGTTGTTGTGTTACATTCCGCAAAATCGCTTGCGTAGGTCAGTTTGCGGTTGTCCTCGTCGCCGTCGCAAAGCACGGGTTTGCCGCAATAGGCGGCGTAAACGGAGCTATCGTCCGTATATGTTCTTCCGTCGGCAATCGCCTGACGATAGGCAGACAGAATATCCATACGGAAAAACCCTTGCGGTGTCTGCATACGGCGGAGGGTGGTGCGGTCGGGCACGGAAAGAATTTTTCCGTCTGCGCATACGGCAACGGTGTCCGTACAGGGCACGGCGCAAATGCCGCTGCCGTGTTCTTTTACGGAGCGGATACACCCGACAATCGTTTCACGACGGACAAAGGGTCGCGCACCGTCGTGGATCAGCACAATCTCGCAATCGGTAGCGCAAAGGGCGTTGAAAACGGAACGGGAACGGCTTTCACCGCCAGTTACAAGCTTGGCTTGGGGGAAGGCGGCGGCTATGGCTTGCACGTCCGCCAAATCGGCAGGGGAGTGTGCAATTAAAATTTCGTCCACTTCTGCAATCGCAAAGGCGGAAATCGTCTTTGCCAGCACCGTTTCGCCCCCGATGTTTTGCAATAACTTGTTCTTGACAAAACCGGCGCGTTCGCCCTTGCCTGCGGCGCAAATCACGGCGCAAACGCGGCTCATGCCAGCACCTCGTACAAGGACGCCGCCTCTTCCTTTTTCACCGTTTCTTTCACGTTCAAAATGCGGAATTTCAACACGCCCGTCGCGTACAACACTTCTACCACGTCGCCGACCTTCACGGAGGCGGAGGGCTTTGCAGGCTTGCCGTTGATCAGCACTTTGGATTCCGAGCACGCCTCCTGCGCCACCGTTCTGCGCTTGAGTATGCGCGAAACCTTTAAAAATTTGTCGATTCTCATAATATCTCCTTGCGAAAACAACTTTTTTCAACTTTTTTTCGTTTGAGGCAGCAAAACGCTTGACAACACTCCGTCGTCGGGGTATAATAAAATAATGTATCATTATGCTTAAAATGGTGTAATGCCGCTTGCGAACAAAAAAATAGATTGTAAAAACGGGCAAAAATCCCCAAAAAAACGGGGGTGAGCCCCAAACTTACTTTCAATATATATATTATAACCCAAAAAACGGCAAAAGTAAAGCAGAAGATATAAAAAAATCACAATGAAAAACAAATTTCGATTTTTATCGATGAAAAGATATACTCGGTAGATCGCCTAAAAAAATATAAGGAGCATTTTTAACTGTGGATTTACCTATTTCAAAGTACGGCAAGACCGAAAGAAGAAAGTTCGGCTCGATCAACGAAGTTATCGACATTCCCGACCTCGTTGAAATCCAGAAAGACAGCTACAATACCTTCATCGAAGAGGGTATCAGCGAGGTATTCGAGGACTTCTCCCCGATTACCGACTACTCCGACCGTTTCGAGCTCTATTTCTTAGAGCACAGATTTGGCGATAAACCCAAATACGACGAAAAAGAATGTCGTACGCGCGATGCTACGTATGCGTTGCCTTTGCGCGTAAAGGTCCGCCTTGTCAACAAAGTCAAGAACGAGGTGTTGGATCAAGAAGTGTTCATGGGCGACGTTCCGCTTATGACCGAAAACGGCGCGTTTATCATCAACGGTGCAGAACGCGTTATCGTATCCCAGCTTGTCCGTTCGCCCGGCGTTTACAACGCTTCCAGCAAGGACAAAACGGGTAAAGAAATGTTCGCAACCACCGTTATGCCCAATCGCGGCGCGTGGTTAGAATTAGAACAAGACGCACAAGACGCGTTGTACGTCCGTGTGGACAGAAAGAAGAAGCTGCCCATCACGGCGCTTTTGCGCGCCCTCGGCTACGGTTCCAACCGTTCCATCGAAGACTTGTTCCCCGGCGATAAAATGATTGCGGCTACCTTGGCAAAAGATACCGCTAAATCCGAATCGGACGGCTTGTACGAGCTGTACCGTCGTTTGCGTCCCGGCGAAGCGCCCACGGAGGAATCCGTTCGTGCGCACCTTTTCAACCTCTTCTTCGAGGCTCGCCGTTACGACATCGCCAAAGTCGGCAGATATAAATACAACAAAAAGCTTTGCC
>CAYRAY010000052.1:0-11602 GCA_964422405.1 uncultured Clostridia bacterium | reverse complement strand
GCTATAAATATGCCACGGAAAAACCACGGCAAACGGGCAAAGCGGTTCAAGGGGAGTATTATGTATCCTGACAAAATTTTAGGTATCTTCCATTTGTACGGATTGATGATCGGCATCGGCATTTTGGCTTGCTTCGGCATTTTAACGCTCTGTTGCAAAAAGTTCAAAATCGAAGAAAAATTCGTCGATTTCGTCTTTTTCAACGGCGTCATTTCCATCGTCGTCGGCTTCGGTTCTGCCGCGTTATTCCAAGCGATTTACAACTATATCGAAGACCCGTCCGCAGGCTTTCACTTTGGCGGCATCACCTTTTTAGGCGGCTTAATCGGCGGTGCGGCGACCTTTTTGATTTTGTATTTCATCGCACGCAAACGCTATAAGGCGCGGCTTATCGATATTTTGTCCATCGTACCTTGTTGTATTTTGATTGCGCACGGCTTTGGCAGAATCGGTTGCCTGTTCGCAGGTTGTTGCCACGGTGCGCCCACGGACGCATGGTACGGCATTTATATGCACACCAGCAAGTACGGCTATGCCAAGGTAGTGCCTACGCAATTGTTCGAGGCATTGTTCCTGTTCGCTTTGTTCGCCGTTTGCTTTTTGTTGCTTTGGAAAAAGAAATTCCGTTACAACATGAGCGTGTACCTCATCGGCTACGGTTTTTTCCGCTACTGCAACGAAATGTTGCGTGACGATCACCGCGGACAGCTTTTGGGTTCGCTTTCCCCCTCGCAAGTGTGGTCGATTGTCATGATCGTGGGCGGCGTTGCATTGATTTTCGTCTGCAAATACCTGTTCCGTATCCGTGACGAACAGCTTGCCAAGCAAGCGGAAGCCGTAAAAGCGGAACCCCCTTCGGAAACGGAAGAAACTGAGATGCGCCCCTCGCACGAAATTGTTTGGCGCGACGCCAACGCCGTAGAAACGGACACTACGGACACCGACTCCGAACCTACCGAACGACCTGAACAAACAGAACCTACCGAGCCACCTGCGGCAGGGGCGCAAGATCAAGAGGAGAAAGAACAATGAGAAATTTAACCCTGTTAACCGACTTATATCAACTGACAATGGGTTACGGTTTTTACCGCAACGGTAAGCACGAAGAGGAGGTCGTGTTCGACCTATTCTTTCGCAAAAACGCGCTGATTACCTATTCCGTTGCCGCCGGGTTAGAACAGGCGATGGACTACCTGTTGCATTGGCATTTCGATGACGAGGACATTGCGTATTTGCGTTCGTTGCACCTCTTTGACGAGGACTTTTTGACCTACCTCAAAAATATGCGTTTCACGGGCGACGTGTATGCCGTACGCGAAGGCACACCCGTTTTCCCCGGCGAACCGATTTTGACCATTAAAGCGCCGTTGATTCAGGCGCAATTTGCCGAAACCGCCCTGCTCAACATCATCAACCACCAAACCTTGATTGCCACCAAATCCTCTAAAATTTGCCGTGCAACCAACGGCAAGGGCGTGGTTATGGAATTCGGTTTACGCAGAGCGCAAGGCCCCGATGCAGGCATTTACGGTGCAAGGGCGGCGGTCATCGGCGGCTGTTATTCCACGTCCAACCTCATCACGGGGCAATTGTTCGACGTGCCCGTCGCAGGCACGATGGCGCACAGCTGGATTATGGATTACCCCACGGAATACGATGCGTTCCGTGCCTATGCCCAAGCATATCCCGACAACTGCTTATTGCTTGTCGATACCTATGATACCTTGCGTAGCGGCGTACCCAACGCCATCAAGGTGTTCAAAGAACTCCGCGCGGCAGGGCACGAACCTAAGGGCATTCGTTTGGACAGCGGCGACTTGGCGTATCTTTCCAAAAAGGCGCGCAAGATGATGGACGAAGCCGGTTTCCCCAATGCCATCGTTTGCGTTTCGGGTGACTTGGACGAGCGGTCGATTAACTCCCTCTTGCAACAGGGCGCAAAAATCGATTCGTGGGGGGTAGGTACGCGTTTAATCACGTCGGAGGATCTTCCCGCGCTCGGCGGCGTATACAAACTTTCTGCCGTACGCGAGGCGGACGGTACGTACACGCCGAAAATCAAACTTTCGGATAACACCGCAAAAATCACCAACCCCGGTTTCAAAAATCTCTATCGTTTGTACGATAGGGACAACGGCATGGCAATCGCCGACCTCATCACCCTCCGCGACGAAACGGTGGCAGAGGACAAGCCGCTCACTCTGTTCCACCCCATCGAAACGTGGAAGGAACACGAGGTGGAAAACTTTTATGCCAAACCTCTTCTCTATACCATCGTCAAAGACGGTGAGTTAGTGTACGAATTCCCCAAACTCATGGACGTGCAAGCTTATTCCAAGGGCGAGCTTGCCAAGTTCTGGGAAGAATATCTCCGTTTGGATTTGCCGCAACTGTACAAAGTGGACTTGTCTAAAAAGCTGTATCAGTTGAAAAACGATATGATCGGAAAAATTCGTAACGGCGCAAAAAATAAAGGAAAGGAAGATTAAACCATGGCAAAAGCACAAAATCCCTTGCAAAAGCAAGCCAAAACGTCTATGAAGGGTTCTTCGTATTTCGGCGTGTTGCTGTTTTTGTTTTTATTGCTCGTCGATCAGCTGACCAAATTGGCGGCGGATGCCTATTTCTCGGCAGAGGGCGCACCCAACTCCATTCCCATTATCCCGGGCTGGATCGAGCTGTGCCAACACTACAACAAAGGCGTAGCGTTCAGCGGCTTAAACAACGCCGCATCGTGGGTCAAAATTTTGCTCCTCATCGGCACGGCGGCATTGATGCTTGCCTTCACCATTTTCTATTTTAAGGCAGATAAGCGCCGTTCATTTTTGCGTTTGGCGGTGGTGTTCATCGTCGCAGGCGGCGTGGGTAACTTAATTGACCGTCTGTATTTCCAAATGTGGCTGCCCGAAACACAGTTCGGGGTACGCGATATGGTCATGGTCGATTTCCAAATCTTCAACTTCGGCATTTGCAACTTTGCAGATTTCTTCATCTCCGCAGGCGCGGTGATGTTCGTGCTCGCCGTGTTGTTCTTCGACCGCGACGCCTTCCTGCCCCTCGGTAAGTATAAATGCCTTGCAGAAGAGGCAGAACTCGCCAAAAAGGACAGCGAGGGGCAGACCGAGGAAAACGATGACGAAAAAAGGAGAGCGCAGCTCGATGATTGATCGCCGCATGATAGCGGAAACGGATAGCAAACGGCTGGACGTGTTTTTAAGCGAACGTCTGACGGACGTCACCCGATCCCGCTTAAAAAAGCTTATTGAGGATGGGGCTGTGCAGATTACCGGCAACCCCGTCACCCACTCGCGCGCGGCCGTAAAAACGGGGGATGTGGTGCAAATTACCATTCCCGATGCCGTGGAATACGCCGTCACGCCCGAAAATATCCCCATCGAAATCGTATACGAGGACAACGATTTTGCCGTGGTCAACAAGCCGCAGGGCATGACCGTCCACGTAGGCAACGGCAACGAAAGCGGCACCCTCGTCAATGCGCTTTTGTATCGGCTTAACGCCCTCAGCGGCGTCGGCGGTGTGTTGCGACCGGGCATCGTACACCGTATCGATAAGGACACCACGGGTCTGTTGGTGGTGGCAAAAAACGACAAAGCGCACGTTTCCCTCGCCGACCAAATCGCCCAAAAAACCTGCAAACGCACCTACTTCGCCTTGTTAGAAGGCAACGTAAAAACGGAAAGCGGAAGGATTGAAACGGACATCGGCAGACACCCGACCGACCGTTTGAAAATGGCTGTCTTGCCCGACGGAAGGGGCAAACGCGCCGTCACCGATTATCAGGTGGTTGCGCATTTCGGCACGGAGTTCACCCTCTGCCGTTTCGATTTACAAACTGGCAGAACGCACCAAATCCGCGTTCACGCCAAGCACCTCGGTCACCCCGTCGCATGCGACCCCGTGTACGGCTATAAAAAACAAAAACTCAAAGCGGAAGGGCAGCTTTTGCATGCGTGGCGGTTGCAACTCACCCACCCCGTTTCAGGGGAAAGAATGTCGTTCGTCGCGCCCCTGCCCCCTGCATTTCAAGAAATTTTAGTAAAACTCTGTAAACAATACGGTGTGGAAAGTCAACCATTTTCTATGCTGTTTGGAGAAAAATCGTATGTTGAAAATCACCAAGGTAAAACGGAATAGTATCGCCAAAGAGCTGGGTTTAGAAGTCGGCGACGAAATTATCGCTTTCGACGGCTACCCTTGCGAGGACGAGTTGGATTACCTTTACTACGTAGAAACGAATTCCTTCACCATGACCGTGCGCGACAAGCGCGGCAAAGGGGAAACGGCTGTGGAAATCGAAAAGGAAGAAGGGGAGGACTTGGGATTGGAATTTGAAAAAAACACCAGCCTCCGCACCTGTCACAACCGTTGCGTGTTCTGCTTTGTCGACCAAATGCCCAAAGGTATGCGCGATAGCCTGTACGTCAAGGACGACGACTACGGCATGAGCTTTTCTTGCGGCAACTTCGTCACCCTCACCAACCTTTCGGACGAGGGGTTAGACCGCATCATTCGCTTGCGTCTTTCGCCGCTGTACGTGTCCGTGCATACCATGAACCCCGAACTCCGCGTCAAGCTGTTGCGTAACCGCCATGCAGGAAAAATCGTGCAACAGATTCAAAAACTTGCCGAAGGCGGCATCGAACTCCATTGCCAAGCCGTGCTTGTTCCGGGCGAAAACGACGGAGAGGAACTCTGCCGCACCGCAAGGGAACTGTTCGCGTACTATCCCACCGTTCGCGATATGGCTTGCGTGCCGACGGGCATCACAAAATATCGCGATGGCTTGTATCCCATTTCCGACGTCGATAAAGCGTACAGCCAAAAACTCCTCGACACCGTGGATATGCTGAACAAGGAATTCGGCGTCAATTTCTTGCTCCCCGCCGACGAATATTTCATCAAAGCCGAACGCCCTTTCAAGGACCCGTCCTTCTACGGCGACTTCGAGCAAATCGAAAACGGAATCGGTATGACGTCCAAATTTTTACAGGAAGCGGACGAGGCATTCAGTGCGCTGATTACCGAAAACGGGCAGGGCAGGTACGCGTTGAACGCGCCGAAACGCTCCGTCATCATCAGCGGCGTATCAGCGGCAAAGATCCTTGGCGAGGTGGCGGAACGTTGCAATCGCGCCATTGACGGCTTGCATGCCGAAGTGCTGGCGATCGAAAACGACTTCTTCGGGCATACCGTCACTTGTACGGGGCTGTTGACGGGTGTGGACATCTTGCGCGCCCTGCAAAACCTGCGTGCGACCACGGGCGATTTCGACGAAGTGTTGCTTGCAGGCAATACCATGAAAGAGTTCGAGGACGTGTTCCTCTGCGGCATGACCTTGGACGGCTTAAAATCGCAGTTGGGCTTTAAGAACATCAAAGTGAGCCGAGAAGGCGGCTACGGCTTAATCGAGTTGCTTGCGGACAAACGCTAAAACAAAAAACAATCCAAAATCAATAAAAATAACCAAAAAGGAGGCGGTTAATTTATGGCAAACCCCCTTATTGCGTTGGTCGGCAGACCGAACGTAGGCAAAAGCACCTTTTTCAATAAGGTTGCAGGCAGAAAAATTTCTATCACGGAAGACAGACCGGGCGTCACGCGCGACAGATTGTATACCGATGCAAGCTGGCGCGATAAGCATTTCACCATGGTCGATACGGGCGGTATCGAACTGAAATCCGAAGACGTCATGTGGAAAGAAATTGCAAAACAGGCAGACGTGGCAATCGATACGGCGGACGTCATTTTGTTCTTCACGGACGGCAGAGAAGGCTTACACCCTTCCGACTACGACGTGGCGGACATCTTGCGCCGTAGCAAAAAACCCGTCATTTTGGTCGTCAACAAAATCGACGATTACTCCCCCGAAAAAGTCTTTGAATTTTATTCCTTGGGCTTGGGCGAACCGTACGCCATTTCCGCAGAACATTCCAAGGGTATCGGCGACGTGTTGGATGCGGCAGTGGAACTCTTCCCCGAAGGCACGCAAGAACCCGTTCCGTCCTTAAAAATCGCGGTGGTGGGCAAACCGAATGCGGGTAAGTCCAGCTTGGTCAACAAAATTTTGGGCAGCGAACGGAGTATCGTCACGCCCATGGCAGGCACCACGCGCGATGCAATCGATACCCTGTTCTATCGTGGCGACAAGGCGTACACCATCATCGACACGGCAGGGATTCGCAAAAAGAAGAACGTAGACGACGACGTAGAGTATTACAGCAATATGCGTGCGTTCGATGCCGTGCGCCGTAGCGACGTGTGCTTGCTGGTGGTGGACAGTGCCGAAGGCTTGACCGAACAGGATGTAAAAATCATCGGTTACGTACATGAACAAGGCAAACCCTCCGTCATCGTCATGAACAAGTGGGACTTGATTGAAAAGGATACCCACACCGTCAACAAGTTTGAAGAAAAGCTGAAAGAGGACTTGAAGTTTATGGACTATTATAAGTCCATCTACATTTCGGCAAAGACGGGGCAACGTGTCGAAAAGTTGCTTGCCGCCGTAGACGAAGTATACCGCAACGCGTCCTTCCGTGTGCCTACGGGCGAATTGAACGATTTGATCGGTGATGCCGTGCGCTTGCAAGAGCCGCCTTCCTATCAAGGCAGAAGAATGCGTGTATTCTTTTCGTCGCAGGTGGGTGTATGTCCGCCGTTGTTCGTCTTGCACGTAAATGACGAAGGGCTTTTGCACTTCTCTTATCAGCGTTATCTGGAAAACACCATTCGCCGCGCCTATGATTTCACGGGCACGCCGATAAAAATTGTTGTGCGTGAGAAAAAAGACGACGAGTGAGGTCGTGCGGAACGGATATGCTACGCAATACTTTGTTGGTGTTCGGTTACGCACTACTTGTGTGCGCCCTCACACCTACTCGTCTTGCTTGCATCTCCATTCCGCCAAGGCTGAGCCTTGACCCAATCCTACCACCTACACCGCTCGTTCTTTTATGTATCAACAACTTGTGTGGGTGGCGTATCTTTCACATAGGGGTATATCCCCGTTTCAATTTTCTCCTTGTCATACCGACCGAGGTTGCATGGCAACCGAGCGGAGTGTATCTTACCCCAAAAACGTAACTGCAAATCCGTATATTCCCACAGGTGCGCCGCACTCCCTCTGTCATACCGACTGAGCCGCTTTGCGGCGAACGGAGTGTATCTTAAAACCCATACAGGCGCGCCGCCCCATAAAAAAACGTACGGCACCGTAGTAAATCCGGGTCAAGGCTCAGCCTTGCCAATATCTGGTAAACGATTATGAAAACATTTCAACTTGCACAACACTGGTGGCAGATTGTCCTCATGGCAGCCCTTTGCTACTTCATCGGCTGTTTCAACTTCGCGCGGCTGATTTCCGGTCTTAAAAAAAGGGACATCACCAAAATCGGCAGCGGCAACCCCGGTACAATGAATATGAGCCGAGAATTCGGCTTAAAAATCGGTTTAATCACCTTTTTTTGCGATGCGTTCAAGGGCGGAATCCCTGCCATCGTCAGTTTTTTCATCTACCGCAACGTCCGCTTTGAGGGCACGGAAATCCTCGTTTCCGACTTCACGCGCTATTTTTGCGGTCTTATGGTCATCATCGGTCACGTATTCCCCGTCACCAACCGTTTCCGCGGCGGCAAGGGCATAGCCTCCACTTTGGGGCTGTTCTGGTTCTGTTTGCCCTGCGACTGGATTTGGCATATTCTCGTCGTGTTCTGCCTTTTGTGGGGGGTGGTTTTGTTCATCTTCCTCACCGAATGGGGCTCGCTCGGCTCGCTTTTGGGGGTCACGGGATTCAGCATTATTCAGGTCTGCATTTTTCTTATGCGCTACGGCGTAGGACAGTTCAACGCGTACCTGGTATGCTTGTACATGACTATTTTGGCAATCAACGTCCTTACGTGGGGGGCACATCACCAAAACGTAGTGCGGCTGTTCGTCGGTGAAGAACACCACACGTCCATTAGAAAATTAGCCAAGAAAAAGAAGAAGGCATAATGCTTTTATAACGCTTGCCAAGCGGTGTTTTCTGCAACGGCAAACAAGATTTTTAACAATGCAAAGAGGCGAAAATTTATGAAAGTTATTATTGTTGGCTGTGGCAGGGTCGGTCAGACTCTTGCCGAAAAATTGAATAGCGACGGCAACGAAGTCACCGTCATCGATATGTCGGCGGATAAAGTGAAAGAAACCACCGACCAAGCCGACGTTATGGGGCTTGTCGGCAACGGCGCAACCCATACCACCTTGCAAGAGGCAGGCATCAAAACCGCCGACCTCTTCATCGCCGTCACCAACTCGGACGAGCTGAACCTGCTCTGTTGCATGATCGCCAAAAAGGAAGGGGATTGCCGCACCATCGCGCGCCTGAAAAGCCCCGAATATAGCGAGGAAACGGAATACCTCCGTTCGGAACTCGGTCTTGCCATGGTCATCAACCCCGAATATGCGGCGGCGGAAGAAATCGCGCGTGTACTGCGTTTCCCCACGGCAATTAAAATCGAGCCGTTCGCCAAGGGCAAGGTTGAAATCATCAAATTTAAAGTCCCTGCCACCAGCGTACTCGTCGGTCTGTCCGTCAAAGAACTGATGACGAAATACCCCTCCGAAGTCCTCGTCTGCACCATCGAGCGCGGCAACGAAGCGTATATAGCCAAAGGCGATTCCGTCTTTGCGGAAAAGGACGTCGTCAGCATTGTGGCTACCCCCAAAAACGCCAACGAATTCTTCCGCAAAATTCGTCGTAAAGACCATTCCATTCACGATGCCATCATCGTCGGCGGCGGCGTCATCACCCACTACCTCTGCGAAATTTTAGAAAAATCGGGTGTAGCGTTAAAAATTATCGATAAGGACCGCGCCGTATGCGAAGACCTCGCTGCGCGTTTCCCCAAATATCGCGTCATTTGCGGCAATCCTGCCGACAAAGAACTGTTGATCGAGGAAGGTTTAACCTCCGCCAGCGCATTTTTGACCATGACCAACTCGGACGAGGAGAACATTCTCCTTTCCCTGTTCGCCAAAGAGGAAAACAACGGCAAACTCGTCACCAAAATCAAGCGTACGGACTACGACAGCGTGATTAAGCGTTTGGAACTGGACACCGTCATTTGCCCCAAAAACATCACGTCGGATACCATCGTCCGCTACGTCCGCTCCACGCGCAACACCAAGGGCAGCAACGTAGAAACCATGTATAACATCATCGACGGCAAGGTGGAGGCCTCCGAATTTATCGTCAAGGAAGGCTCGCGCATCGTCGGCACGCCGCTTAGCAAACTCCGCTTCAAATCGGACGTGCTCATTACCTGTATCACGCGCGGCGACAAAGTGATTCTGCCTCGCGGTAGCGACGTCATAGAACCCAACGACGCCGTGGTAGTCGTCAGCAAAATGCTCGGCTTGCACGACGTGTCGGAAGTGCTGAAATAAGGGGTGATGGGCTATGAATTTCGGAATTATCAGAAGAACGGTGGGCTGGATGCTGTTTTTCGAAGCGGCATTCCTGCTCGTTCCGCTCATTACGGCGGCAATCTACTGGGAAGTGACCTTTTTTGCTTTCTTGTTTTGTATCGCCATTTGCCTGACGGTGGGGGCATTCTGTTTTATCGGCAAACCGAAAAACGATAAAATTTACGCCAAGGAAGGCTTTGTCGTCACCGCCTTGTGTTGGATCGTCCTGTCCGTGTTCGGCTGTTTGCCCTTCGTGTTGTCGGGCGCAACCAAACTCTCGTTCGTGGACGCGCTGTTCGAAACGGTGTCTGGCTTTACCACCACGGGCGCAACCATCTTCCCCGACGGCGCCACGGTAGAGGCGTTGCCTAAATCCATTTTGATGTGGCGCAGCTTCACCCACTGGGTTGGCGGCATGGGGGTTTTGGTGTTCATTATGGCGTTTTTGCCCTTGAGCGGCGCGCGCAATATGCACATCATGAAAGCGGAAAGCCCAGGTCCCACGGTCGGTAAACTCGTGCCCAAGGTTCGCACCACGGCAAAAATTCTGTATGCCATTTACGGCGCGCTGACCGTGTTGCAATTCGTGCTTTTGCTCTGTGGCGGAATGCCCGTGTTCGATGCCGTCAACACCGCGTTTGCCACGGCAGGTACGGGCGGCTTCTCTTTCAAGGCGGACGGATTTTTGGGGTATAACTCCTATTTGCAAATCGTCGTCACCGTGTTTATGCTCGTCTTTTCTATCAATTTCAACTCTTATTATATGCTTGGCAAACGGAGATGGAAAGAGGTGCTGACCGAAGAAGTTAAATGGTTTTTAATCATCGTCGGTGCGTCCATTTTGGCAATCACGCTCAACGTGTTCCTCACTGAAACGGCAAATGCCGCAGGGCAGAAAATGAGCTTCCCCGAAGCGTTAAAACACGTCGCCTTTTCGGTTGCTTCCATTGTTTCCACAACGGGCTTTTCCACCGAAAACTTCGATACGTGGCCGCTTTTTTCGCACGTCATCTTGGTGTTCTTGATGTTTATGGGCGCGTGCGCAGGCAGTACGGGCGGCGGCATGAAAGTGTCCCGTTTTCTCGTTCTGGGCAAGAGCGCCAAAAACGAAGTGGGCAAATTGCTCCACCCCAAACGCGTCACCCACGTCACCATGGACGGCAGAGTGGTAGAGGACGAGGTCGTGCGCTCGGTGTATAGCTATACCATTGCCTACGTCATCATCTTCATTTTGTCCTTCTTGGTTGTGTCGTTGGATAGCGGAAATTTAAGCTACGCAGGCACGCAAAACGGACCATTCACCACGTCATTCACCGCCGTTGCGGCTACCTTAAACAATATCGGTCCGGGGCTCGGCGCGGTAGGTCCTGCAGGTTCATTTTACGATTATTCGTGGTGGGCAAAGATTGTGTTCATCTTCGATATGCTCGCCGGCAGGTTGGAAATTTTCCCTATGCTCCTTCTGTTCGCACCCGTCACGTGGAAGCGCGGTGCTTGATTTTTTCGCAAAGGATAGGGAACTGAAAAAACGTTCATCGCGTACATGGTATGGGCAGTTTGCCTGTATACAGCAAAAATACACAACAAAAACACAGCCGATAGGGGAAACTTGTCGGCTGTATTTTTTAGGGAAAGAAGTTTTTTTGAAAAAGTACTAAAAATGTGTTTACATTTTTTGTTGTTCTGTGTATAATAAAGTATACGCAAACGGCGATATGGGGGTGTCCCGGATTCGATTGCCGGTGAGCGAAAAGATAAGCATACCGTAGACGGAGCGGCTACGCTAAAACGTTCCACCTAAATTTAAATGCAGATAGAAATGCAAACTACGCTCTTGCAGCGTAATCTCGCTTAAAGCGAAACGTCGCGCCCGATTTATCCGTCGGTCGGGGTCGCGGCGTCATCAAGACGGAGCCTTCTTACCCGAAACGGAAGGTGTTCGGATAAGAGTATTCAGCCTTCTGCGTTTGGCAAAGCGTGTTTACCCGCGTTGCCAAAGTAAGAAATTGTAGATAAACTAAGTATGTAGAAAGTTTTTTGGCAGCCGAGTAAGACGTCGGTTCAACTCCGACCACCTCCACCACTTAAAGCCTAACTTGATTCATTAGAAATAATGGAAAAAGTTGGGCTTTTT
>CAYRAY010000051.1:0-11612 GCA_964422405.1 uncultured Clostridia bacterium | reverse complement strand
AGACAGCCACATCGGCGACTTTATCGAAGACGAAAAATCGGTAACCCCCAGCGACTCGGTGGCTTCCACCATGCTGAAAGAACAGCTCCTCAGCGTGTTGGACACCCTGACCCCGCGTGAAGAAAAAGTACTCCGTTTGCGCTACGGCATCGACGACGGCAAACCCAGAACACTGGAAGAAGTAGGCAGAGAGTTCAACGTCACCAGAGAGCGTATCCGCCAAATCGAAGCCAAGGCATTGCGTAAACTCCGTCACCCTTCGCGCAGCAAAAAGTTGAAGGACTTTGTGGAGTAATGGGTTACGGCAAACGGATCGACACCCTCTGTTCCTTGCTTGCCCCCTGCAAAAGCTTTGCCGACGTCGGTTGCGACCACGGCTATTGCAGCGAATATATGTTGCAGAACGGACTTTGCGACAGGGCGATTTTGTCCGATGTCAGCAAGGGCAGTTTGGCAAAGGCAGAGGCGTTGCTTGGTGAGTATATCCAAAACGGAAAAGCCGTTTCGGTGCTCGGCGATGGGTTTTTCGGCGTGCCGAAGGACACCGAACAGGTGCTCATCGCCGGTATGGGCGGCAGCGAAATCGTGCATATTTTATCCGATAAAAAATACGGATTTATGCCCAAGCGGTTTGTTTTTCAGCCCATGCACGACAGCGAAAAATTGCGCCGCTATATCCTGCAAAACGACGGGTATATCGAGCGTGACTTCACCTTTTTCGACGGGAAGTATTACGAGGTAATCGTGGGCGGAAACGTCAAAGCAGGGGGGCAGGTATGCGATGAACGCAAAACACCTGCCTATACGGATGCGGAATACGAGTTCGGCAGAGATAACTTACGGGACATGGGCGAAGCGTTCGTTGCCCGTATGCAAAAGCTGATAAAAAACGTGGATACGTATTTAAGCGAGCCTGCCTTGGGCGAGGAGAGCCGCGCCGCCCTCTTACAAAAAAAAGCGCGTTTGCAAGGAGTGTTGCAAGGTGAAATTAAGTGAAATTTACAAAATTGCCGACCAAATCGCCCCCAAGCGTTTGAGCGACGAATATTGCGCCAAGTACGGCGCGTACGATAACAGCGGCGTTCTTGTGGACGTCGGAGAGGAGGTCACGGGTGCGTTGTTTTCCCTCGACCTCACTTCCACCGCCGTGGCGGCGGCAAAGGCAAAGGGGTATAACCTCATCGTTACCCACCACCCTGCCATCTATGCCAAGCTTTCCAATCTTCGCATCGGCGAAGGGCTGGGTCGCAACCCTGCCGCGTGCCTCAAAAACGGTATTTCTGTGTTGTCTATGCATCTGAATTTAGACGGCGCGGAAGGCGGCATCGACCAAAGCTTGCAAAACGGCGTGCGCGCGGCGGCGGAACGGGCAAACGGCAACCCCTCGCCCGACGGCGCTACGTCGGTGATGCACCCGTTGACGGGCGGCGGCTACGGCAGAGCGTATTCCGTGGCGGAGTGCGACTTGCAAAATTTAGAAAGGGAACTGAAAAAGGAGTTTTGCACCGAGCGGCTGTGGATATACGGCAACGGCGTAAAACGGGTATGTCGCGCGGCAAGCTTTTGCGGCGCAGGCGCCGACGAGGAAGCCATCGCCTTTGCCAAAGCGCAGGGTGTAGACTTGCTGATTTCGGCGGATTTTAAGCACCATTTGCTGACGCTTGCCAAAGAAGAAGGTTTGGCGTTGGCGGTTATGACGCATTACGCGTCCGAAAACTACGGTTTTCAAAAGTATTACGAAAAAATGCGTCGGCAGTTGTCCGTCCCGTGCGATTATCACACGGACGAAGATCTGCTTTGACGGAGGGAGTATTATATGTCACAATTACAAGCAATTTTACGTTATCAAGAAGTGGACCAAAAGCTGTACAAGTTAGAGCGCGAGTTGGCAAGTTGCGACGAAAGAAAAGAATACGTCAAGTACAAAAAATTCTTTGAAACCGCACCCGAAAAGTTGGACTCGTTAGAAACGAAAGCCATTTCTTTGCGCGCGGAAGCGGACAATTTGACAAAAAAGTATCAGCAGTTAGAAGAAACCTTAAAGGATTTTGATAACTTGGACGAGTTGGTTACGGGCGGCGCCGACGTGGCGTTCTACCAAAAGAAAGCGCAAACCAAAGTGTCGCAACTCAAAAAGATGAAAGCCGACCTTGCCGTGCTTTCCGCTTCTATCAAAGACGTAGACGCAGAATATCAAAAGCTGAAAAAGCAAGTCATTTCCGCGCAAAAGAAGTTTGACGAGGCAAAGGACAAATACAACAAGGTCAAGGCATCTCGCGCGGAAGAGCGCGACAATATCGAAAAGGAACTTTCCGCTCTCGCCAAAGAGGTGTCGGCGGAAACCATGCAAAAATATCAAACGAAACGCAAGGAGAAGTTGTTCCCCGTCGTGGGCGCAACCATAAGCGGACGTTGCCCGTTCTGCAGTATGGAACCGTCGTTGGCGGAGCGCAACAAACTGACAAGCGGCGCCACCAGCGAATGTGAAAATTGTCACCGCATCATCTTTGAAGCGGCGAAATAAATCGGCATAAAAATCCGCCATCGTCGGCAACAAAATCGCCGTGTTTGCATAGGATAACAGTATGCAGAAAACGATTGCGGAAATTCGGTTAAACGCCATACGGCACAACGCACTTGCCTTTCGCAGGCGGTGCAAAAAGCTGTATGCAGTGGTCAAAGCGGATGCCTACGGGCACGGCGCGGAAGAAGTGACGGCTTGCCTTGCCGACGTGGCAGACGGGTTTGTCGTTTCCCTTTTGGACGAGGCGGCAGAACTCCGCGTGGCGGCTTGCGGCAAGGATATTTTGGTGCTTACGCCCCCGTGGCAAGCGGAACAGGCACATAGCCTTGTTGTCAACGGTTTTATCGCCACGGTGGACGGCTTGGACAGTGCAAAACGGCTTGCGCAGGTCTGTGCGCAAAGCCAAATCCCCGTTCGGGCGCATATCAAGGTCAACACGGGTATGAACCGTTACGGCGCGGAGCAAGCGGAGCTTATTCCTCTCTGTCGGTTTTTGCAATCGCAACCCTATATCAAGGCAGAGGGGGTATATTCTCACCTCTACGCTTGCGATAGGCAGGCGTCGGCGGCGCAACTTGCGCAATTCCGTCGGGCGGAAAGGGCGGTCAAAGCCTTTTTCCCGAATGTGACGGCGCACCTGAGTGCAACCTACGGTGCAACGCTGGGCAAAGCGTTCGCTTTCGGCGGCGCGCGGATCGGTTTGGGACTATACGGGTATCTGCCCGACGGCACGCAAACGGATTTGCCGCTGAAAAAGGCGATGACGGTGTACGCCCGTTGCGTGGCAAAGCGCAGGGCAATAGGCGGCGGCTTGGGTTACGGGCAACCGTGTATCCAAACCACGACCGAAGTTTCGGTTTTGCGTGCAGGCTATGCCGACGGCGTTGCCGCAACCAAAGCGGAAAAACAACAACGGCAGGTCGGGTTGTGCATGGACGCTTGCGTGGTTCGGGGTAGCTTGCCCGCGGAAACGGCGTTGTGGACGGACGCGGCAAAGCACGCAGAACGGCTCGGCGTATCCGTTTACGAAGTGTTGTGCGCGGCAACGCGCCGTGCGGAGCGAAGGTATGTATACGAATAATTTACGCTTTGTCGAACCCTCTTTTTCGGATGTGACAGAACGCAAAACCGCCTTGCGCGACTATGCAAAAAAGCGGCGCGCGCTCAACGAAAATCGTGACATAAAAGAGGCTGCGGCAATTCAAAATTTTATCAAAATCTTTTCCGTTTTAGAGGATGAAATTCGGCAAACGAAGGGGGCAGGTACGCGTTCAAACGTGTTTTGCTATCTTTCGTACTCGTCGGAAATGCCGACGGACAAGCTGATAGAAACCCTGCAAAACAGGGGTTGCAACCTCTATTGTCCCAAAATAGAAAACGGAGAAATGCTGGCGGTGGCATACGGCGAAGACTTTTTGCTAAACCGCATGGGGATTCGAGAGCCGATCGGCTTGCCTGCAACCGAGGCTATGGACGTGGTCATTCTTCCGCTGTTGGCGGCAGATGAACACGGCAACCGTCTGGGGTACGGCGGCGGATATTACGATCGGTTTTTACAAAATCAAAATCAAGCGAAACGGGTGGGGCTTTGTTACGATTTTCAAATCGTGCGCGAAGTACCGCATACGGCAAGTGATATGCCGCTCGATATATGCGTGACGGAACGGCGGATTCTTTACCCGAATCGCGGCAACAAAAATAACGTGTAGGAGTTTTTACTATGGCAAAATTAAAAAAGAAATTAAAGTGGTTCGGCAGATACGTTTGGGAGATTGTCAAGGCATCCTTGCCCTCCACGCTGATGTATTTGTCGGCAGGTATGATTCTGTTTATGCTGATGGGCAAAACGGACACCGAAACCTCTAAATTTCAACTGAAATGGACGTTGGGTTCGCAAATTTGGGCAATCGTCTGCCCCGTGGCGGCAATCGCCTACAACGCGCTCATTTGCTGGGCGCACGGCGGCACGCATTACGAACAGTTGGTTTCCGGCAACGTAAAGCGTTCGGCAACAGACGCATACGGCAATTCCTTCAAAATGTCCTCGCATAAAGAGGCAAAGGAATACCGTGTTTGGAAGGGCTTTACCTTTGGGATCATCTCCGCAATCTTCACCATCGTCACGGCGATTGTGTTCGGTGTGCAACAACCCAAAGTGGACGCCAACGGTTTGAATGTGCCTACGACGATTTGCATTTTGCTTTCGGGTTGGTCCATTTTGCCTTTCTATGCTTTGAACACGGTGGGCGGCGCAAGCATTTCCTATTATATTACCATGCTGTTTGCGCTTGTTCCCATTGCCGTTTCGGGTGCGTTCTACATCATCGGCGCATACGCGCGCAGAAACAAGGCGCTCCGTCAGCAAGCCATTGCCGATCAAGCGGCAAAAGCAGAGGCGGCAAAAGAGAAAAAAATCAACTACGGCGGCTTGCCCGGCACCAAGCCCAAAAAGAAGAAATAATCTCCAAAAAAGCAAAACGGGGTAGGCAGGTATGCGTTTAACCCCGTTTTACGGCATTTTTAACGGCGGTATAGAGAGGCGGATATGAGGATTATCGGCGGAAAATATAGAAGCAGAATTTTGGCGGAGTTCCCCGGCGAAGCAGTGCGCCCGACTTCGGATAGAGCCAAAGAATCGGTGTTCAATATCCTTGCCTTGCGTTTGCGCGGCGCAAGGGTTTTGGATTTGTTTGCAGGCAGCGGCGCGCTGGGGTTAGAATCCCTTTCTCGCGGCGCGGAAGAGGTGGTGTTCAACGACCTTTCCAAGGACAGCCTTGCCATTGTAAAAAAGAATTTGAACGCGCTGAAAATCCCCGTCAACGGCGCGGAGGCCAAGGTCATGCAGGGGGATTATCTCACTTGCCTATCCATCGTGCGCGGCGAATTCGACGTGGTGTTTTTAGATCCGCCCTATCGTTTCGATTACGGAAAAACGGGTCTGGAAGCCATTGTCCGTCGGGGCATTTTGAAGTCGGACGGCATTGCCGTATACGAACGGGACAGACCGTTCGAAGGCGAAGTGAACGGCTTGGAAAAGTATGACGAGCGCAAATACGGCAAAACGTACGTCACGTTTTTCCGTTTGAAACAGCAATAAGCGGAGGCAGACAATGGAAAATACAAAACGCAAATGCGTGTTTGCAGGGTCGTTCGATCCGCCCACGTTGGGGCATAAAGCAATGATTGAAGATTGCTTAAAGCTGTTTGACGAGGTGGTGGTCGCTGTGCTTGTCAACCCTGCCAAAGCCCCCTGTTTTTCGGCGGAGGAACGCATGGAAATGCTCGCCGTCGATTTTGGCAACGATGAACGGGTAAAAATCCGTACCTTCGGCGGCACGGCGGTGGCATTATTGCAAGAAGAAAACACCCAAATCTACGTCCGCGGTATACGCAACGGCATCGATTTGGATTACGAAAACGCAAACTTTTACGCCAGCCAAAAGTTGGATAAAAACTTGTTGACCGTGTACCTGCCCTGTCGGCAAGAACTGTTGCACGTCAGCTCGTCCATCGTCCGCAACAGCCTGCAATTCGGCACGCCGTACGACGAGTACGTGACCGACGGCGTAAAAGCGTATATCGAAAACAGACAAAAGAAGTGAGTGAAAAAAGGAGAACGTTATGATAGAAAAGCAGTATTTTATTCCCGAACCCGAGGAATTTATCGACGAAAAACCGCTTACCCCTGCCATGCAAGAAATTAAGCGCGGCAGAGATGCCGAAATTCGCGACGTCATTTCGGGCAAGAGCGACAAAATGTTGGTGGTGGTAGGACCTTGCTCCGCCCACGAACCCGCCCCGACGTTGGAATATATTTCCCGTTTAGGCAAATTAAACGAAAAGGTGAAGGACAAGCTAGTCATTGTGCCACGCGTCTATACTAACAAACCTCGTACCAAGGGTGTGGGCTATAAGGGTATGTTTTTGCAACCCGACCCCGAGGGTGCAGCGGACGTCGCAAGGGGGATTCGCAGTATCCGTGCCTTGCACCTCGCGGCGATTAACGAATCGGGCTTGACTTCGGCAGACGAAATGCTGTACCCCGAAAATACGCCGTACGTAGAGGACTTGCTTTCTTATCACGCCGTCGGCGCACGCAGCGTAGAGGACCAAATGCACCGTCAGGTAGCAAGCGGCATCGATGCCCCCGTGGGTATGAAAAACCCGATGAGCGGCAACATTTACGCCCTGATCAATTCCATTTTTGCGGCGCAGAGTCCGCAGGTGTTCAAATACCGCAACTATCAAGTGAGTTCGGGCGGCAACCCGTTTGCGCACGCCATTTTGCGCGGCGGTGTGGACGGTTCGGGTGCGGACGTGCCGAACTTCCATTACGAAACGGTGATGAAGGTGGAAGAAATGTACAGGGGCAGTTCCCTGCAAAACCCTGCCATCGTCATCGATTGCAACCATTCCAACTCCGCAAAGCAGTTCCGTCAGCAAATCCGTATCGCGGAAGAAGTGATGCAAAACCGCCGTTTCGACAAGGATTTTAAACGGATCGTCAAAGGCTTTATGATTGAAAGCTTTTTGGAAGAGGGCAACCAAAAGCACGACGAGGTGTTTGGCAAGTCGATTACCGACCCCTGCCTCGGTTGGGCGGACACCGAACGTCTGTTGTTGGATTTGGCAGAGCAGGTATAACGCTTGGCGACGTCCGTTTTGCGCAAACGGCAGGTCAAACGAACGATAAAACAAACGTAACAAAACAAGGCGCAACCAGAGAAAAATAGTGAGGTAACATAAGATGAAAATTGCGTTTTTAGGACCGGAAGGCAGCTATTCGCACTTGGCGGCGAAAACATTTTTGAAAGCGGAGTCGGCAAAAACCCCGTCGAACGCGGTGAACTGGGACGAGTGCGTTCCTTTCCGCAGTTTCCCCGACGTGTTTGCGGCGGTGGCAAGCGGTAGAGTGGACGGCGCGGCAATTCCCATTGAAAACAGTTTACAGGGCGACGTGTCGCAAAATCTCGATTTGTTGCAATCGGCAAAGGATTTGTATGCCGTCAGCGAGTTGGTGTTGCGTATCGAACACCGCTTGGTGTATAAAGCAGGCACGCCTTTGTCGCAAATCGGCAGGGTGTATTCTCACAGACAGGCGTTGGATCAGTGCGCCACCTTTTTGAACAAGGAAATGCCGTTTGCGGCTTTGCGCGAAACGGAGTCTACGGGCTTCGGCATTGCGCGCGCCATGGAGGACGACACGGGCAAAAGCGCGGCAATCGCAGGGGCGCACGTCGAAAATTTACACAGCGGTTTTGTGGTGGGAAAAAATTGTATCTCGGACGAACCGAACAACTTCACCCACTTCCTCTTGATTAAAAAGGGAGAGGAAAACTTGCCCGAACACAGCGAAAAGCTCTTTTTCTCGGTGGTCGGACCCCACCGCCCCGGCGGACTTTTAGGTCTGTTGCAAGAGGTGGCACAGCAGCAAATCAATATGACCAAAATCGAAAGCCGCCCCGTCAAAGATAAGCCGGGCGAGTATCGGTTCTTTATCGAAACGGAGTGCGACGGCGGCTCGAAAACCGCGCGCGAAACGCTGGAAGCGGTGCGCAAAAACGCGTTGGAATTGAAGCTTTTGGGTGCGTATTCCAAATTGCAAACGGAATTGGAAAAATAAGGCAAAAAACGGAAACGGTCAGGGCAGGTATGCGTTGAACGTTTCTAAACGGAAAAAACTTACGATAAAAAATAAAAAAATCGCTTGCGGAAAAAGGACTTGCGCAGGCACAAAACGGAGGGGTCGTATGAAAAAGAAACTTGGTTTGGCACTTGGTTCGGGCGGTAGCCGCGGAGTGGCGCATATCGGCTTTTTGCAAGCGTTGGAAGAGGTCGGGGTCATGCCCGACTACATAACGGGCATTTCCATGGGTGCGGTCGTCGGGGCGGCGTACGCTTCGGGTATGACCATCGAGCAGATGAAGGAAGCCGTGTACGAGTTGCGGCTTTTGGACTTGGTGGATATCACGGGCAAGCGCGGCGGTTTGATGGGCACAAAAAAGATGCGCGAAGTGTTGGAAAAATGTATCGGCGATATTCAGTTTTCTGATTTGAAAATCCCCTTCCGTTGCTATGCGGTGGATATGGTCGCGCAGGAGCTTGTGGAGTTTTTCGAAGGGAGCGTGTTGGATGCCGTGGTGGCTTCCGCTTGCATTCCGGGGGTGTTCCACCCCTTCGAAAAGAACGGCACGCACTACATCGACGGCGGCATTTTAGAGCGTGTCCCCGTGACCTACGTAAAGGAAATGGGCGCGGACGTGTTGGTTGCCGTGGACGTGCTGGGGCGGAGATCGTCCAGCAAAGACGTGCCCAACGTCTTGAAAGTGGTGTTGGAAATGATTGACATTATCGACAATCAGCGCACGGCGCACCGCAGAGAAAAGTATAAGGACATCATCGATTTTTGGCTGGAACCCGACCTCGGGGATATGAGCCAATACGATATTAAGCCCGTAGAATTCGCCTACGAAAAGGGATACGAAATGGGCAAGGAACACGCAAACAACATTCGCAAAGTGTTAAAGCGTCCGTATGCACCGTTGCGCAAATCCCGCACGGAAACGACGTTAGAGCGCGCGATTGACGAGGAACTGCGCGAGGACTAAACCGTTTGTTCCGCTCGTGATAGCCGATGACGTGCAAGGAGAGAGTATGGATTTATTTGATTTTAACAGAAACGAGGAGCAGGCAAAACCGCTTGCCGAGCGCATGCGCGCCAACAACTTGGACGAATTTATCGGGCAACGGCACATCGTGGCGGAAGGCTCGCTTTTGCGCCGCGCCATTGCTTCGGATCGGTTGGGTAGCTGCATTTTTTGGGGTCCCCCGGGTTGCGGAAAAACCACGCTCGCCAACATCATCGCCTTGCGCACGAACGGGGAGTTTATCAAACTCAACGCCGTCAATGCAGGTGTAGCGGATGTCAAAAAGGCGGTGGATCAAGCGCGCGAAAATTTGAAGTTGTACGGCAAACGCACCTATCTTCTTTTGGACGAGTGCCACCGTTTCAGCAAAACGCAAAGCGATTCTCTGTTGCCCGCCGTGGAACAGGGCACGATTATTTTCATCGGTTCCACCACGGAAAATCCGTACGCGTCGATGACGCCTGCAATCGTTTCGCGCTGTCGCGTGTTCGAGTTTAAGCGGCTTTCCAAAGAGGACATTGCTGATGCGTTGCGTAAGGCGGTCAAAAATCGCCACAAGGGCTTGGGTAAACAGGGTATTGTGGTGGACGAGGATGCCATTGCGCACATTGCAAACATGGCGGCAGGGGATTTGCGCTCGGCGTATAACGCATTAGAGCTTGCCGCCCTGACCACCAACCCCGATGGCGAGGGCAGGGTACGCATTACCCTTGCCGATGCCGAGCAGTCCATTCAACGCAAAGCCCTTTCGTATAACGAGGACGATTATTATAACTTTTTATCCGCCTTTTGCAAGTCCTTGCGCGGCAGCGATGCCAACGCGGCATTGTATTACGCCATGCGCTTGATCGAGGGCGGTTGTGATCCCATGTTGGTTGCGCGGCGGTTGGTGGTGCACTCTGCCGAGGACGTGGGCATGGCAGATCCGCGCGCTTTGCAAATCGCCACGTCCGCAATGTATGCCTTGGAAAAAATCGGCTATCCCGAAGCGCGTATCCCGTTGGCGGAAGCCATCGTCTACGTGTGTGAGGCGGAAAAGAGCAACTCCGTCGTCAATGCCATGTATGCAGCGGTGGACGATGCGAAAAACGCGCGCGACGACAACGTGCCTGCCTACTTAAAGGACGTCAGCTATGCCAGTGCAGAGGGCAAGGCGCAACGCGAAGCGTATAAATATCCGCACAACTACGGCGGTTACGTCGAACAGCAGTATTTGCCCGATTCCTTAAAAGACAGAGTGTACTATGTCCCTAGCGATCGCGGATACGAAAGCGAGGTTTGGGCAATCCGTGCAAGAAAAGGCAAAAAGTCGTAAAGAGTATAGGCAGGTATGCGTTGAGTTCCGTTTTAGATAAAAACAGGCATACCATGTACGCGTTGAAAATTTTAGCAAGGAATCAAAATGCCGTGGGCAGGTATGCGTTGAATGGTATGCCGCGACAGGGCGGAAAACGAGGACGGTAACAAAAAATGAAGTGTTTATATTGCGATTGTACAGAAAGTAAAGTGGTGGATTCCCGTTCGGCGGACGACGATAAAGCCATTCGCCGCCGCAGAGAATGTACGGGGTGCGGCAGACGTTTTACGACGTACGAAATTATCGAAGTCGCGCCCGTGCTAGTGGTAAAAAACAACGGCGCAAGGGAATCGTTCAATGCCGAAAAAATCCGTGCGGGCATTATCAAATCGTGCGAAAAACGCCCCGTTACCACGGCGGCGATTGAAGAAATCGTTTCGGATATTTCCAAACAGATTTACAACAGTATGGAAAGCGAAGTGACCACCAAAGTCATCGGCGAAATGGTGATGGAGCGGCTGAAAAAGCTGGACGAAGTAGCCTACGTTCGCTATGCCTCCGTCTACCGTTCGTTCAAGGACCTCTCGTCGTTTATGAGCGAACTGAAACAGATGATGAAGGCGGAAAAGAAGGAAAAATAATAAAGAAGGAAAAATAATATTTTCGCAAATACCCCAAAAAACGGGAAGGAGGGCGGTATGCAAACGAAATCGGTATGGGTCGGCGGTGTGCAAATCGGCGGCGGCGCAAGCGTGAAAATTCAATCGATGACCACCACCAAAACGGCGGACGCGGAAAAGACGGCGGCGCAGATTGCGGCGTTGGAGCAAGCAGGTTGCGAAATCGTGCGTGTGGCAATCGCGGACGAGGCGGATGCCTTGGCGGTGCGTTCCGTCAAAGATAAAATCCATATCCCCTTGGTGGCGGATATCCATTTTTCGCCCAAACTTGCGGTGCTCGCCATTGAAAACGGCGCAGACAAGGTGCGTATCAACCCCGGCAACATCGGCGACGAAAACGGTATTCGGTTGGTTGCCGATTGCGTAAAGGCGCATAAAATTCCCGTTCGGGTCGGCGCAAACACGGGCAGTATCGAAAAGGGATTTTTGGCGAAGTACGGACGGAGCGCAGAGGCGTTGGCGGA
>CAYRAY010000050.1:0-11624 GCA_964422405.1 uncultured Clostridia bacterium | reverse complement strand
ATACACTATACCACGCTTGAAAACGTAACCATTGATATTAACAGTAATCCTAATACGAACACGACGGACACGACGAATACGCCTATTGCTATGCAAACGGGCGGTTGCGTTTGGAAGAACGTGAAGATTACCGCAGGTTCGGGTTTGGGTGCGTTAATTGCTACCACCAACAAGGATAACGTTAAGGATACCTATGAAAACGTAACGGTTACCCTGCCTTCGTTGATTCAATTCTCCAACAATGGCACGCCAGACGGTGTAACCATTACCCAAACGGCAAAAGCATAAAAATCTCCGCCGACGGCGGAAAGCAAGCCGAAAGGGGATACGGATTTTCCCCTCTGTCCCCTTTGCGGTTTGCAAAATAAAAAAGATAAAAATCGTCCACACGGACAAAAAAGAGGAATTAGTATGAAAAAGATACGCACGGTATTTTGCGGTTGCGGACACAGAGCGTTCGGCACGGGTAATTCGGTGATGACCATTGACGCATACGAAACGGTAGGCGTTTGCGACCCGTACGAGGATAAAGCGATTTCGCTTGCCGATGAATTTGAAAAGAAGACGGGAAAACGCCCTGCCGTATACACTGACCACATTCAAATGTTTGAAGAATTGAACCCCGATTGCGCCATTGTGGTGGCGAATTGGGAAGTGCACGTTCGCATTTCTATCGACGCCATGCGCCGCGGCATTGCCGTTGCCATGGAAGTGGGCGGCGCGTATGACGAGAAGGAATGTTTTGAGCTGGTGCGCGTTTACGAACAGACCAAAACGCCGTTTATGTTCTTGGAAAATTGCTGTTTCAACAAGGACGAGCTATTGGCAACGAGTTTGGTACGCAACGGCAAATTCGGCAAAGTGATGTACTGTTCGGGGCAATACGGGCACGACATTCGCGAAGAGATTGCCTACGGCGATCAAAACCGCCATTACCGTTTGCGGAATTATATACATCGGAATTGCGAAAATTATCCTACGCACGAGCTGGGTCCTATTGCCAAAATTTTGAACATCAACCGCGGCAACCGTATGGTATCCCTCATTTCCCGCGCGACGGGTTCGCAAGGGTTGCACGAATACGTGCAGAACAAGCCCGAGCTTGCGCATTTGAAGGACGTAGAGTTTAAACAAGCGGACTTGGTGGAAACGATGATCACGTGCGAAAACGGCGAGTTGATTACCATTCGTTTAGACACGACCATGCCCCGTTTGTACAGCCGTGAGTTTAAGGTGCGCGGCACGAAGGGTATGTATTCGCAACCCAACAACATGGTCTTTTTGGACGACGAGCATTTCAGTGAGTCCAAGCACACCATGACCTATCCCGACGGCACGGTGGGCAGACTGGTCGGCGATTATAAGGCGCTTAATCTGTTTGCGAATACGTCGGAAAAATACAACGAATATCTGCCGAAGATGTGGCAAGAAGTCACGCCCGAAATTTTGGAACAGGGGCACGGCGGCATGGACTATTTCGAGTTTGTCGTGTTTGCCGATTGCTTGCAAAACGGCAAGGAAATGCCCATTGACGTATACGATGCGGCGGCTTGGATGAGTATTACCTACCTTTCCGAGCGGTCTTTGGCGACGGGTATGCCTGTGGAAATCCCCGATTTCACGCACGGCGAATATAAAAACAGACCACAAAAAGATGTGGTGGAACTGCCCGTTATTTCGTAATAAAAGTAGAAAAAAATCAAGATTGCCGCATCAAAAATCCGTTGCGAAACGGGCGGCGGCAAAATCAATATATCGGAGGATAAAAAGATGAAAAAGACAAAAAGAATATCGTCTATGGCGTTGGCGGCGTTGCTTGCGTTTGGCGGTATGGGTACGCTTTCTGCGTGCGACAGCCGTCCTGCAGGCGGTTCTACCGAAAAAATCGACAAGAACAGAACGCAGCTTTACGTGCGCAACTACCAAGGCGGCTTTGGCAACAAGTGGTTGTACAACGGCAAGGACAAGTTTGAAGAAAAGTACAAAGACGTATCGTTAGAAGACGGAAAAACGGGCGTGCAGGTCATGATTACCGACGTAAAAGAAACGCCGCAAATTTCCAACATTCAAAACGACATTTACGAAGTGTATTTTGTTGAAAAAGTCAACTATCTGTACCTGCAAAAACAGGGCGTGGTAGAGGACATCACCGACCTTGTCACCGCAACCAGCAGCTACGACGGAAAGTCGATTGAAAGCAAGCTTTCCGACGACCAAAAAGCCTTTTACGGCGTGCAGGAAAACGGCGAAACCAAGTATTACGCCCTTCCCCATTATATGGCGTCGTGCGGCATCGTGTACGACATCGACTTGTTTGAAGAAAGAGGGTACTATTTTGCCGAAGGGTACGAAAACGAAACGGACGTAAACAATATGTTCATCATCGACAGCGGCGACACGCGCAGTGCGGGTCCCGACGGTGTAAAGGGCACCAAGGACGACGGTTTGCCCGCTACGTACGAAGATTTTTGGAACCTTTGCGAATATATCTATCAAGACGGTTACACCGCATTGAACTGGGGCGGCACGGAAATCACCAAATACTACGTGACCGCGTTGATGATTCAGCTTATGGCGAACTATCAAGGCAAGGACACCTTTATGCAGAACTTCACCTTTGAAGGGGACATGAGCGAACTTGTCAAGTTGGACGCAAACGGCAAAATCGAGTTTGAATCGGACGGCGTGACCCCGAAAACGGAAACGGTTACGTTGGATCCTGCACAAAACAACGGGTACGAGGCGTTCCGTCACGTTTCCTATTACTATGCGTTGGAATTCATGAAAACGTTGATGGACACGGTAGGGAAGTATTCGGTAGAAGCGAACATCACCTCTCCTTCCTATGGTGCGTTTGCGGCGCAAAGAGATTACGTCGCTTCCAGATTTTCCAGCAACATCACCCGTCAAGCCATGCTGATTGAAGGTACGTGGTGGGACAGCGAAGCGACCCCGTACTTTGAAGCGAACGAAAGCATCGGTGGCGGCAAAGAGGACTGCAACTACGGTTGGTTGCCTTTGCCCAAGGCGACGAGAGAACAGGTGGAAAAGAAGGGGAACAACACCATGGTCAACACCATCAACTCCCTCTGCTTTGTCACCAAAGGTCTTTCGGAAATGAAGCGTGATTTGGCGTTTGACTTTGTGCAGATGATGAACAGTGACGAATCGCTTGCCGATTTCACCGTGCAGACCAACGCGTTTAAGGATTTCAAATACGACTTGACGGCAACGCAAGTGGAAAGCCTTTCGCCCTTCGGTCAGGCGTTGTATGAAGATTGGAAAACGTACGACATCATTAATCCGAACCACAACAACGAACAATATTACAACACCGTATATACCACGGACTCCTCGCGCAGATTTGCCATCAGCAACTCGAACGTGTTCCCTGCTTCCACCTTCTCTGTCAATGCAAAAATGACGGCGGCGGAATATTTTGAAACGTCGTTCAAGTATAAGAGAACGAGCGTTACGCTTTGGAATCCTTGACGAAAAAAATGACGGCTTTGCAACGCGGTTTTCCGCGTTGCAAACCGACAAAAAAACTTATAAAAACAATTATTTTTTGGTGATTTTATGGTAAGAGCGAAGAAAAAAATGACAATAGGGCGGCGTGGGGATTTTTTGTTCCACCTTGCGCTTTTGGCGTGGCCCATATTGCAGTTTTCAGTGTTTTATATCGCGGTGAACTTAAACTCATTCAAGCTCGCGTTTGAAAAGCCGGGGATTTTCCAAGGCAGCAACGTAGAGTGGCAGTTTTGGGATAACTTCAAGTATATCTTTTCGGACTCGGTGTTTCCCGAAGTGTTAAAAGCGGCGTTGACGTCGTTGGAATTTTATGCCATTACCACGGCAATTAGCGTGCCGCTTGCCCTGCTGTTTGCGTATTATATCTTTAAGAAAGCCGCAGGCGGCAAGCTGTTCCGCTTCTTCCTGTTTTTGCCCTCTATCATTTCCAGCATGGTTATGGTCGTGTTGTTTGCTAACTTCATGGGCTTGGCAAGCGCGGATATGTTACGGGACATTTTCGGGATCAAGATACAGGGCAACTTGTTTGATATGACAAAACGCTCGTCGTATGTGTCGGTGCTGTTCTTCTACGTATGGACGAACTTCGGCACGACCACGCTGATTTATTCCAACAAAATGGGGGAACTCGCCCCCGAAACGTTGGAAGCGGCGCAGTTGGACGGCGCAAGCTCGGCAGACGAATTTTTGTATATCGTGTTCCCGTTTGCCTTCCCCACGGCTTCCGTGTTCTTGGTAACGGGTATCGCTACGATTTTCAGCAACCAGTACAACGTCTTTTCCTTTTACGGAGGGGGCGGGCTCGGCTTCGATTCTGGTCCCTTGGGCTATTACTTGTTCGACTTCGTGCAGTCGGACGCGGCGTATCAACAGTGGAACTCTGCAAACTTTAACTACGCTTCGGCGCTCAGTTTGCTGATTACCGTCATCGTTATTCCCATTACCTTGACGGCGCGTTGGGCGTTGGATAAATTCGGTCCGCAGGAATAAGGAGGGGAGAACATGGAAAAACAGAAAGTGAAATGGTCGCCTCTTTTGATCGTGTTGGGTGTGTTGCTTAGCTTGTACGTGTTGTCGATGATAGGGCTCTTCTTTTGGGGGCTGATTACTTCATTCAAAAGTGCGTATTACGATTTGTCCTTTGACAAAAACACCTATAAATTCCCCAGAGAATTTTTGTTTTCGAACTATTCGGACGTGTTCATGGGCTTAAAAATGTCCGCCGCGCCCGGGGAAACGGCATACTTTGAAACGATTTTGCTGAACTCGCTGTTGTATTCGGTCGGGTGCGCCTTCTGCAAGACGCTTGTGCCCTGCATTACGGCGTATTCGTGTGCGAGATTCCGTTTCAAAACCTCTAAAATCGTACACGACGTTGTGTTGATTACCATGATCGTGCCCATCGTCGGCAGTTTGCCTTCGGAACTGAAAATGGCGCACGCGCTCGGTTTCCACAACCATATCTGGGGTTTGTGGATTATGGCGGCGAATATGCAAGGCTTGTACTTCTTTGTAATGTACAGCGCGTTTCAGGCAATGCCCATGGGGTATTCCGAAGCGGCGAAAATCGACGGCGCGAACAACTGGCAGGTGCTGGTACAGATTGCGTTGCCCCTGATCCGCAACTTGTTTATGACCGTGCTTTTGATTAACTTTGTGGATTATTGGAACAACTACCAAACGCCGCAGGTCTATTTGCCGTATTATCCCACGCTGGGGTATACGCTGTTCTACAACACGCAATCCAACAGTTTGGACGGCGTGCCGCAACTGATTGCATTGGCGTTTATCGTGGCAGCGCCCGTGTTGCTGCTCTTCTTGCTGTTCCAAGAACGGTTGATGGGCAACCTGACCATGGGCGGCTTAAAAGGCTAAACAGAAAAAAATAAGGAGAAAAACAATGATGAAAAAGAAAGCGTTATTTCTGCTTCCTGCCGCGGCGGTACTTTCCGCTGCGTGCGTAGCGGCAAGCGTGAACGTTGCCACTTCCGCAGATACGGCGGACGGCTGGTCGGATTGCCAAGTAGAAAACACCTATCTTTACAAGGACGAATTTACCGTAACCGAGCGTACGTACACCATCGGCGGCAAAAGCTATACGGCGAGCGCGCTGGTGTATTACCCTGACGGTGCGGTGTCTACAAATGACAAAATTACGTTAAATCAGGCAGGCAGGTATGCGGTGAAGTATTCCGTACAGACGGAAAAGGGCGTATATACGGACACGCAAAACTTCTTGGTGCAATACCCTGCCTACGACGTGGCAAGCGAAAAATCCTCGGTGCGTTACGGCACGCCCGACCGCGCCACCACCCCCGGCGTTATGGCACGCATTGCGCAAAACGATGCCCTCACCTTTACGCGGTATATCGATTTCACCTCCGTCACGGCAGAGGATGTGTTGGTGGAAGGCTACGTCACCCCCGACGTGGTGAAAGCCATGGACTTTTCGGAGTTGGTGTTTACCTTTACCGATTCCGAGGATTCGTCCGTGTTCTTCCAAGTACATCACTACGGCTACGATTGGACGTACAACACCTACGTGGCGGCAAACGGGCATAACCAAGTGCCGACGGGGCTCGACCAAGGTAAAAACAATTTGGTGCAAGAGGACAACGGCTACGGCACATGGAGCTACGTTCCCTTCAATTCCGTAGGTTTGGCAGACGGACAACAAACCGTCGTTGCGCCCGACGCAACCAAGTTCTACGTGACCATGGACTATGCGAAAAAAGAGGTATACGTGCTGGGTTATCCCGGAACGAAAACCCTCTGTATCGATTTGGACTCCGAAAGCATCAAAGGAGAGTGGACGGGTTTCCCTTCGGGCAAGGCTCGCCTTTCCGTCAGCGCGTACAATTACAGCGGCACGACGGCAAACCTCTGCATCACCAAAGTGCACGGCATTGACGATTTAAGCAACAACGTGTGCGAGGATTCGGTTGCGCCCGTCGTACAGGTGGACGAGGCGTTCGCTACCGAAATGCCCTTGGGTTTGAAGGGCGCGGCGTATACCATTCCTTCGGCGACGGCGTACGATGCGTATGCGTACGGTTGCGACGTGGACGTGTCCGTGTGGTTTAACTACGGCATGGAAAACAGCGTAAAAGTCCCCGTGCAAAACGGTCAGTTTATCCCCGAAACGGTGGGTACGTACGGCATTTTGTACGAGGCGCGCGACAAGGTTGGCAACGTCGGCTCCGTCCTCAAATGGGTGACGGTGTTTGAAAGCGTTTCGGCTGCGGAATTTGAACTTCCTGCCGACAAAATCACCCAAGCCAAAGCAGGCGAGTGGATTTCCGTGCCTGCCGTGGACGCAGATACCATTACGGGCGGCAGCGGCAAGAAAACGATGACGACGTTCATCGAAATCGACGGCACGCGCGAAGAGGTGTTTGGCGGATTCCGCGCAAGTAAAGTGGGTACGTATAAAGTAATTTACGTCGCCACCGACTACGTGGGCAGCCAAACGGAAAAATATTACGAACTGACGGTTACCGCAGGCGATACCCCTGTTTTGGAAGAGAATTTTGACGTATTCCCTGCCTATATTTCCGAACAGAAATACATCTTGCCTTTGTACTATGCGTACAGCTATGCCAACGGCAAACTGAACAAGACCCTGTGCGACGTGGTGGTTACGGACGCCAACGGCGCAAAGACGTATAAAGCAGGGGGCGAGGCAACCATTACCGTAAAAGAAAACGGAGAAACCGTGACCTTTGCCGTCGTCAGCGGCGGCGCAACCTTGGCAACGCATCAATCTGTGGGCGTTATGGCATGGTTGCAAGAAAGCGCAGGTCGTCGTTTCCACGTGGAAAACTATCTGGTGGGCGAAGGCTTCTCCACCGAAAAGACGTCGGAGGGCATGGTGCTTACGGCGACGGATAAAAACGGCTTCGGGTACACCTTTGCCAATGCCGTGTCCGCGCGCTACGCTTCGTTGAAGCTCACCCAAATTTCGGGTATGACCAACAGCGCAAAAATCACCGTTACCTTGACCGATTCGTTAAAAGCCGATTCTTCCGTTTCCGTAACGCTGTATAGCGACGGCGGCAACGTCGGCGTGGACTGCGGCGCAAAGCGTACCCTTACCTCTCTTGTGAGCGGCGGTGTAGAGGTCGTCTATCAAAACGGCGCGTTCGTCATCAACGGCGAAAAGTTTGCGGCACAAAACGATTTTGCAAGCGGCAAAGTGTTTGTCAGTGTTTCGTATACGGGCTATGGCGAGGACGCAGGGTTCACCTTTGCGGAATTCGGCAACTGCCGTTTCAGCACCCAACAGACCGACCGTATTGCACCCTTGCTCTTTTCCGAAGTGGAAACGGGCGGTACCTTCCGTTTGGGCGATCACTATACCATCGTTGCGCCCGTGGCGTACGACGTGTATTCGCCGAATATCGAGTTCACGTTGACGGTAACGGACGCGCACGGCAACCCTGCGCAGGACGTAAACGGCGCACTGTTGCAAGATGTAGATCCGACCAAGAATTACGAGATTGTGCTGGATAAAATCGGTTCGTATCTGGTGCTGTATACGGCAAAAGAAAGCACGGATTTCGTCAGCAAGGTCAACCCCGCAACCCTGCGTTATTCGCTTACGGTCGCCGACGAGGAAGCACCTACCATTCATTGGACGGGTTCTTTCCAAACGGATTTGAAGGTGAACGACGTATTCGTGTTGCCTACGTATACCGTATCGGATAACTATACGGAATCGGAAAACATTGTGGTGGCGGTCTTTGTGGAAACACCGCAAAGCCAGTTGATTATGTTGCCCGGCAATGCCATTCAAATGACGCACGAGGGCGTTTACCAAGTCCGCGTCATGGTCGTGGACGGATCGGGGAATATCCACAGCGAAACGCACTACGTAACCGTAACCAAAGCGGAGGGAAGATAATGAGAAAGAATAAACACGCAAAACAATGGTTAGCGCTTCTTTTGGCAGGCTGCACCGTGGGGTCTACCCTGTTTGCCGCTTGCGACGCCGGCGAGAGCGGCGGCACTACGCAAAGCCCCGTCGGCACGGTAACGGACGCGCTGGATCGCGGCGAAATTACCAACGCGTTGCACAAAGTGACGGTTACGCCGTCCGCGCGCGCCTTCGTGTACGATTCCGGCAAAAAGACGGCGCGTACCGAGTATAAAATTCTGGTCAACGATATCAACAGCTACGCCGTTCGCGCGGCAGGGTTCATTGCAGGGCAACTTGCAAAATCGACGGGTGCGGAGTTCAAAGTGGAAAGCTTTGACGAGAGCAACCCCGTCGCCATCACTACCGATTCTAAATATATAGTGGTCGGTTGCAAATCCCTATTCACGAGTTGCGGTTTGACGATGCCCGAGGAGGATTTAGGCCCTGCCGGCTATTATATCCGTTCCTATGGCGACGCGGTATTTTTGGAAACGCAGATGAACGACGGCTATCAAATGGGCGCAATCGCCTTTTTGAGAGCGGTGGTCGGTTATGATATGATCGCCCACGATACGGTGGTATACGATAAGGACGGCGCAACCTTGCCCGATATGACCATTATCGAACGCCCCGACTTCGATTATCGCAACTACACCAACTATATGACGGCGGACGGGCTGTACGGCATGGGGTACAACTATCAAAGTATCTTCACCTACATCAGCCAAGACGGCGGCAAAACGGACAAATCCGCCGTGCATAACATCTTCCACTACCTGCCCAAAACCAAGTATTTGAGCGAGCACGAGGAGTGGTATTCCACCGATCGCGAACAGCTTTGCTATACGGCGCACGGCGACAAAGAAGAATACGAACAAATGCAACAGACCATGTTAGACGTCATGTTGGAATGTGTGCTGAACCAGCCCGACCAAGGCGTGGTGACCGTCACGCAAGAGGACATTGCCACCTGTTGCGCTTGCGATGCGTGCAGAGCGGTGTTGGAAAAGGACGGTTCTATTTCGGCAACCATTATCCGTTACATGAACGACTTGGACGAAAAATTCCAAGCGGCATTGACGGCGCATGCCGAAGAAACGAACACCGAACGTCGCACGGTGCAAATCGCCTTCTTTGCGTATCACGCTTCGTACAATCCGCCCACGACCTCAGTCAAGGACGATCCGTCGCTGAAATGTAGCCCCAACATTACGGTATTCATCGCGCCTATTAACGCCAAGTACGTGTATTCCTTCTACGACGAAGAAAACCGCGTGTATGCGGACACGGTACGCGCGTGGAGTGAATATACCGACAACATTATGGCATGGGTATACGAAACGAACTACCATCACTATATGTTCCCGTACAACACCTATTCGACGATGATGGACACCTACTATTTCTTCAAACAGCAGGGCGCAAACATCATCTATAACGAAGGGCAGCGTTGGAGCGAAAACGTCACTTGCTTTGGTAAGTTGAAAGAATATTTAGATGCGAAGGCGCAGTTCGACGTTACGTCGAAATACGAAGAATGTAAGGATAAATTCTTTGCCAATTACTACGGCGCGGCGGCGGACACCATGGAGCAGTATTATAACGAGCTCCGTCAATGGGAAACGTATTTGGAATCGGTACGCGATTACGGCTTGGGCGGCGGCATTTACGAAGAGATCGGTTTGACGACCACGCCGCACTATTGGCCCAAGGAAATGTTAGAGCATTGGCTTGCCATGATGGATAAGGCGTATAAAGAGGTTGCATATTTAGAATTGCAAGACCCCGAACTGTACGCAAAACTCGTCAAGCATATCAAGATTGAAACGCTGTTCCCCAGATATGCGCTTTGCACCCTGCACGAAAACAGCTTTACCGCTTCGGAAATGTTAGAAATGCGTAAAGCGTTCAAGACGGACGGCGATGAACTCGGCTTGTTGCAACAGGAAGAACACGATTATATCACTTCCATTTACAAGCAGTGGGGCTTGTTGTAAGGAGGGCGAAAAGATGAAAAAGAAGACGTTACTTTTGGTTTGCGCGTTGGCGATTGCGCCTTGCGCCGTCGGTTGCGGCGGCACGCAGGGCGGCACCGGCGATAGCGGCAGCGGAGATTCTTCCGCGGCGTTCGACATCGTCGATTCCGTATTGACGATGGACTGTTTTGAAAACCACGCGTTAGAAGTAGAAAACACGGGCGGCGGCAAGGTGGAATGGAGCAGCTCCAACCCCTCCGTTGTCACGGTAGACGAACAGGGCAACCTGACCTCTAAATTGCAAACGGGCACGGCGACGATTACCGCAAAGAGCGGAAAATACAGCGATTCGTGCGAGGTAACCGTGTTGCAAAAGAGTGGTATGCCTTCCTTCTCCGTGGAAAATGCCGTATATCTTTCGGCAGGCGGCAACTATGCCGTTACGGCAAAAATGCTGTATAACGGCGTGGATATTGCGGAATATTTAAGCTTTTCTGTTAATGAGGCGCAGAACAACGCGGCGGCGGTGGCTACGGCGACCGTGCAGGGCAATGCCGTCACCTTCGGCGGTGTGGAAACGGGGGACACGGCGTATACCCTGTACACGACGGTGTTTGACCGTCTGTATGCGGAAACGATTGACGTATCCGTGCGGAATACCGACCTCGTTTACGTGGTCAAAGACGCGGTAAACAACCAGTTGCAGGTCAAAGAGGGCAGTCAGCCTTCCACGTCCAACGTGCAAATTTATTATAAAAACGAGCGCGTTCCCGACGAAAGCTTGACTTGGCAAGTCGCGGACGAAACCGTTGTCACCATCGGTGAGGGCGGCAAGCTTGTCATGGGTATGGAAGGCACTACGTCCATTTCCACCACTTGCCACGGCAAGGAAATTTCGGTGGAAGTGCGCGTTATGAAAAAGCACGAATCCGTAACCGTTGCGCAGGACAGCGCGGCAAACGTCAATTTGGATGTGCAAATCGTCGTGGATAAATCGGCAAAGACCAGAACGTATCTGCCCAACGAAGCGCAGACCTGTCAATTACAAATCGCAGATGAAAACGCCGTCGGTACAGTGGTGGGCGCAACGCTGGACGGACAACCGCTCGACGTGCAATATTTCACCTTTGCGAACGGCGTGGTTAGTGTAGCGGCAAAGGCGTTCGGTACGGATGTCTATGGCGAAAAGACGTTGACGG
>CAYRAY010000049.1:0-12507 GCA_964422405.1 uncultured Clostridia bacterium | reverse complement strand
GTTTTAGATACTTACAGAATAACAAGACGCTCAAACCTCAAATTAGGGTAGGTGTGAATGTCGCGTATGGACGATACGGCTTTCTGTAAGCATACATTTGAGCATTGCTTACCTATATTATAGCACTATTTTTGGTAATTTTCAAGTATTTCGCACAAATCTTCGGTAATAATGACGGCTTTTTCTTGCGAGAGCAGAGGGCGCAGCTTTCCGCTTTCTATCAACAGCAGACCAACGTGTTCGTTTTGGCAATGGTGATATATGCTTAAAAGTTGTTCGTCGGAAAGCACGCTTTTGAAATTGACCAGCACGAAAAACTCGCACTTTTTCAATTCTAATACGGCGTTGATATAGCAAATCAACTTTTCGTGCAAGCTATCGTATGTTTTGGCGAACTTTACCCCTGCAGCCTTAAAATAATCCATGGGTTGCGGTTCGTCATAGGAGAGCAAAAATGGGAAGTCTGCCGCCGTTTCTTCTAAAAATGTAACGATTTTTCCGCTGAGTTGGTTGAATAAAAACAGCTTATCGTTAAAGGCTTTCGCCTCTAATTTTTTATAAAGCAAATTGACGATTTTTTTGTCGTTTAAGTCGAAATGAAAGGGATCGGCAATCCATTCTCCGCACTTTGCAGGGGCAAGCGTTTGCCCATCACAAGAAAAGGTAAACGAACTTTCTTCCCCGTTGAAAGCTTTTTCTAACTCTGTGACGACATAGTAAAATTCGGCAGGGTTTTCTACAATCAACACCTGAACCGCCTCGTCAGAAATGCGCAAAACCGTTTCTAAATGCACATGCGCCGCCAAAATATCTCCCTTCATAATTCCACCAACCTATCCGTAGTATCGATGACGAGTTGCTGTTCTTCCCCGACGAGGTATTCGATTTTAGAAAACTGATTTTCGGTAATTTCTAACAACTCCACAATGCCGTCCGCAGGCAGATTGCAACGCACCCGTTCTTTGACCGCCGCGCTGGTGACGTTGTTCAGCACCAACTTGGTATAGACGGATTTTTGCATCATGATAAAACCATTCCGCAACAAAAATTTGTGGAAGGCATTATATTCCCGTCTGTCTTTATCTGTCTGCATGGGTAAATCGAAAAAGAGTAACAATCGCATAAATTTATAATTCATCTTGCGTAATCCGTTGCGGAAACAGCAACAAGCTTTCGTCGTTTTTTTCTAAAGCACGCAAAACGCTCCGCGTGTATTGCCGAATCGCCAAGTCCAACGTAGTGCATTTGTCGTCGATTTGCGTTTTATAATTCAATATATTCGCCATGATTTTTTTGAAGGACTTGTCGCCTTCTTCTATCCGCGCCGCCGTCCGATCTGCCACTACGCGGAAGGGTTCCATAAAATCGCACGCCAAATTAAACTCGTTAAATTCGTTGTCGTGCCAAATGCCGATTTGCGTTAAATAGCCCGCCGCAACAATTTCGCGATTGAAAGCGGAAAGCAAAACCGCATACCCGTAATTTAAGCACCCGTTGAGAAATCCGCCGCTCCGGCGAGAATTTCCCATGCCCAACAAGCAGTTAAAATATACCTTTGCCGCATGGCCTTCTCGGTTGGAAGTGTCGGCAGGTTGCACGTCCGCTTGATAACTGCGTAGCAGGGTTGCCTGTTCTTCAAAACCGAGGTCGGATAAATGCGCCGACTGCCATGCGATTTTTTGTTGAATGATTTTTTGCCAAACCTTCCCTTTGATTTCGCTTTGCCACGCCATTTGCTCTTTATAGCGTTTTGGTGTGTTGTGCGCGCCGTAGTAGGGGATCAGTTCGGATTGCGGATTGCATTTTTCGTCGCAAAAAATGACTTTTATATTGTTCTTTATCAGCTCGTTCAACAGAGAAGCCGTCAGGGAAACGGCGGTACTTTGCACGATAAGCGTGTTGATTTCCCCAAGATGAATTTTCTTTTCTTGTTCTCCGCGAATAATCAAACTGTTTAGTCGAACCTCTAACTTGGCACGATTTTTAATGATGACCGTTCTAAATCCCATAATTTTACAATTTTTGTACCCGTTCTATCAAGCCGCAAGGCGATTGGTGAATGATACGGATATCCATATCCGTGACGTTTTTGTTAATTAGAATTTTACCGCAAGTTGCGCCTTCGCCAAGCAAAGTTAAATCGGAGGCTTCGGCATTGCACTTCATAAAACGCGCAAGCTGTGCCAACACTTTCAGCTGTTCAAAGACGGTCAACGTTGTAAATTTTTCCTGTTTGTCTTGCAGCTTTTGGGCGAAACTTTTTACGCTTTGCAAACCTTGGTAGGCTTTTTTGTGCAACGTATCCACAATTTGCGTGTACAAGGCAAGGTTTTCTTCTTTCGTTGCCCACAACGATACACCGTTGCTGTTGGCGATAAGGGCAATCCGTTCGCCCTGCTTTTCCTGTTCGGCAACAAAGCCTTTTCTGTCCCGCTCTAGCAACTTAATCAATTGTTTCATATATTCGTCCGTTTTCTCGTCCGTATACCATTGTTGAGCATTGTGCAGTACAAATTGGTTGCCGGTTACGCCTGCAATCCAAACACGATATCCGTTGACGGACAGCAACGTTTTGGCGCGAATATGTTGCACCTGAATGACGGGGTCAACCAAACCGCGCGTTTTTAACCGTTCGGTCAGTTGCGTCGTATCGCCGTGCGTTTGATATTCCCACAAGACGGGGATTGCCTCTAACGTCTTAATGGGGTTGCCTTTTTTGTCCTTAGAGGTCACCACAGCAAAGTACGCCGTTTTCAAGGATTTGTAGCCGCCGTATTTTTCCGTTTGCTGATAGGGCGCGCGGTCTTTGCGGGGCACGGCAACACCGTCGTCGTCTTTGCTGTAAATGGTTTCGTCATAAAATGCGCCCTTGCCCGTGAGGGGGTAACGGGTGACTTGCATACTCGTTTTTTGGGCAATCGCCTTAATGCGAGGCAGGTCGGTTTGCGCGCCAGCCCATGCGTTGGAAACGGGGTATTTGAACAGTACTTTCGTGCTGAAATTTTGGAAAGCGTTGTCGGAGTTTTGGTGATAATAGGCGAAGGCATTGGTGAATTTTGTGTCGAAAACGTTGCCGACGACGATGTTCAAATAGGCGTCGCGCGCGTGGTGTAAATCGTTTGTTTCGCGGCATTTGACGATGTTGTACGTCGTTTTGAAGTCGTTTACGTTGCGTGCCTTGCTGTATACGATTTTGGTGCCGAGCGGACCGTATTTGCGTTTCAATAATTCGGCAACTGCCTTGACCGTTTGGTTGGTGACCACCAACTGACGATTGACAAATTCTCTAAAATCGTCGCCGTCCAAGGGTTTTGTACGAATGAGTGCCGCGTATTTCTTTTCACTCATTAAGCCTTTTTCTCTTAACAATTTCCAAAAGCTTTGCTGGTTGGTGAAACCTTGCGGCAGGGGATAAATATCCGTTTTTTGGGCGTTCTTTTCACGCTTGACAAGCACTTTGTTGTCTAAGCTGTCGTCTTTATAAAGGGACTGCGGCACGATGTGATCGACATCGTAAACATTGGAAGAAAGGGTGGCTAAATCGATGGGTTCGCCCGTGTATGCGCAACGCCCAAGCTGTAAAAAGTATAAATATAACCGCTCTTGCCGTAAGCGAGATTCACTGATTTCTTCGCGGTTCAGCTCTTGCAAAAGTGCGTCAATCGCCGCCCGATCCTCGGTTATCCCCTTATAAAATTCTTGCAATTTTTGTTTACGAGTTTTTGTGCGGACTTTTTCGCTGTCCTCTCTTGTGAACTCAATAAAAATTTTGTCTGGTGCGCGACCTACGGCGCGAACGTACTCGTCTGCCATAAGCAACGATTGCCAAATGCCGCGGCGAACCATGGGGGAAACGTATAACTCCTTAACAGAATCATAGTCGACGGTTTCGTTGTCAATGCCGCAATTCGCTTCTTCGATGGCGGTTAAAAAGGCGTATTGTTCGTTGTAAAGAAGTTGGTTGAAATTATCGTTCGTGTGGTAAAGTTGGCGTAAAATGGTGTAAATTTCGCCCGTATTCGGGTCGGCGCCGCCGACAAGTTCGCAGAGTAATTGTTTAGACAAGTTGCCGAATTCCTTAAACGCCGTCAGCCCCTTTAAGTATTTGATATTGTCGCGGATTGCCGCTACGTCGCCGTATTTGCGTAAGATCATTTCTTCGGCAAGGTTCTTGTCGGTGTTCAGCGTATGGCAAAGAATCACCCACTCGAAAATTTCGGGGTTGGTATCGACAAGATCGCCGAATTTGCCCTTAAAAAGGACGTACGAGCCCATATTTGCCTTAATCCCAGTCGCGGTTTCAAATCCGCCGTAGGTAATTTTTTTGCCGTCTTCTTTGCTGAATTTCCCGCTTTGCACCAAATAGTCGGTGATTTGTTTTGTGCCGACTTTCTTATATTTCAAGAAGACGTTGTGAAAAATGTCCTGTTTTAATTCGACGGAAATTGCTTCGGAATTTATGGTGATTTTGTTAAGCTGATTTAAGGTATCGAAGGCTTGATAATACATAGAGCCTTTCGGCAACACGTCTTGTGAGCGGAGATAACTGCACTTGTTGGTCATACGGCGAATGAACTGTTCGTTGCTCGCCGTTTTGTCTATCATTTCGTCAAAGTTCCAAGGCGTGATTTTGCCTTCCGCTTTGCGCACAAACCAGCTGTTTTGGCTTAACGGATTTAACGGGCCGACGTAGTAGGGGATTTTATGCAAGAAAATCTTTTTGATTTTTTCGGCGGGGGTATATCCGTCGTCGTCCTTGCTGCAAAACTGCGGATATTGTTTACAAAGATTGTCCAAAATGGCGTTCAGTTCCGCGCCGTTGATTTGGTGGGGGAACAAGCCGTTGTCTGCGTGCAGAATTTTATTTAAAAACGTGCCGTTGTCGATTTCCGCCAAAATCTCGTCGCGCGTGGTAGCATCTTCTACCTTTCCGTTTTTCAACACGGATTTTAGGTATTTGAAAAATTCTTCCGGCTTGCAATGCTTGACTTTGTGCTTGTTGCCTTTCGTTTTTGTGTAGCCGATATACGCAACATAATTTGCTTTTTCCTTTACGCTGCGGAATAATTGATAATACGTTTCTTGCGGGTAGTTTTGCTTAACAAAATTTTTCAGGCGGCGCAGGTCGGCATGGTGCTTGTCGTAAATGGCGATCATTGATTCGGAGATGTACTTTTTGCCGTTCAAAACCCTTTCAAAAACGAAGAAGTTGTAGATTTCGCGCGCCGTTTCCAACACGGCAAAATCTTCTTCGTCGCAATCGCTGCTAAGCTGCGCAAAGCTTTCGTCCGTCGTTTCTTTGAAGGACAATTTCATCTTACCGTACTTTTCGTGACGGGGATCCTCCTCGTCAAAAATGGCGCCGATTTTTATGCTGGCGCCGACCAACAAATCGAGCATGGCTTGGGTAGGCTTGTCCGTTGCGTTGAACAGCGTTTTGGCGTCCTTTTTCTTTTGCGTAACGCCCGTGTCCGACAGCGCGATTTTGCGGAATGGTTCCGCTTTGTCTGCGGAAAGCCAAACGGGGAGTTCGGCTTCTTCCGTTGCGTAGTTCAGGTGTTGCAATAGCGTGTCCAGATCGCGACCTGCGTTGACGTCCTCGCCTTCAAAAAGGAAGTGACCGCGGTATTTGATGATGTGGTGCAACGCCAAATAGAACAGCCGCAAATCCGCCGACTGCCCGTCGATTAACGCCTTCCGCAGATGATAAATCGTGGGGTAGGCTTGGTGAAATTCCGCGTCCGTAAATCTGTTATCGCTAAACAATGCGTATCGTGAAAACAGACCTTCTGCCTTGTCTTCCTCGCAAAATCCGCTGTTGTTTAGGCGCAGGAAAAAGTTGTTGTCCGCCATAAACGGCGCGAATATGCCTTGCAAAAAACCGATGCGTTGTCGTCTGCGTTGCAATCTCCGTCTTGCCGTGCGTTGCATGCGCCGAGCGGACGCGTCGCTTGCCTCGTCAAAAAGGCGCACTGCCCAAAGGTCTTTCCCCTTGGCGCGGAGTAAGTTGTATTCTTCGTCCGTGCAAGCCATGCCGACCGACTCCGTGCCGATATCCATACCCAAATAAAATTTTTTCATTTTTTTCCTCCAAAAGTATTGACAAGTCCGTTTTTATGCGCTATAATAGCGATACAGAATAAACAAGACGAGTTCAAATAAAATTTATTCTAATCACTTGTTCGCATTGGCGGCGCGCCCTCTATTGTAGGGCGTTTTTTTCTTTTTCTTCGGTTATTTTTCCATAACATAGCTCGTTGTTCAGGACACAAAATTGGTGATACCTGTTGTAAAAAACGGTGGTTTGTGCCGAAAAAAATGCCGTATCGAACTTAACATTATTCTACCACCAAACCCGTGGGTTGTCAATACCCTAACCGAAACTTTTTTGTGAAATCGTGATTTTATGGGGGAGTGGCGTAGGGTTGTGTGTTTCCTGCAAAAAACAATCACGATTTTTGAAACATATTGCTATGGTTATGTATGTAGGTTTGTCAAACATATGAGACAAGAATTGCGGAAAAAATTTCTAATTATGTAAAAGCCTGTCGTTTAAATAATCTACAACTGATTGACGAAAGTTGGCTTTTTGTGTTGCAATGTTCATGATAGCGCGAAATTTTCCTTTATTAGTTTTTGATGTTACTTAAACTTTAACATAAAGAAAAATTTTTCGCTATCTTTTTTATGCCTTTTGTCTCATATCTATTGTAATTCTACAAAAGACAAAAGAAAAATTCGGGATTTGTATTGACAAAATGCGCGCGGAATAGTATAATAAAATGGACAAGCCGCTGCGGACAGGCGAACGGCGAAGGGCACAAAGACAAGTCGCGGGCGGTTGCGCCCGACAAAGGAGCACGTATGCAAAAAATTTCGTTAATCATTCCCTGCTATAACGAGGAGGAGTCTTTGCCACCGCTGTACGCGGAGTTGCAACGGGTCACTGCCGAAATGTCGGCGTACGATTTTGAAATGCTGTTTGTGGACGACGGCTCCAAGGACATGACTCTAAATATTTTGCAGGACATGGCGCAGACGGACAGCCGCGTGAAATACATTTCTTTTTCGCGCAACTTCGGCAAGGAATCGGCAATGTATGCAGGGTTTTGCAACGCGACGGGGGATTTTGTGGCTTCGTTGGATGCGGATATGCAAGACCCACCCTCCCTTCTGCCTAAAATGATGGGGATTTTGCAGACGGGGGAATACGACAGCGTGGCAACGCGGCGCGTTATGCGCAAGGGCGAGCCGAAAATCCGTTCTGCCTTCGCAAGAGCATTTTATAAAATTATGCATAAAATTTCCGACGTGGACATTGTGGACGGCGCGCGCGATTTCCGTTTGATGAACCGAAAAATGACGGACGCGCTGGTATCTATGTGCGAGCACGATCGGTTTTCTAAGGGCATTTTCGGATGGCTGGGTTTTAAGACGTATTGGTTGCCCTTTGAAAACGTGGCGCGCGTAGCAGGCAAAACCAAATGGAGTTTTGTTAAGCTGTTCAAGTACTCATTGGACGGGATTTTCGCCTTTTCGGATGCGCCCTTAAAAGTGCCCACGATGTGTAGCGGACTCTCCTTCGCCGCGTCCCTGGGTATGCTGATTTGGTGTTTGATACGGACGATTGCACAGGGAAAACCGTTTATGGGTACGCACTTTTTGCTGTGCGTCATATTGTTTATCGGCGGCGGTATTTTTGCGTGCTTGGGCGTGCTGGGTACGTACCTTTCTAAAATCAACAAAGAGGCAAAACGCCGACCGCAGTATTTGGTGCGTTCGACCAACAAAGAGGACATCGTATTAAAATAACGAAAGAGGAACGGGGCGGAACTTTCCGCTCCGTTTTTGCTTAAATATACAAATATGCAAAAGATATAAACGAAACAGAAACGCTCCGTGGTCTTGCGACCACGGAGCGTTTCTGTATGATTAGGGTAGAAAAATATTTCTATAATAGTATACGAAGTTAAATGACGACGATGTCCAACGCTTTGAACTCTGCCTTCAACTCGTCGGGGAAAGCGTCATCGGTGATGAGGACATTGATATCCGAAGCACGCGCAAAGGTGTAGGGTTTGATTTTGCCGATTTTGGAGCTATCGAGCATCATATACAGATATTTCGCCTTTTTGCAAATGACGCGGAGGAGTTCTGCTTCCACCTGCGAGCTGCAAGAAAAGCCGTTTTCGGGGGTGTATGCCGCCGCGGAAATGATGCCGAGTTGGAAGTTGGTGTCCGTGAAATACAAGGACGAGAATGCCGACGCGGTGGAAAGGTTGTTTTTAATCAACTGACCGCCCAAAAGATTGACGACGACGTTTTTCTTTTTGGCGAGTTCGGTTGCCACGGCAAGTCCGTTGGTGAACACGTTGCAGGGGCGGTCGGGCATTTCTTTGGCAAGATACAGCGCCGTCGTGCCGCCGTCGATAAAGATGGACGCGCCCTCGTCAATCAAGCCTGCCGCCTTTTGCGCAATGACGATTTTTTCGTCTGTGTGCATCGTCGTTTTTTTGGTGTACGGCTCGCCCGAGGTCTTTTGCACTTCGCGTACGGACATAGCGCCGCCGCGAACGCGAATGATTTTTCCGTCCTCTTCCAGTTGTAATAAATCTCTGCGCAAGGTCATTTGCGATACGTTGGGGAAGTGTTCTTCCAACTGCGTTAAACTGAGTTTGCCGCGCTTGTCCAACAGTTCTGCAATTTCAGCAATACGATCACGTTTCATGTTTTTTTACACCGCCTTTTGGGATATATGCACAATGTACCACAAATTTCAAAAAAAAGCAAGTGTTTTTGATATCAAACGGACAAAATTACGCAAATAAATCACAGAAAGTTTGTTTATTTAGATAAATTTGTTCAAAAGTGCGGTGCGGCGGCTAAGTTTCTATCGTCATTGCGGCAGGACTATATCACAAGAATATCACGCACCACCGCGTGAAAAGGTGGAAAAGCGGCGTGTTTTTGCTTGCGATTTTTTGTGCGGATATGGTATAATAAAAACGCTATGTTTGATTTTTTGAACGATTTAGATGAATATTTTTGCGAAAAATACGCAGGATACGATAAACTGACGGTATTGTCCGGCTACAAAATGCCCGTTATGCAGGCAACCAAGACAGGCGCGGACGGCAGAGTATATGCCTACACCCTGCCTGCGGACACCATGCGCCTTGCCGCACAAGAGAACAAAGAGGAATTGCTTGCCGCTTTGAAAGAGAAGATGTTGGACAAGACCTTCTCCTTTTCCTTTGTGCCGCTTTCCTTTTTCGGCAGAGTGAAACAGCGTTTTTCCAAGTTCGGATTTGCCAAAAATTTCAAGCGCGTATTGACAAAGCAGGGGCTTTCTGAAAGCGATTTGAAGGCGCAGTTAGACCATTTGGACGTCTCGGACGAGATTTTGCGCGGCATTTTCAAAGGCAAATTTCTGCCTTCGAAAAACCTGATTTTGACGGTGGCGTTTTTGGCACAACTCTCTTTCCAACAAACAGAAATGCTGTTGACCCTTTGCGAATACGGGTTCGATTATACCGTGGTCAAAGACGTGGTGGCGGCGTATTTGCTTTCGCACAAAATTTACAACTACGATATGGTCAAAGCCGCTTTTGACGAATACAAGGTGGCAAATTTGTATTTTAAGCAATAAAAATCCTTGCGTTTTTGCACGGGATATGGTATACTGAAAAAAATTGAATATCCGAGCGGGAAAAGAGTATCCGACGTTTTTGATTTTCCACAGAGAGTTGCGCCACAGGCTGAAAGCGCAACGAAAACAAACGGGAGAAAGTGCGTTTCCGCGTGCATAGGACGGACTAATCCTCCGCGGCTGTCCCCGTTATCGGACGAATAAGGAAAAACCGTATTTTGCGTTTTTTTGAAGTAAAGTGGAACAGCGACGACGCGCGCCTTTATACAATGGTATAAGGGCGTTTTTCTTTTTTTAAGCCCCTTGCCGCGGACGGAACAGCAAATGCTTTTTTCCGCACGGCACAAAAGGAGCAAATATGTGGTTTAAAAATTTAAGAGAGGATATTCAAGCGGCAAAGCGGAACGACCCCGCCGCGCGCAACGGGTTGGAAATTCTGCTGACCTATTCGGGCGTGCACGCCCTATCGTGGCACAGAACGGCACATTTCTTTTACAGGCTGAAATGCAAACTGTTGGCACGGTGCATCAGCCAGTGGGCGCGGTTTTTGACGGGGGTGGAAATTCACCCTGCCGCCAAAATCGAGGGCGGTGTGTTCATCGACCACGGCATGGGTGTCGTCATCGGCGAAACGGCGGAAGTACGCACGGGTGCCGTCATTTATCAGGGCGTCACTTTGGGCGGTACGGGCAAGGAAAAGGGTAAACGCCACCCCACCGTGATGGAGGACGCCGTCATTTCGGCAGGCGCAAAGGTCTTGGGCGGCTTTACCGTGGGCAGAGGCGCAAAAATCGGCGCCGGCGCAGTGGTATTAAAGGAAGTGCCGCCGTATGCAACGGTGGTGGGCGTGCCTGCAAGAATCGTGCGGATTCGCGCGCCGCAATCGGACACGGAAACCGCGCCTTCGGTGACGGAGAATTCGTTTTCGGCAGCCGAAAAAACAGGCGAAAATTAGACAAAAAAATAAAAACGGGCATACCAGGTATGCGACGAACGAAAAATAAGAGGAGTTTTGAACATGAAAATCTACAACTCGTTGACCAAGAGAAAAGAAGAATTTACCCCCCTGAACGGCAATCAGGTAAAAATGTATGCGTGCGGCATTACCGTTTCGGGCGAGGCGCATATCGGGCATGGGTATCAGGCGCTCATTTACGATATTATGCGGAAATATTTAAAAAAGTTGGGCTATCAGGTGACGTATGCGCGCAACTATACCGACGTGGACGATAAAATCATTGCAAAATCGCACGAAACGGGTATTCCTGCCGACGAATATGCCGAAAAGATGATTGCCAACATCAATGCCGTTATGGAAAAATTCCACGTGGACGACCCCGACGTGTGGCTGAAAGCAACGGAAAATATCCAAAACATCATCTCGTTCGTATCCGAACTCATCGCCAAGGGACACGCCTACGCGACCCCAAAAGGGGACGTGTATTTCGATGTGGCGTCCTTCCCTGCATACGGCAAGCTTTCTAACCGCAATATCGAGGATATGTTAGACGGCGTGCGCGTGGACAACGACGACGAGAAGAAGAACGCTTACGACTTTGCGCTTTGGAAGAGTGCGAAACCGGGCGAAATTTACTGGGAGTCGCCTTGGGGCAAGGGCAGACCGGGCTGGCACATCGAATGTTCTGCCATGAACCGCAAGGCATTCGGCGAACAGATCGATATCCACGGCGGCGGTAGGGATTTGATCTTCCCCCACCACGAAAACGAAATTGCGCAAACGGAAGCGTTGACGGGCAAGCCCTTCGTTCGCTATTGGACGCACAACGGACTCATCAAAGTCAACGGACAGAAGATGAGCAAGTCGCTGGGCAACAGCTTGCTTTTGAACGATCTGCTGGAAAAGTACTCGGACGAGGCAATCAAGTTTGCGCTGTTGCAAACCAACTACCACAACGACATCAACATCACGGACGAATTGTTCCCCGAAGCGGAAAATCATATTTTGGATTTCTACACCGCGTTGGCGGCGGCAGACGAGCTCGGTTTTTCGGTAAACGAGGGGGGCAGGTATGCGATGAAATACGTAGACGACGAATTTAATGCCTGCATGAACGACGATTTTAACACCTCGCTTGCGCTGTCTAATCTCTTTGGGTATTTTAAGGAACTGAGAAAGTTGACGGCGGCGAAGGACGAAAAAGCAGCGGCTTTGGCGGCGCAAATTCGCGAAACGTACGCCCTGCTCGGCTTGTTCCAAAAAGACGCAAAAGCGTATGTGGCATGGTTCGGCGCAATGCATACCGAGGCGATTCCCGACGAGGTAAAAGCGTTGGCGGAAGAACGGTTTGCGGCAAGACAAAACCGTGACTGGGCAAAGAGCGACGAACTCCGTGCCAAGCTTGCGGAACTCGGTTATTCGGTAAAAGATAGTAAAACGGGCTACGAACTGACGAAAAATTGACGGCAAGCCCCTGCGATTGCTTGACAAACGCCGAGGTTTACATTTATAATGTAAAAGAAAATAAAAGGAAGAGGAAACTACTCATGAAAACTTATACGGGGCAATCCCTGCGCGAAATGTATTTGAATTTCTTTAAGGAACGCGGACACAAGGTCATTCCTTCCGCTTCTTTGATCCCTGAAAACGATCCCACCGTTCTGTTCACGACGGCTGGTATGCACCCTCTCGTGCCCTATTTGTTGGGTGAAAAGCACCCCGCGGGTACCCGTTTGACGGACGTGCAAAAGTGCGTGCGTACGGGCGACATCGACGACGTCGGCGACGAACGCCACTGCACCTTCTTTGAAATGTTGGGCAACTGGTCGCTCGGCGATTATTTCAAGGAAGAGATGATTCCTTGGAGCTACGCTTTCTTGACGGGGGAGGACTATTTGGG
>CAYRAY010000048.1:0-12773 GCA_964422405.1 uncultured Clostridia bacterium | reverse complement strand
CCTATATGATAAGGGGGAAAATGATGAGCTATTTCATGTATCGGTTACGTACAACCGATTTACGAGTATTATTTTATCATACCTTTCCGAAAATGTAAAGAAAAATTTTTACTTTTTTTAAAAAACTTTCAAACTATATTTTTCTGACAAAAAATGTGATATTTTCACAAATTAACATAGTGTTTATGCTAAAAATGTGAAAATCACCTCTAAAACGGCATAAAACCCCGTGATGAGCAATCCGACGGCAACGCCACCAACCAAGTCGGACGGATAATGCAACCCCAACGCGAATCGGGTATACCCGAGCAGGGCGGTCAACACCAACAATATGCCGCCGACGGCGGGCAGAACGGAACACACCGCCAACGCGATTGCCGCGGCGCACGCCAAATGACGGCTGGGGAAGCTATCGTCGTCCTTGCCTTTCCGTTTTTTTAACGGCGTAATTTGCGCGCCTGCCTGCGCGTACGGGCGAGGTCTTGCAAAGACGGCGCGTAGCACGCTGACCAAAAACAGCGCAAGGACGGGTATGCAAAACAGCCTTGTCTGTTTTTTTGGCGAAAATTCGCCCCAAAAAATTCCGTATACCCACGTCGCTGCGTATGCCGCCGCAATCAGCAAGGTCAAAAGGGGATCGGCAATCCGAAGTGTCCGTTTTCTGCCCTCGTTCGCGTTGTAAAAGGCGGCGTTTTTGTTGTAAAGTTCCACATAATTGTATTGCATACCTTCAGTATACCACAACTTTTGCAAAAAGTAAAGGAAACGGAAGAAACACCGACACGCTTTTCCCAAATTTCGCTGTAAGCCGTTTTTCTGCCTTATAGGATTTTTTCCCAACAACGGCACCCAATCCGCCCATAGCAATCCAAAAAAAGCGAAAAAAAGCGCCTTTCACGCAAGGCGAAAGGCTCTTTCCACGTCGCAAGGATAAGGGGGATTAATCTTTTTTGGAGTCTGCGACGATTTTGTCAACCAACATAGGGGGCACGTCTTCATAACCGAGGAACTCGGAAACGAATTTACCACTGCCACGCGTCAACGATCTCAATTCCATGGTATAAGTGATAATTTCCGCAAGGGGCACTTCCGCCGTGATAATGGAGCGGTTGCCCTCGGTGTCCGTACCCATAATTCTGCCGCGGCGCTTGTTGATGTCGCCCATAACGTCGCCGAGGTAGTCGGCGGGCACGGCAATTTTCAGGCTGTAAATGGGTTCGAGGAGTACGGGTTTCGCGTTCTTCAACCCTTCCTTAAAGGCAATCGACGCCGCCATCTTAAAGGAGAGTTCGTTCGAGTCCACATCGTGATAGCTTCCGTCGTACAGCACCGCTTTCAAGCCCGTAACGGGGTATCCTGCAAGCGGACCTTCCGCCATACATTCGCGCAAACCCTTTTCTACGGCAGGGAAGTAGTTCTTCGGCACGGCGCCGCCCACCACTTCTTCTTCAAAAATGAAATCTTCTTCGCAAGGCGAGAAACGGATTTTTACGTGCCCGTACTGACCATGACCGCCCGATTGTTTCTTGTGCTTGCCTTCCGCTTCCGCCTTACCGCGAATGGTTTCGCGATACGCAATTTTCGGCTTGCTGAGTTTCATATCCACACCGTAGCGTGCCTTCACTTTCTTCGCCAAAACTTCCAACTGCACGTCGCCTTGACCGCCGATGACCATTTCGCCCGTTTCGGGGTTCTTTTCAATCGAGAAGGTATAATCTTCTTCTTTCAGCTTCGCAAGCCCTGCAAACACCTTGTCTTCCTCGCCCTTCTTCGCTGCCGCAACGGACATAAACAACGTAGGTTTCGGGAAGTAGATGGGGGTGAATTTCACTTTTGCGGAAGGATCACAAAGGGTATCGCCCGTGTTGGTGTTGTTGAGCTTGTTCACCGCGCCGATGTCGCCTGCCGCCAACTCGTCCACGGGTTCCATTTTCTTGCCGCGGAGGGCGTAAATCTGCCCGATGCGTTCTTCCGTTTCGGTGTTCGAGTTCCAAACGGTAGAACCACTCTTCAATACGCCGCGGAAAGACTTCAAATAGCTAAGCTTGCCAGAGAAGGGATCGATGACTGTCTTAAACACTTGCGCAGCAAAAGGCGCATTTGCCTCGGTACGCAAAGAATATACGTTGCTGGGTTTGTCTACGTCCTCAACCATGGTGTTCAAACGCTCGCGCGCCAAAGGCATATAGGTCACGATTTCGTTCAAAAGGTTGATAACGCCGCGGTTGGTCAGCGCCGAACCTGCCATAACGGGAATGGTGTTTACGGAGGCGATACCGATACGGATACCGCGAATGGTTTCTTCGCGCGTAAGCTCGCCCGATTCAAAGTATTTATCCAACAACATTTCGTCGTTTTCGGCGGCGGTTTCCATCAGTTGCGCCTTCATTTCTTCCACTTGGCCCAGCATATCGGCAGGAATATCGATTTCCTGCGCGCCGTTTTCCTTAAACAGATACGCGCGTTCCTGCAACGCGTTGATACAACCCTGCATCTTCCCGTTTTCCATAATCGGAATCTGAATGGGTGCAAGCTTACCAGCATATTTTGCGCGGAGTGCGTTGACCGTGCCCAGATAGTCCGCGTTTTCCTTGTCCATACCGTTGATAAAGATAATCAACGGTTTGCCGAGTTTCAAGCAAGAATCGACAATGGATTCCGCGCCGATGGGCAACACGCCGTTTGCGCCGATGACAAGCAGCGCACCGCCTGCCGCGCGCAGACCCTCGTTGCGTTCCCCTTCAAAATCGTAATAGCCGGGCAAGTCTAACAAATTGACTTTTACGTTCTTCCAAATCAGGTTAGAACAGGACGTGTAGATAGACATATTTTTTGCCTTTTCCAACTCGTCAAAGTCACTCACCGTCGTGCCGTCCGAAGTTTTGCCCATGCGGTCAATTACGCCGCCGTTCAACAACATCGCCTCCACCAGCGTGGTTTTACCCTCGCCGCTGTGGCCCACGACCGCAATGTTACGGATGCTCTCAAAATTTGTGCTCATAATAAAATCCCCCTAAATGGTAAATATATTTTATCGGCGGTTTTGGCGGCGGCGAGAGAAACGTACGCGTCCCGCACCGTAAAATCTGCCGATTCCTGCCGTTTGACCGATAATTACAACCATTATATTATATTTTGTTACATTTTTCAAGGGGTTTTTGAAAAAAAGTTTCCAAAAATGTAAATTTTTTTTTGAAAATGCGGAAAATCGGGGTTCGGCAGGGGATTTGGCATTGACAAAACGGGGGAAAAAGGCTATAATGAGGGGGAAAGCATATAAAATAAGGAAAGACAAAACGGGTTATGAACGGAATTTATCTGGACCATGCGGCAACCACGCCGCTCGATAAAGATGTGTTAGACAAAATGACGCCCTATCTGACCGACTGTTTCGGAAATGCGGATTCTCCGCACGCGTATGGCAGGCGGGCGATGTGCGCGGTGGACGGCGCGAGGGATTGCTTGGCGGATTTGATCGGCGCAAAACCGAACGAGGTATATTTCACTTCCGGTGGCACGGAGGCGGATAATTGGGCGTTGTTCGGCGGCGCGTACGCCGCAAGGGAAAAGGGCAAAACACGGATTTTGGTTTCCGCAATCGAACACCATGCCGTGCTTGCGGCGGCGGAACGGTTGCAAAAGGAAGGCTTCTCCGTGGACTATATCCCCGTAAACGAGGGGGGCAGGGTCGAGATGAACGCCCTGAACAAGCTCTTGGACGAGCGTGTGGGGCTGGTCGCTGTCATGGCGTCGAACAACGAAACGGGCGCCGTGCAACCGATTGCGGAAATCGCCAAATGCGCGCACGAGGTCGGTGCAATCTGCTTTACGGATGCCGTGCAATATGCGCCTTACCGCCCGATCGACGTCAAAGCGTGGGGGGTGGATATGCTCTCCTTTTCCTCGCATAAATTTTACGGACCCAAGGGTTGCGGCGCGTTGTATATCAAAAACGGAACCAAAATCAAGGGGCATATCGTCGGCGGCGAGCAGGAGCGCGGTCTGCGCGGCGGCACGACCAACGTCGCGGCGGCGGTTGGTATGGCGGCGGCGTATAAAAAGGCGGCGGTCGGCTTTACAGAAAACGAAGTCAAGCTTTTGCATTTGCGCCAAGTCTTTTTGCAGGGATTGAACGGCGTTTCGGGCATTTCCGTTAACGGCGGCGGTGACGGAGATTTGCCTGCGGTGCTGAATTTGCGTTTGCAAGGGGTGCGCAACGAAGATTTCGTGTTCGGCATGGATTTGCAAGGGGTGTGCGTAGCGGCAGGTTCGGCTTGCGCCAGCGCGTCTATTAAACCCAGCCATGTTTTGCTTGCCATGGGCATGGACGAGGCAACCGCCAAGGAGTGCGTGCGTATCAGTTTCGGCAAGGAGAATACGGAGACAGAAGTTTTACAAGCGGCTGAGGTGGCAGTGGCGCTTATTACCCGCTTGCGCCGATAATAGGCGAAACGGATAGAGTTCAAAAGTAAAACAGGCGGTAAAACCGCCTGTTTTATCGTATTTGCTTGTAGATTCACTTATCCTGCAATCATGTACCTTTTTCAATAATAACTGGCTAAATTTGCCAGAACTTCCAACTTTGGTCCTCTTTCATTGTTGATGTATCTGGACAAAGCAGATTCCGTTACGCCTACCATCATCGCAAGGTCTTTTTGACTTATATGCTTTTCTTTTAACAGGGCGTCGATTCTTTCTCTAAGTTTTTCCGCAATAATTTCCTCCAAAATTTAATTGTATAGTAATTAGAGCGTAAGTTTTTATGCTTGTCAAGTACAATTGCCAAATTGTCAAGACTTTTTTTAATCTTTTGCTTTATTCTATAATCCATCAATCACTGATACTATATGAGTTGTTTGGGAACGGTCCCAATAGACAACACGCTAAGTCTGCCTGCAAGGTTAGCTTGCTACCATGTACGCGTTGAAAATAAAACGTGCCTACCATGTACGCGTTGAAAAAACACATAATACTCCAAAAAACCACACAAAAAAGGCAGCAGAACATTCTGCCGCCTTGTGTTTATCTGCGTTTATATTCGCTTTTTTCTTACCGCTTAAAACTCGATTTTTTCTTCGATATAGCGGATAGCCTCGTCCACGGAAAGACGGATCTGTTGCATGGTATCGCGGTCGCGAATGGTCACGGTTTCGTTTTCCAAGGTGTCAAAGTCCACGGTCACGCAGAACGGCGTACCGATTTCGTCCTGACGTCGATAGCGTTTGCCGATAGACCCCGTTACGTCGTAGGTGGTGGGGAACTTCTTCATCATCTTTGCGTAAATTTCGTCTGCCTTTTGCGAAAGGTTCTTTTGCAAAGGCAACACGGCGCATTTATAGGGCGCAAGGAAGGGGTGCAAACGGAGCACGGTGCGCACGTCCTTCTTTTCCGCATCAACCACTTCTTCGTCGTAAGCGTCGGTCAAGAACGCCAACACAACGCGGTCCGCGCCAAGCGAGGGTTCGATAACGTACGGAACGTAGCGTTCGTTGGTGACGGGGTCGAGATAGGTAATGGGTTTGCCCGATTCTTTTGCGTGTTGCGACAGGTCATAATCCGTTCTGTCCGCAACCCCCCACAGCTCGCCCCAACCGAAAGCAAAGTTATACTCAAAGTCGGTGGTCGCCTTAGAATAGAAGCAGAGTTCTTCGGGGTCGTGGTCACGCAAGTGCAAGTTTTCTTCTTTTATGCCCAGCGAAAGCAACCAATCGCGGCAGAAATTCTTCCAATAATCGAACCATTCCAAATCCGTGCCGGGTTTGCAGAAGAATTCCAATTCCATCTGTTCGAATTCACGGGTACGGAAGGTGAAGTTGCCGGGGGTGATTTCGTTACGGAAAGACTTACCGATTTGCCCGATACCGAACGGCACGCGCATACGGGTAGAACGCTGTACGTTTTCAAAGTTCACAAAAATGCCTTGCGCCGTTTCGGGACGGAGATATACGGTGTTCGTGCTGTCCTCGGTTACGCCTTGGAAGGTCTTGAACATCAAATTGAACTTACGAATGGGGGTGAAGTCCGAGTTTCCGCAAACGGGGCAAACGATTTTGTGTTCGGCGATAAACGCTTCTAACTCCTCGTTCGTCATCGCTTCCACTTTCACGTCCAAACCCTTTTTCGCCACGTAATTTTCCACCAGGTTATCCGCACGGTGACGTGCCTTACAAGCCTTGCAGTCCATGAGCGGATCGGAAAATCCGCCAAGGTGACCGGAAGCCTGCCACGTGCGCGTGTTCATCAAAATTGCGCAGTCCACGCCCGTGTTGTGGGGATTTTCTTGAATAAATTTTTTCCACCAAGCCTTCTTTACGTTGTTTTTCAGCTCCACGCCCAAAGGACCGTAATCCCAAGTGTTGGCAAGACCGCCGTAAATTTCGCTGCCGGGGAAGATAAACCCTCTGTTTTTGCAAAGGGAAACGAGTTTTTCCATCGTTACCGCTCTTTTTTCAGCCATAACTCTATCTCCTTACGTTAAAAAATAATTTTTTATCTTTTTCATTATACAATATTTCTGCCCTGTAAGTCAATCGTTGCAGGGCGGATTTTATGCGATTTTGCGGATTTTTGCCGCCGCGCGCCACCGAACAACGTCACGCGCCGCTGAGTTTTGTCAAATTTTTAACTTTTTGAACAAAAAAGGCACAAGAAGGGTACCGATTGCCACGGTGAGGAAATATTTGACAAACTTCCATGCCAAATGTTCCAAAAACGCAAAGGGCAAAAAGGAGAACGCGCCGTACACCGCGCCCACGCACGCCAGACCCAACAGCGCGCGCAACACCCTGTGTTTGGCGCAATCGGCGTCTTTGAATTGTATCCACTTGTTCTCAATCGGCATACAGATTGCCGCGGCAACCGTGCAAGCGCAAATTTCCACTAACCCCTTGTTGGTGGGGAAAATGCACACAAACACTACGGAAAGCAACGCAAATGCGGCAAACACGTAGCACTTCGCTTTGGGGCATTTGGTGTAAATCAGCTCCCAAAAGCAAGCAAACAGACCGCCGAGCGCCGCCCCGACCAACACGTCGGTGGGGTAATGCACGCCGAAATACAACCGAGAAAGCATCACGCACAAGGTAAGGCAAGGGAACAAAATCCACGCCCACACCTTTTTGTAACGGAATGCGGCGGTGATAAACATACCTGCGCTCATTTGCGAGTGTCCGCTGGGGAAGGATTCGTACGGTTGCAGCTCCGTGGTAGAAAGCAGCGGGCCAGCATCGATGTTCAAGCGGTTGACCTTGCCCGTCGTATAGGGGCGCGGTCTTGCTACGACCAGCTTCAAAAATCCGTTGACGGACATGGACGAAAAGGAAACGACGACCAGTTTTTCGCCAAAGTCTTTTTCGTAAATCCAATACAACAGACAAATCAGCACGACGAGGAACAACGTCTCGCCGAACAAGGAGAACAGAAAGGCGAAAGCCGTGCCCACGCCCGTCCGCAAAGTTTCAAAAAATTGTAAGATTGCGATTTCCATACCCGTATTATACCATACTTTTCACGAAATGTACAAAAAAAATGCGAAAAAAATAAAAAAAATGAAGAAGAATTATTCCTTTTTTTTAGAATATATGGTATAATGGAAAGAAAGATATCCAACTACGCACAAAAATTGCGGCGGCACACAGCCGATTGCCGCAACGGGTTGTCCGTGACGACGGGCAAAAAAGCCGAATGGCTTTGGAGGAATACGTATGCTTTCTGATATCGAAATTGCAGAATCCGCGTCTTTGGCGGACGTTCGCGAAGTGGCAAAAACGTTGCGCCTTACCGAGGAGAATTTAGAACTTTACGGTAAGTACAAGGCAAAAATCACCCTGCCCAAGGACGCAAAACGCAACGCTAAACTCATCTTGGTTACGGCAATCAACCCCACCGCCTCGGGCGAGGGTAAAACCACCGTTTCCATCGGTCTTGCCGACGGACTTTCCAAACTCGGCAAGCGTGCTTGCTTGGCTTTGAGAGAGCCTTCCTTGGGTCCCGTGTTCGGCATTAAGGGCGGCGCGGCGGGCGGCGGATACGCACAGGTCGTACCCATGTCCGAAATTAACCTGCATTTCACGGGTGATTTACACGCCATTACGGCGGCGAACAACTTGCTTTGCGCTTTGATGGACAACCACATTTTCCGCGGTAACGAGTTGCATATTGACATAAACAATATCTACTTCCATCGTTGTATGGACATGAACGAGCGCGAGCTTATCAACGTCACCATCGGCGGCAAGGGCAGAGGGGTAGAACGTGAGGACCACTTCGACATCACGGCGGCAAGCGAAGTGATGGCAGTCTTGTGTTTAGCAACGGACATTGACGATTTGAAACGCCGCCTCGGTAATATCATCGTGGGTCTGAACACGGACGGCGACTATGTCCGCGCCAAAGATATCCCCGGCGCAGTCGGGTCTATGGCAGTGCTTTTGAAGGACGCCATGAAGCCCAACCTCGTGCAGACGTTGGAACACACCCCTGCCATTATCCACGGTGGACCGTTCGCCAACATCGCGCACGGTTGCAACAGTGTGCAAGCTACGTATGCGGCAATGTCTTTGGCAGAATATGCCGTGACCGAAGCAGGTTTCGGTGCCGATCTCGGCGCAGAAAAATTCTTGGATACCAAGTGCCGTGCAGCAGGCATTGAACCGCATTGCGTCGTCATCGTCGCCACCGTCAAGGCTTTGAAGTTGCATGGCGGCGCCGAAAAAAACAACCTCGGCAACGAGGATTTGGCGGCATTGGAAAAGGGTATGCCCAACCTGTTGAAGCATATCGAAAATATCAAAAACGTCTACCATAAACCCGTCGTGGTGGCAATGAACCGCTTTGCGACGGATACGCAGGCAGAAACCGACCTCGTCATTCAGCGCGTGCAAGAGGCTGGCTCCGTTGCCGTATTCACCGACGTCTTCTTGAAGGGTGGCGAAGGCGGCGTTGCGTTGGCGCAAGAGGTGGTCAAGGCGTGCGAAATCCCTTCCAAACTCACCTACGCGTACGATTTAGACGAGGGCGTATGCCAAAAAATAGAACACGTCGCCACCCGTATCTACGGCGCAGACGGCGTCGATTTTTCGGCTGAGGCTTTGGAAAAGATTAAAACGATCGAGCAGAAAGGTTGCGGCAATTTGCCCGTCATCGTGGCGAAAACGCAATATTCCCTTTCCGACAACGCCGATTTGGTGGGCAGGCCGAGCGGCTTCCGCATCGCCGTACGCGACGTGGTGTTGAAGGGTGGCGCAGGCTTTATCGTGGCGATTGCTGGCAAAATTATGCTGATGCCGGGGCTCGGCGCGCATCCTGCGGCGGAAAAAATCGACTTGCTTTCCGACGGCACCATCGTCGGCTTGTCGTAATCGTTTACGCAAAGATAAATTAGGACAAAATAGGATAAATATTGCAAAGAGAGGAATTATGAATACGATTGAAGCTACGAATTTTATCGAACAAATCATCAATGACGACATCGAGAACGGCAAAATTTCCGCCGTGCAAACTCGTTTCCCGCCCGAACCCAACGGGTATTTGCATATCGGCCACGTAAAGAGTATGCTTGTCAACTTCGGCACGGCAAAAAAATACGGCGGCAAGTGCAATCTGTTTTTCGACGATACCAACCCGTCCAAGGAAAAAACGGAGTTTGTCGATTCGATCCGTAAAGATATTTCTTGGATCGGCTACGAATGGGCAAAGGAAGTGTACGCTTCCGACTTTTTCGACGTCATTTACGAATATGCGGAAAAACTGATTACCGAAGGCAAGGCATTCGTTTGCGACCTCACTCCCGAAGAAATTTCCGCAAGCCGCGGCTCGCTGACCGAAGCAGGGAAAGAAAGCCCCTATCGTAACCGTTCCGCCGAAGAAAACTTGCAACTCTTCCGCGAAATGAAGGCGGGCAAATACCCCGACGGCAGCAAGTGCTTGCGTGCTAAAATCGATATGGCGTCCCCGAACATGAACATGCGCGACCCCGTCATCTATCGTATTTTGCGTTGCACTCATCACCGCACGGGGGATAAGTGGTGCATCTATCCCATGTACGACTTTGCGCACCCCATTTGCGACTATTTGCAGGGCGTAACTCACTCCCTTTGCACCTTGGAATTTGAAGACCACAGACCGTTGTACGACTGGGTAGGCATTAACTTAGGTTTCTCGCCCAAGCCCCGCCAAATCGAATTTGCCCGTCTTGCCATCACCAACACCGTGATGTCCAAACGGTATTTGAAAAAGCTGGTCGAAGAAGGTCACGTCCACGGCTGGGACGATCCTCGTATGCCCACCGTCACGGGGCTTAGAAACCGCGGTGTTCCCCCCGAAGCGTTGTTGGACTTCTGCACCAAAATCGGTATCGTAAAAGCCAATTCCGAGTGTCAGTTGTCCTATTTAGAAGCGTGCATTCGCGACAACTTGAACGAGAATGCAGAGCGCGCCATGGCAGTGCTCGACCCCTTAAAGGTGACCATCACCAACTACGAGGGCGAGGAATGGTTGGATTCCGCAATTCACCCCTTAAAGCCCGAACTCGGCACCAGAAAGGTAGCGTTCTCTTCTGTCGTCTATATCGACAAAGCAGACTTTGCGCTTGTGCCTCCTCCCAAATACCAACGCTTGAAGCCGGACGGCTACGTGCGTTTGAAGGGCGCATATATCATTCATTGCGACGAGGTAGTAACGGACGAAAACGGCAACGTGACCGAGTTGAAATGTTCGTATGTGCCCACCAGCCGTTCCGCAAACGATACCAGCGGTATTAAGGTCAAAGGTACTATTCAGTGGGTAGACGGCAAAACGGGCGTCGATGCGGAAATCCGCAAATACGGCGTGCTGTTAAAGGACGCCGAATACGCAGGGCAGGACTTTGGCGAACGTATGAATTTGGACAGCGAACACGTGTTCCACGGTAAGGCAGAACCGTACTTGGCAGAAAGCGAAGACGGCAAGGCATTCCAGTTGATGCGCGTCGGCTATTACAAGAAATGCGTGGACGCAAACGGCAAGCTCGTCTTGTCCGAAATCGTTTCCTTGAAAGACAATTTCAATAAGTGACGGAATGAAAGGACGGCAACTTGCCGTCCTTTTTTGCGCCTTTTTATGGAAGATTAGTGCGGTTGCCCTGTCAACAAACTGTTGGCAAAATCGGAGGATAGGGGTGTGCGATCTGCGGTCGCCTTGGCAAATTCCGCAATCAATCGAGCGGAATTTTGCACCGATTGCGTAAACAGCCGTTCCGTTTTTTGCCGATAATCTTCCCCGAACGCTTGCCGTAAAAGTTTTGGCTTTGGCTTGGCGAAAAGGGAAAAGGATAGGGGCAGGTATGCGTTGAACGCGTTTAAGGCGGATTCAAAACAGGGTTTTAACAGGGGCGGAAAGCCGCATTTTGCGGCAATGGCGGCATACAGCAAAAACAGGTTTTGCCGTTCGTCACTTTTTAACTGTGGAGAAAAATACGCCGCATACGTCTTGACGGCTTGTGCGCCGTGTTCCTTTCCGTATAGATAGTCGAGCGCGCTTTCCAACCGTGCGTGACGGAGCAAAGACCGCTTGGCGTGTGCGTAAATGCAGGGGTGCAATGCGCCGTCGGCACAGTAATGGCAAATATACCCTGCCGCATAGGCAAAAAGGTCGGGGGAACGCGCGGAAAACAACTGTAAAATGCGGAAGGTATCGTACGCGCCAAAGCGGTGCAGATAGCTGCCGAAATTCCCTTTTCGGCTGTGCAACCCCTGATAGAAAAAACAGAAATCCGCCCCTTGCGCCCCGAAAAAATAGAGGGGCAAACGGGGGCGCAGAGTGTCTTTTACGAGTGGCGGCAGGGCGTTTAGCGTTTCGTTGGCAATCAAAAAATGGGTGTATACAGACGGCATATTTTTAAGGGGCGCAGTGGCACAAAAAAGGGCGTACCACCCAAAAATGCGGGGGGCAGGTACGCGTTGAATTGTGTTTTGGGGTAGTTTTTATTCAAATTGATGGGCGAGAATATCCGCTGCTAAACGGGCAAGGGAAACGTCGCCAGCTTCCATTTTCGCACCTTCCGTCTTGTTTAACAAAACCACTGCGCCAAGGCAATCGCCGCCGCTCACCACAGGCACGATGATTTGCGCCGTCACGCCTTCGTTGTCGGCAATCGGCAACACGTCGCCGCCCTCCGCCGCGTTCGCCACGTAGCTGCGCCGCTCCTTCATCAACTTTTCCAACTCTGCGGAAATCGGCTTGCCGTCCAGCTCCTTTTTTCCGTCGCCGTAGGCGTATAATACGCCGTCCGTGTCGCAAATCACGGCAAGCTTGCTGCTCAAATCGTGCAAGGAACGCGCCGTGGCTTTGCTGAAATTTTCCAAAGTGGCGATGGGGGAGTATTTTTTCAGCGTCAATTCGTCGCGGTCGGTAAAAATCTCCAACGGATCGCCTTCCTTAATGCGGAGCGTCCGCCGAATTTCTTTTGGAATGACCACTCTGCCGAGTTCGTCAATGCGTCTTACGATACCTGTTGCTTTCATAAAAATCCTCCGTATACGGATATTGTGGGTGAGGACCGCAAAAAATATGCACGTTTAAAAAATATTTTAATTTTTTTTTGAAAAACGGCAAAAAATGAGTTGACAAAGGGGATTTGTTTTAGTATAATGTGATATGTTAATGCGGTCGTGGCGGAACTGGCAGACGCGCAAGACTAAGGATCTTGTGGGTAACTCCATGCAGGTTCAATTCCTGTCGACCGCACCATTTAAAAAGCATAGGTTTGATACGTTATGTGTCAGACCTTTTTTCTT
>CAYRAY010000047.1:0-13134 GCA_964422405.1 uncultured Clostridia bacterium | reverse complement strand
GAAAAGCACGCCGTGTCCCGTTTGATCGGCGCGCCTCCGGGATACGTCGGCTATGACGAGGGCGGTCAGCTGACCGAAGCCGTCCGCCGCAAACCCTACTCCGTCGTCTTGTTTGATGAAGTGGAAAAAGCGCACCCCGACGTGTTCAACGTGCTGTTGCAAGTGCTGGACGACGGCAGAATTACCGACGGTCAGGGCAGAACGGTGGACTTCAAAAACACCGTCGTCATCTTGACCTCCAACCTCGGTTCGTCGGCGATTTTAGAAGGCATTGACGAAAACGGCGACATTTCCGAAAGTGCAAAAGCGGAAGTACACCGCTTGTTGAAAGCTTCCTTCCGTCCCGAATTTTTGAATCGTTTGGACGAAACGGTGTTCTTCAAACCGTTGACCAAGACGGAAATCGGCAACATCGTCCGTTTGATGAGCGAGGAGCTTGTGGCGCGTTTGGAAGCCAAACAACTGCACTTGCGCCTTTCGGACGAGGCGGTGGCGTATATCGCGGAACAGGGTTACGACCCGTTGTTCGGCGCAAGACCCTTGAAACGGTTTTTACAGCACGGTCTGGAAACGTTGCTCGCCAAAAACATTTTGGCAGGCGGCTATGCGGCAGGCGATACCTTGCTTGTCGGTGTGGACGAAAACGGCTTGACGGTCACCAAAGCGTAACCGTAATGCAATCGAAAACAGAATCACAAAAACGGCTCGTCCCACAAGGACGGGTCGTCTTTTGTTCTTTTCAGTGTGTGACGGGGAACAAAAAAACGAAAAACGGGGGAGATTTCGCCAAAAATCGGCAGACGTACCGCCAAAACACGGACAGTAAAAAAATACTGAACAAATTTTCGTATTTTCTGTTTACAATCGGGGCAAAGTGTGGTATAATATATCGTATACAAAAATTACCCCTAAAAGGGGTAACCGAAAAACCACCCAAGGAGGCACGGCATGAAAATTTTACATACGGCGGATTGGCATTTGGGCAGTCCTCTGCGCGGCTTGCCGCCTGAAAAGGCAGATGTACGCAAAACGGAGCTTGTGGACGGATTCCGCCGCACCTGCGCTTACGCCAAGGAAAACGGCGTTACTGCGGTGCTGATTGCAGGGGATTTGTTCGACGAGGCAGGCGCAAGCCGTGCTTTGCGGCGAGAGGTGTTCTCTTGCATGAACGCCGCGTCGCCCGTCTGCTTTTTTTACGTTTCGGGCAATCACGATGCGGATATGAACGTCACGGACGATCTGCCTGCCAACCTCTACCTCTTTTCCGAAAATCGCACGTGGCAAAGCTACGACCTGCCCGAAGGGGTGACGGTGACGGGCATCGACGGAAAGTATATGACGGCGGCTTGCTATGGGCAACTTTCGTTGCGGCAGGAGCGGTTTAACATTGTGATGTTGCACGGAGAACGGACGGTCGGCGGCTTAAAAGACGGTTGCGTGTGTCTGCAAGCCCTGCAAAACAAAGGGGTGGACTATCTGGCGCTGGGGCATATCCACAAACCCATGCCGCAGGTGGAAAAGCTGGACGGTAGGGGGCGGTTGCGCTATTGCGGTTGCCCCGAAGGCAGGGGGTATGACGAGTGCGGCAAACGCGGCTGTTTCCTTTTGGATATTCAAAACGGAAGGGTGGCGGGCGAGTTATTCCTTTCTTTTGCCAAGCGTGAAATTTGTGAAGTGGCGGTGGATATTTCCGATTGCGGCGATTATTACGCCATCGAAAACGCCGTCCGCGCTTCTCTTGGCAGCGTCCGTGCAAGCGACATGGTCAAAGTCACTCTTTGCGGCAAACACAGGGCAGGTTTGCGCAAGGAAACGGGTTTGCTTTGCGCGCGACTTTGCTCTGCCTATTTCCATGCCAAAGTGGTGGACGAAAGTAAGCCGTATATCGATGTATCCGCCTATCAAAACGACCTTTCCGAACGGGGAGAATTTGTAAGAGAGGTAGGCAGGTATGCGATGAGTGAGGAAGAACGGGCAGAAATTTTAGAAGTCGGCTTGCAAGCCTTGGCAGGGGAGGACGTGGAATTATGAAACTGATTTCGTGCTATATTTCCGGCTTTGGCAAGTTCCAAAACGTGCGTTTCGACTTTACTTCCGACCTGCTTGTGCGCAAGGAAAACAACGGCTGGGGCAAAACTACCCTTGCTGATTTTATCCGCTGTATGCTGTACGGCTTGGACGGCGGCAGAACCAAATCGGTGCGCACCAACGACCGAGTTCGCTATGCACCATGGCAGGGTACGACCTTTGGCGGTAGCCTCACCTTTTCCTACGGCGACCGTCGTTTCCGCGTAGAACGCACCTTCGGCAAGACCCCTGCACAGGACACGGCGCGCGTCTTTGACGAAAACAATATGCCCTGCTACGACTTCGGCGACAAAGCCGAACGGCTGGGCGTTATGCTGTTCGGCATGGACTCGGAAAGCTATAAAAAGAGCGTGTACATACCACAGGGCGAAATCGCCGCCGAGGGGGTGGCAGGGGACTTAAAAAGCCGCCTGCTTGCCCTGCTCAACACGGGAGGCGCAGAGCGCGGCGGCGCAGACCTTGCGTTGGAAAAGTTAGACGCCGCAGACAGGGCTTTGCGTGCCAAACGCCGCCCTGCCAAGGGTAAGTTGGACGAGATTGACGAAAAGTTTGCTTATTTCGCCGCTAAAAAAGCCGATTGCGAGCAAGCCAAACAGGCTTTGGTTGACTTAAAACAAGCCTTGACGAACTTGGAAACGGATATCCGTGCCGTGGACGAACAACTCCAACAAACGGAGCGAGCGTTGGAGCTTTCCGTGCGCAAAAATGAAATCGTCGTGCAGAAGCAAGCGTATGCCGACGCGCGGCGGCAGTTGGACGATTTGGAAACGGAACGGCAAAACCTGCTCCGCTTTTTCGGCGATACCGACCCTTCCGCCGTCAATCTGGAAGGGATTAAGCAGGGCGTGAACGATTATTACGAAATTAAGCGCAATTTGGACGGCGTGCAAGCGGCGTTGCAGGGGCTGGAAAAGACGTACCAAGACAAAGCCTCGCTTGCCGCGCAAGAAAAACAAGTGGCGGAGGTTGAGGAAAAGTATCGGCAGATTTTGGGTGCGCCGCAAACGGAACCCCGTGGCAAAAAACACACCCCAAAGTGGACAAAACACCACACACTTGCCGTATTTTTGGGTCTGGTTGCCGCCGTGGTCGGGTGCTTGTTTCTCGACAAAATCAACGCCGTCGGCATTCCGTTGCTGGTAGCAGGGGTGCTGACCATGCTGATTACGTTTGTGCTGTTGACCCCAAAACGGGAACGGAGCGCACCGACCGCACCCACTTCGGACGAGGTGATGGAAGGCAGGCTCGCCGCGGCGCAAGCGGAGCGGCAAAAATTGCAAGCCGCTCTTTCCGCCTACCCTGCCGACGTCGAGGCGCGTTATCAGGGCTTGCAACGGCAAAAAAAGGACTTCTCCGCCGACCTTGCGGCGCACGGACAGGGGATTGACGGCTTTTTATCCCACTTCCGCTTTGAAGAAAACTTCGATTATCGCACGGCGGTGCGCTTGCTGGAAGAACGCACGCTCGCCTACCGCCGTTTGACGCCGAGAAAGACGGAGTTGGAACAGCGCATAAAGACGTACGGCGACGCCCCAATTTTGGAAAATGAGCCTACCATGTACGAGAACACGGACGAAATCCGCGATAAAAAGGCAAGGTTATCCGCGCGGAAAGATGACTTAAAAGCAAAGTATATGCGCATTTCCAACGATATAGAGGACACCGAACGCCGCGCCGATTCGTCGGCAATCTGCGCCGAGGAAGCGGAGGTGCTTGCCGAAAAAGAGCGGCTGGAAAAACGTCACCACGCCATTTTGAAAGCCAAGGAGATTCTGCTCCGTGCGCGCGACAACATGGCAACGCGCTATCTGCAACCCGTGGAACGGGGCAGCAAACGGTATTTGGCGATTTTGAACGACGAGGGCAGCGAGCGGCTGACCTTCACCGCCGACGGCGCGCCCTTGAGAGAGGAGAGCGGCGGCTTACGTGAAATGGATTTTTACAGCGCAGGCTTACGGGAGCTGACGGGGTTCTGTATCCGCGTGGCGTTGGCGGACGCGCTGTTCGCCAAGGAAAAACCCGTGCTGATTTTGGACGATCCTTTCGTCAACCTCGACGATGAAAAAACGGAAAAAGCAAAACGGCTGGTCAGGGAGCTTGCCAAGACCTATCAAGTGCTGTATTTGACCTGCAAAAAAGAGCGTGGTTTATAACGCGGCGCAAAGGGGAAAGCATCCAACGGCGCGACCTCGGTTGGGATAGGGCAAAAAAAGTGTGATGGCAAGGTGAAATGCCGCGCCTACGGCGTGTCGAAGGGAAAACACCGCCATGCAAATTTGAAAAAATGGTGAAAGTGTATAAAAAACCGCCCTGCATTCGTTGACTTTTTTCACAAAAAAACATATAATATTTGCATTACAAAAAATGGAAAAAATACCAAGCATATCAAGGAGGTTATATGGCTACAAAAACCAAACAAAAAAAACCAAGTATTATCAAACCTCTGCTGGGTAGCGTTCGGGAATACAAAAAAGCTTCGCTGATCACCCCGATCTTTATGACGTTGGAAGCGTTCTGCGAGTGTTTGATTCCCTTCTTCATGACCAAAATGATCAATGAAGAAGCCTTGTCGGGCGAACACGCTATGCGGCACATTCTTACCTACGGCGGCATTCTGTTGCTGCTTGCAATCTGTTCGTTGTTGGGCGGATTTTTGGCAGGCAGATTTGCGGCGACGGCAAGTTGCGGCTTTGCCAAAAATTTGCGTCACGACCTGTTCTATAAGGTGCAAAAATTCTCGTTTGCTAACGTGGACGAATTTTCTACGTCTTCCCTCGTCACCCGTTTGACAACGGACGTCACCAACGTGCAACAATCCTATCAGATGTGTTTGCGCATCGTAATCCGCGTGCCTTTGCAGTTCATTTTTGCCATCATTATGAGTTTTGTCATCAATCCCAAGCTGGCATGGATCTTTTTGGCAGTCGTGCCCGTTTTGGGCGCAGGCATTTTTGCCGTAATGTTTAAGGTAATGCCTCTCTTCCGCCGTATCTTCAAAAAATACGACGCGTTGAACAACTCGGTGCAAGAAAACGTAGGCGGTATCCGCGTGGTCAAATCCTTCGTCCGCGAAGATTACGAACAGAAGAAGTTTGACAAGGCGGCAGGGGAAGTCCGTGACGATTTCACCAAAGCCGAAAAGATTATCGCGCTCAACTCGCCCATGATGACGTTGTTCATCAACGTGGCGGCAACTCTGATTTCCTTCCTCGGCGCGCGTGCCTTGATCAACGGCGGCGCGTTCGCATGGGACGGCTTTAAGGCAACCGACCTTTCCGCGCTCATCACTTACGGCATTCAACTTTTGTCTTGCTTGATGATGTTCTCTATGATCTTCGTCATGCTGTCCATGTCCTTAGAATCCGTCCGCCGTATCAGCGAAGTGCTGACCACGGAATCCGATTTGACAAGCCCCGAAAACGGCTTGACGGAAGTGGCAGACGGGTCTATCCGCTTTGAAAACGTCAACTTTAAATATTCGGAAAAGGCGCACAAATACGCCCTTTCGGATATCGATCTCGATATCAAATCGGGGGAAACGGTGGGTATTTTAGGGGGTACGGGTGCTTCTAAAACCACCCTCATTCAGTTGATTCCCCGTCTGTACGACGCAACGGAAGGCGCGGTGTACGTCGGCGGTAAAAACGTAAAAGACTATGATTTGGATACCCTCCGCAAAGAGGTAGCCGTTGTGTTGCAAAAGAACGTGCTCTTTTCGGGTACGATTAAAGAAAACTTGCGTTGGGGCAACGATCAAGCCTCGGACGAGGAGTTGGAGCGCGTTTGTAAGTTGGCGCAGGCGGACGAGTTCGTGCGCGCTTTCCCCGACGGTTACGATACGTATATCGAACAGGGCGGTACCAACGTTTCGGGCGGTCAAAAGCAACGTCTTTGCATTGCGCGTGCCTTGCTCCGTAAACCCAAAGTCCTTATTTTGGACGACTCCACTTCGGCTGTCGATACCAAAACGGACGCCTTAATCCGTCGCGCGTTCGCGGAAGAAATTCCCGATACCACCAAAATTATCATTGCGCAACGTATTTCCTCGGTGGAACACGCCGATAAGATTATCGTGTTGGAAGGCGGTAAAATCATTGCTATGGGCAACCACGATACGTTGATGCAGACCAGCGACGTCTATCGCGAAATTTACGAAGCGCAGACGAAAGGCAAGGAAGAAGCAGAAGGAGGTGAGGCGTAATGGCACAAGCAACGACAAGAACCCCCGTCCGCAAGGGGCCTATGCGCGGCAGAGGTATGCCCGTACCCAAGGGCGCAATCAAAAAAGGCACGATGGGTAGATTGCTCAAAATGCTCTTCAAATATTATAAATGGCAAGTCATTCTTTGCCTTGTGTGCATCGTCATCAGCTCGGCAAGCGGTTTGGTTTCCACCGTATTCTTGCAGTCCGTTATCGATAATATTATCCCTACGGGTATCGAACAAGGCTATGCCGCCATTTCGGGACAGTTGCTCGGCATGATTGTCGGTATGCTGTGTATGTATGCCGTAGCCGTGCTTGCAAGCTTTTTGTATAACCGAATCGGCGCAATCATCACCCAAGGTATGCTGTATCGTTTGCGTACGGAAATGTTCACCAAAATGCAAACGTTGCCGATCAAATACTTCGATACGCACGCCCACGGTGACATTATGAGTAACTATACCAATGATACCGACGCCACCCGTCAGTTGATCGGGCAAAGCTTGCCTACGCTGATTAGTAGCAGTTTGACCTTGATTATGGCAGTGTGCTTGATGCTTTGGTACAGCGTTTGGCTTTCCCTCGTCGTGGCAATCTGTACGTCGGCAATGACCCTTGTGGTTAAGAAAGTCGGCGGCAACAGTGCCAAATACATGGTGGCACAACAGACCTCCCTTGCCCATGAAGAAGGCTTTGTGGAAGAAATGATGAAAGGGCAAAAGGTCGTAAAGGTGTTCACGCACGAAGAACACGCCAAAGACGATTTTGACAAATTGAACGAACAGCTGTATTCGGACAGCCAAAAGGCGCACGTATATGGCAATATACTCGGTCCTATTTTGGGCAACATTGGTAACTTTACCTACGTGCTTTTGACCATCATCGGCGGTTTGTGCTTGACGATGGGTTGGAACAACATCGGTATCAGTAGCCTTTTCCAAGGCATCGCGCCGATTGCGGTGGGCGTAATCGTTGCATTCTTGGGTATGTCCCGTAACTTCACGCAGACGATCAACCAAATGTCGCAACAATTCTCTATGATTGCCATGGGTCTTGCAGGCGCAAGCCGTGTGTTTACGTTGATGGACGAACAGCCCGAAACGGACGAAGGGTACGTAACCCTTGTCAATGCAAAATACAACGAAAACGGCGAACTGACGGAAACGACGGAACGTACCCATTTGTGGGCATGGAAACATTACCACAAAGCGGACAACACCACGACGTATACCGAACTGAAAGGGGATATCGTCATGGACCAAGTGGACTTTGGCTACGTGCCTGAAAAGCAGGTATTGACCGACGTCACCTTGTACGCGCGTCCCGGTCAAAAAATTGCTTTTGTCGGCGCAACGGGCGCAGGCAAAACCACCATTACCAACCTCATCAACCGTTTCTACGACATTGCCGACGGCAAAATCCGTTACGACGGTATCAACGTGAACAAGATTAAAAAGGCAGATTTGCGCCGCTCTTTGGGCGTTGTTTTGCAAGACGTCAACCTGTTCACGGGTACGGTTATGGACAACATTCGCTATGGGCGTTTGGACGCGACGGACGAAGAATGTATCGAGGCGGCAAAGCTTGCCAACGCGGACGATTTCATCTCGCGTTTGCCCGACGGCTATAACACCATGCTGACCAACAACGGTGCTAACCTTTCGCAAGGGCAACGTCAACTTTTGTCCATTGCGCGTGCAGCGGTTGCAGACCCTCCCGTAATGATTTTGGACGAAGCTACCTCCTCTATCGATACGCGTACGGAAGCGCTCGTCACCGACGGTATGGATAAGTTGATGCAAGGCAGAACAGTATTTGTTATCGCACACAGACTTTCCACCGTCCGCAATTCGGATGCGATTATGGTTTTGGATCACGGTAGAATTATCGAACGCGGCACGCACGATCAGCTGATTGAGCAGCACGGGACGTATTATCAGTTGTATACGGGCGCCTTCGAGCTTGAATAAGGCGCAGCGTATCTGCGTCGCATTTCAGCGTTGCGGCTTAGTCACATACTACTTGTATGCTCTTCCACCCCGTGTCGACACGGAAGGCGTATTTTAAAAAACAAATCAACAAGGCAACCTTGCGCGGTTGCCTTGTTTTTGTGTACATGGAAAAAATTGCGTAAAAATCCCCGAAATCATAGATTTTCGCTTGCAATCCCCCCAAAGGACTGTTATAATGTTGCTATGCCGAGGGCTGTTATTGCCCGTCGGATTCGGTGAAGATATGAAAAAAACAGAAAACCACAACAAAAAACTCTCTTTTTACAAGCTGTTTTGGCTGTTTTTAATCGGCAGCCTTATCGGCGTATTGATGGAAGGCAGTTTTTGCTATTTCAAAAAGGGGCACTGGGAAACGCACGTCGTGTCCATACTTGCGCCCTACAACATCTTATACGGTCTTGGCGCGGTCGTCTTTTACGCAGGCGCGGTTAAGCTTAGCGATTTGCGCCTTGTTTGGCGGGTGCTGATTATGACCCTGCTCGCCACGATGTTAGAGCTGTTGTGCGGCTTGCTGTTGCGTTATGGCTTGGGTATGCGTGCGTGGAATTACAGCCGCCGTTGGTTGAATTATAAGGGCATTATCTGCTTGGAATTTTCTATCGGGTGGGGGATTGCCGCGCTGGCGTTCTGTCTGTTATACCCGACGGTGGACAAGCTGTTGGACAAGTTCGTGTGCAAAGCCACCAACGTCATTGCCGTGGTTTTGACGGTGCTGATCGGCTTGGATTTGTGCCTGACGGGCGTAGCCATCGTACGGTGGAGTAACCGCTACCACGGCGCAACGGCGGAAACGCGTATCGAGCAGGTTTTAGACGAAACCTTCCCCGACGAGTGGATGCAAAACCGCTTTGTCGAATGGCGATTTTTGGATTGACGGAGGCGGAAAGCCACCGCAAAACGGCGCACGTTTTTTCTCCGTAAAAACAAGGTTTTTATAGAAAACGAAGGGGGCAGGTATGCGATGAACGCATACCTGCCCCTAAAATTTCGTCGTTTTTTATTCCGTTTTTTTCTGTCAACGTTCGCTTACAAGCTACTTATAAAAGCGGTGCTATTCTAACGTTCAACCCCAGCCGATCGCAAAGGGCAAGGGCTTTGCCTTCCGTGTCCTTATCCAACAGATGGTTGGGGTGGTGGGCGTCTACGCCGATGACGATTTCGTTGCCGACTTCCGCCGCAATCTTAAAAAACGCCTCGTTGGGGTACACTCTGCCCTCACGCAACCCTGCCCCTAAAATTTCGTCGTTTTTTATTCCGTTTTTTTCTGTCAACGTTCGCTTACAAGCTACTTATAAAAGCGGTGCTATTCTAACGTTCAACCCCAGCCGATCGCAAAGGGCAAGGGCTTTGCCTTCCGTGTCCTTATCCAACAGATGGTTGGGGTGGTGGGCGTCTACGCCGATGACGATTTCGTTGCCGACTTCCGCCGCAATCTTAAAAAACGCCTCGTTGGGGTACACTCTGCCCTCACGCAACCCCAAAAGATTGATTTCCAAGGGGATACCAAACCCTTTTGCGCCCTCGCAAAGTCGGCGGTATTCCGCTTGCACAACGTCGGGGGAAAAGGCACAACTGGGCAAATCGGGGTGCGCCAAATATAAAAATTTTCCCGTTTTCAACCCTTCCAACACCTGTGTGACGTATTGGGGCAAAAACTCGTCTCCCTTGTTTGCTGCAGCGCTGTACGTTTCGCCGATTTCGTTGCCGACAAAGTGCTGACCGAGTAGCAAATAATCGGGGTTCACGCCCTGCAAAAAGGCGATTTCGTCCTGAAACAAATCGGGGTAATATTCCAGCTCGAACCCTAACAAAATGCGGATATCCCGTTGATATTTTTGGGCAAGTGAGCGCACGCTTTCGGCATACGCGTGTAATTCGTCCACGCGCATACGGAAGCTGGAATAATAGTCGGTGTTTTTGAAAAGGTAGGGGGCATGGTCGGAAAAACCGAGCGTTTTGATTCCTGCCGCAATGGCGGATTCCACGTACTCCTCGTCCCTACCGGTCGCATGTTTGCAACGCGTCGTGTGGGTGTGATAATTATACAGCATAAAACCTACCTTTTCCGCTTACAGTACCTTAGAAAGAAAATCTTTCAAACGTTCGTCCTGCGGATGTTCAAAAAAGTCCTTGGGGTTGTTTTCTTCTTTGATAACGCCTTCGTTCATGAAAATAACGCGGTTCGCCACCTCGCGCGCGAAACCCATTTCGTGCGTGACCACAATCATCGTCATGCCCTCTTTGGCAAGCTCCGTCATAACTTTCAGCACTTCGCCCACCATTTCGGGGTCGAGGGCGGAAGTCGGTTCGTCAAAGAGCAGAATGTCGGGGTTCATTGCCAACGCGCGGACGATGGCAATACGCTGTTTCTGTCCGCCGGACAGGGTGGAAGGGTACACGTTCGCCTTGTCGGCTAGCCCGACTTTGGCAAGCAAATCCATTGCCGTTGCCTCTGCCTCGTCCTTGGGCGTCTTTTTCAGCTTGACGGGCGCAAGCGTGATGTTTTGCAACACCGTCAGGTGGGGGAACAGATTGAATTGCTGAAAGACCATGCCCACCTTTTGGCGGTAGAGGTTGATGCCCTTGTTCATCTTTTTGGCAATGGGCTTTTCTTCCTTTTTGAGGGTGAGGTATTCTTCTTCAATCGCCTTATACGCCTCTTTGTCGTAGTGCTTGTCCGCCTTCATTGCCTTCATTTTGCGTTTCAAATACACTCGTTCGTTTTTGAAGATGACGTCGCCTTCCAAATTGATTTCGCCTGCGTTGGGCATTTCCAAAAAGTTCAAGCACCGCAAAAAGGTGGACTTACCGCAACCCGAAGGTCCGATGACGGCGATTACGTCGCCTTTATACACGTCCAAATCGACCCCTTTCAGCACCTCTAACTTTTCAAACTTTTTGCTGATACCGCGCACGGAAAGCATGGGCGCACCGTGGCTTTTGCTTGCCGTTTGTTCCGTGGCAGGGATAGCGGATTTTTTCGCCGAATTTTCATTCGTTGCGTACATGGTAGCCGCATTTTCAGATTTTTGCATAGTTTCCATGGTGATTTTCTCCTTATCTTTCGCCTTTGGCAAGTTGTTTTTCGATATATTTTTGCACCCGTTCCAGCGCAAGGACAAGGATCAGGTAAATGGCGGCAATCAAAATGAGGGGGGTGAACAGCTCCATGGTCTGCGTGGTGACGTAATTTTGGATTTTGGTCAAATCGATAATGCCGACGTAACCCGCCACCGACGTTTCCTTGATGAGGGTGATAAATTCGTTGAACATGGTGGGGATTGCGCTCTTCAACGCTTGTGGCAGGATAATGCGGATAAACGTCTGCATCCAGCTCAAACCCAGCGATCTGCCCGCTTCCATTTGTCCTTTATCGACGGCGTTGATACCGCCGCGCAAAATTTCGGACATATACGCGCCGCTGTTAAACCCGAAGGTCAGCACGGCGACAAGCACGCCTTCCGTTTCGGGAATCCCGAAAAGCTGTTCGCTGCGGATCCCGATAAACAGCACGAAATAGCAGATGAAAAGCTGCAAGACAACGGGCGTACCGCGAATGACGGTGACGTACACGGCGCAGATTTTATCCAGCACCTTGACGACGGGGTTGGTTTTTGGGGCAATGCGAATACAGGTGACGATGATGCCGATCACAAGCCCCAAAAGGCACGCGCCCAGCGCGATCAGCAGTGTGTTGCGCAGCCCCTTCAAATACATCAGCCACATGTTGTCGTTCAAAAAACATTTTTGAAAATTAGCCCAAAGGTTGGTAAAAAAGTTCATAATGCGTATCCTTTACAAAAGCGTGAAAGAGTCGAAGGGGACTTCGGCTCTTTTGCGTATCGTTTTTTTTGTCTATTTATTCTGCGTCTTCGGCAGCTGCGGAGTATTCCACAAACCATTTTTCAATTTGGTTTTTGCCGCTTTCGTCCTTTTGCAACAGTTCTTGCAACGCCGCGTTGACCTTGGCAATCATTTCCGTGTTGCCTTTTTTTGCAACGATGCCGTACTGTTCGGCTTCCACGCCCTCGATTGCCGCATAGGCAAGGGTGCTGTCGTCGGCAACGAGCTGCGCCGCCACTTGCGAGTCTACGATCAGGTATTCTTTTTTGCTTGCCGTCTTCATATCCTGCAAAGCCGCCAACACTTGGCTGAAGTCCGCCTTAGAGCTGATTTTCCAATCCGATTCGTGTTCGCTTACCGTAATTTGGCTGGTCGTACCCGTTTGGTAAACGAGTTTTGCGCCCTCGAAGTTGGAAACGGAGAATTTGTCTTCGACGATGGTCGGCTCGGAATCCTTTTTATATACAACCGCTTGATATGCCGAACCCCAATAGAAATCGGAGAAGTCTACCGATTGCGCACGCTCCTCGTCGTAGGAGATGCCTGCGATCCCCAGCGCGTTGTCTTCTGCAATACCTGCCACAATCGTGTCAAAGTTGCCGTTGACGATTTTTAAAGTCCAATCGTATTTATTTGCGATGTATTTGGCAATTTCCATATCCACGCCGACGACCTGCGTAGAACCCTTTTTGGTAAATTCCCAAGGCGCGAAGCCTGCTTCCGTATACACGATCAACTCGTCCTTCTTGTCGCCGCAAGCTGCCATACCCATGGTCGCGCAAGCCGCTACCGTTGCCAAAGTCACTGCAAGTACCTTTTTCATTTTCATAATTCTATCCTCACCTAAAAAAATTGATAACGTAATTTTTGCCGTTGCGTTCCTGTTTGAAAAACGGAAATCTTCCGCACCGCCGACGGTAGTTCCTATTTTATACCTATTTTTTGCATAAGTCAACCGTTTTTCGCATAAAAATTAAAACTTTTTTG
>CAYRAY010000046.1:0-13252 GCA_964422405.1 uncultured Clostridia bacterium | reverse complement strand
GTGTCGAGAGCGATCATGTATTCTTCGTCGGTGGGGATCACCAAGGTCTTGACCTTTGCGCCCTTTGCGCTGATGTCCGCCAACTCCCCTCTCTTACAAGTGCGGTTGATTTCTGCGTCCACTTCGATACCGAGGTAGGACATATCCTTGCAAACATCCTCGCGCAAGCCGCGGTCGTTTTCGCCTATGCCTGCCGTAAACACCAACGCGTCTACGCCGTTCATTTCCGCTACGTAGCTGCCGATAATCTTTTTGACGTTGTGGACAAGCAATTTCAGCGCGAGTTGCGCACGATAGTTGCCCTGTTCCGCTGCGGCGCAGATATCTCTGCAATCGCTGGAAATGCCGGAAACGCCAAGCAAGCCCGATTTTTTGTTAAGCACCGTGTCTGCCTCTTCTGCCGACAAGCCTTCTACCTTTTGGAGGTAGGTAACGACCGTGGGGTCGAGCGTGCCGCTGCGCGTACCCATAGGCACGCCGTCCTGCGGGGTGAAGCCCATGGACGTATCCACCGCTTTGCCGTTGACCGTTGCCGTGATGGACGAGCCATTGCCGAGGTGGCAGGTGATGATTTTTGCGTTTTTGTCGCCGAGGTATTCCGCCGCCTTTGCCGCAACGTATCTGTGCGACGTGCCGTGGAATCCGTAACGACGAATCTTGTGCTTTTCGTAATATTCGTAAGGAATCGGATATACGTATGCGTAGTCTTCCATATCCGAATAGTAAGAGGTATCGAACACCCCTACGTGGTTGACGGAAGGCATTACTTCCTTGCAAGCCTTTAAGCCGCTGATTGCGGGAGGACCGTGCAAGGGGTTCAGACCGACGATGCTTTCAAGATACTCTAATTCTTGATCGCCGAGGATTGCGGACTTGGTCAATTTTTCGCCGCCGTGCGCAAATCTGTGCCCGACTGCGGAAATTTCGGAAACGCTTGCGATGACGCCCTTTTCCTTGTCCGTCAGCAAGGACAGCACCATTTCGATTGCCGCCTTGTGATCGGGGAAAGAAGCGTTGGTTTGATAGTCGGCTTGTCCGGGACGCTTATGCGTGATGACCCCGTCGATGCCGATGCGTTCGCACAAGCCCTTGGCAAGTACTTCGCTTTTGTCCATATCGAAAAGCTGATACTTCAAAGAAGAACTGCCTGCGTTTACAACGAGAATTTTCATGCTTCTATATACTCCTTCGATTGGTTTTATGTTTTTGGGGTTTGCCGAGCGCAATTTTCCTTACGGACGGCAAACGTTGGGCATTGCAAAGCGATTAAACGCGCTTTGCGATGACTTCTTTTTCAAACTTTTCAATCTCGTCCCACCAGTCTTCTTTCAAGCCTTGACGGGAAAGATATTCGTCCCAAACGTCGGTGAAGGGCAAGTATTTCACGCGTTCGTGCATGTAGAACACTTTGGTGAAGTTACCTTCGTTTTGCAACTTTTTCATTTCTGCATAGGGTTGCAAAATGGCGCTGAGCAATGCTTTTTGCATGGAACGGACACCCGTTACCCAAGCACAAAGACGATTGATGCTGGCATCGAAATAGTCGAGTGCGACAATCACCTTATCGTCTGCATCGTTGCGAATGATTTCCTTAGACAACTCTTTCAATTCGTCGTCTACCACGATGACGTGGTCACTGTCCCAACGGACAGGACGGGATACGTGCAACTGTACCTTGTCGTAGAAGGCGAGCATTGCAGGGATTTTGTCCGAAACGACTTCGGTGGGGTGATAGTGACCGGTATCGAGCAAGCAGCAGATGCCGCGAGACGCCGCGTAGTTTTGATAAAATTCGTTGCTGCCTACGGTGTAGCTTTCTACGCCGATACCGAATACTTTGCTTTCTACGGCAGGGATTACCCACTGCTTATCGTAGCCTTCCAACACTTCGTCCAAGGACTGTTTCAAGCGGAGGCGAGGTCCAAGACGATCCGCGGGGATATCTTTGGTGCCGTCGGGAACCCAGAGGTTGACGCAGCAGGGGCTGCCCATTGCCTTACCGATTTCCGCCGCAATCTTCATGCAGGCTTTGCCGTGGTTGACCCAGAATTTACGCACTTCTTCGTCGGGGGAAGAAAGGGTAAATCCGTCTTTGACCATGGGGTGAGAGAACCACGTGGGGTTGAAGTCTACCCCTTCAAGCCCGTTTTCCTTTGCCCACTTTACCCAAGGTTCAAAGTGCTTATATTCGTAAGCGTCACGGTCGATTTTGCCCTTATCCTCGCCGAGGATTGCATAGCAAGCGTGGACGTTGACGCGTTTTTTGCCGGGCATAAGACGGAACGCCGTGGTCAAGTCGGCAAACAGTTCTTCGGGATTTCTTGCGCGGCCGGGGTAGTTACCCGTCGTTTGGATACCGCCGGAAAGCGAATCGCTGCCGTCAAAACCGATAACGTCGTCACCCTGCCAGCAATGTACGCTGACGGAAAGCTTGGAAAGTCTTTCCATAGCCGCTTCGGTATCTATCCCGAATTGCGCATAGATTTTTTTTGCTTCTTCGTATCTGGACATATAGTTGCTCCTTATACAATATATAATATATATATTTATTTTTCTAAATTTTTTATGATTTTTGGTTGGTCGTCCGCTTTTTCGGCGGCTTGCCGTTCGGCAATCTCCCATGTTCAAAAGCGGCGGAATTTGGCGTTCGGCTTAGTCTGCCATTGCCTGTTCAAACACCTTCATCCATTCGGTTGCAATCAATTTTGCGCCTGCGGGAGCGGGGTGCACGCCGTCGAACAAGTAGTTTTCTACGCCGTATTTCGCTGCGACTTCGTCGAATTTTTCCTGTAAGGGAACGAAGTACGTGCCGTATTCTTGCGAAAGTTTTTTAACGACTTTGGCATATTCCTTTACGGTAAGGAAACGTTCGTAACGGCCCTCGCCGCCCGTTGCAAGCCCCTCCAAAACGAAGGGTTCGCAAAGCAAAATTTTGATTTGGGGGAAGCGCGCCTTGGTTTCTTCGATCATTGCGCGATAGACCTTTTCAAAACGTTCGATGTCAACGCCGTTCTGCAAGTCGATTTCGTGCCAAACGTCGTTAACGCCGATCAAAATGCTCCAAACGTCGGGGTTCAAGTTCCAAACGTCGGCTTTTAATCTGGCATACAGGTCCACCGTTCTGTTGCCGCTGATACCCGTGTTATGCACCGTGTATTCGTTGGGGTGGTTATATTGCAAATCCGCCGCAACGTAGTTGGGATAGCCGACGCCCAACCTGCCCGCCGCGTTGGCGTTTACGTCGCGATCTCTGTTCATATCCGTGATGGAATCGCCGTAAAATACGATGGTTTTCATAGTATTTTCTCCTTAATATCCGTTTGATTTTTGCGACGGTTGCCGCTAAATTTCTTTGTTTACCGGGGGATTGATTAGCGCACTTCTTCGATGTCGAAAGAACGCTCGACAATCGTTCTGCCTTCGGCTACGTCCGCGATATCGCCGCCGCCGATCATTTGCATCATCAAGTTGCCGATTGCCGTACCTTCCGCAGGACCCGTAACGACCTTTTTGCCCGTGTATTTTTGGGTAAGTTCGTTCAAGAAACCGTTTTTGCTGCCGCCGCCGATGATATTCAGGGTTTGATAGGTTTCGCCCGTGACCTCTTCCAAAGCCTTCAATGCTACGTCGTAGTATTTGGCGAGGTTGTTATAGATGACGTACGCCGTTTCGCCAACAGAAAGTTCTTTGCCGACCGCCGCGTGGATTTCCGCCGTCATATTGTCGGGGGCAAGGAAGCGTTGGTCGTTGACGTTGATTTCGTAGTCCACGGGGTTCGCCTTTGCCATTTGCACCAGCTCTGCAAAGCTGTATTTATCCCCTAACTCGTGACGGACTTGTTGAATCATCCAAAGACCCATGATGTTGATTTGCAAACGGACGGTGTGGTTCAAGCTGCCTTCGTTGGAATAGCCTGCGTCCAAAGCCGCTTTGGAGGTGTGCGCCGCGTTCTGTTCTACGCCGAGGAGCGACCACGTACCGCTGGAAATGTAAGGGGTTTGCGCCTTTAAGGGAGCGGCGAGCACTGCGCTTGCCGTATCGTGCGTGGCAGGCAAGAAGACTTTGGCTTTATAGCCGACGATGCTTGCGACCTCATCCGTGAATTCGCCAACCAAGCTGCCCGGTTGCGCCAACTCGCCGAAGAGTTCCTTTTTATAGCCGAGCGTATCTAAAATTTCCTGATCCCACGTGTGGGTGACGGCGTTGACCATACCCGTCGTGGTGGCGTTGCAATATTCTTGCTTTTTCACGCCCGTCAAGCGGAAGTGGAAATAATCGGGCAACATCAAAAAGGATTTTGCCTTGGCCATTCTGCCCGAATTTACGTCGTCCAACAACTGATACACGGTGTTGAAGGAAGCGAACGCGATACCCGTTTTGGCAAACAGCGTTTCCAACGGCAATTTTTGGTGGACGGCGGGAATCGTTTCCTCCGTGCGCCAATCGCGATAGCAATACGTACCGCCGATGACTTGGTCGTTTTCGTCCAACAACGCATAGTCCACGCCCCACGTATCGATACCGACGGAATAAGGTTCTTTGCCGAGTTCGTGCGCCTTTTTCAAGCCGTTCAAAATTTCGCCGAACAGTCTTTCGTGCGTCCACATCAAGTGGGTTTTGCCGTCAAAACCCGTCAATTCCTCGGGACCGTTTTGGAAACGGTAAATTTCTTCCGTGATCATTTTGCCGTTTTCGATGTGCGCCAAAATGTGTCTGCCCGATGACGCGCCGATGTCGATTGCCAAATAGTATCTCATGTCGTGTTCTCCTTCTTTTTCCGAAAAATACGTTGCGGTGCGGTTTTTCTGCCCTGCTCCGCCCCGTTAGGTACGGGGACGGCGCGGTTTTTTTGCCGTTTTTTGCTCGATTTTGCAAAAATGCGCACTTTGACCTTTTTATTACACAATATATTATAGCACACTTTTCTTTTCTTGTCTATATATGTTTGAAAGTTTGACAAAAAAAATTTTTTATGCTATAATATGAACACAAACAAGCAAAAGCGCGCAAGAAATGCGCAAAATTTACGAAAAAAACAGAAAAAACAAAGGACGGGACAAAAATATGTCGCTTAGCGAACGACAAAACGAGATTTTGAAGTACTTAAAAGAGCATAAATCGGCGGCGGTGGCAGCACTGTCGAAGGGGTTATTCGTCAGCGAGGCGACCATTCGACGGGATTTAGCGGAAATGCAGAGCATGGGCTTGATCGAGCGCAGTCACGGCGGCGCGCTGTTGCCCGAAAACGCGGACGAAATTTCTATCTTTTTCCGTATGGAAAAGAATGCGAGCGAGAAGGAACGCGCGGCGACCAAGGCATTGCCGCATATTCCTGCCTTCCGTTCGGCGTTTATCGACAGTTCCTCCACGGCGCTGGCGTTGGCGGAGCGGATTGATTTGAATTATAAAACAGTGGTGACCAACAACCTGCAAACGGCGATTCAGCTTTCTAAAAAGCCAAACGTCAACCTGATTTTGCTAGGCGGTAGCGTGCATTTTAACACCATTTCCGCCACGGGGAGCTGGACGGCGAGACAGCTTGCCGATTTTTCGTTCGATATCATGATTTCGTCGTGCGCGGCGGTGATCGGGAGCGAGGTATTCGAACATTCGTTGGAGCAGAAAGAGATTAAGCGCGTGGCGATGGATCGGTGTCGGAAAAAGGTGTTGCTGGTCGACCACACCAAGTTTAAAGGGCACGGAACGTATCGGCTGTCGGCATTGAAGGATTATGATTTGATTGCCACCGACCGAGAGCCGGAAACGGAGCTGGACGTTGGCAATGCCAAGTTTTTATTTTAACAAACCTAAGGTTTGACGCAGTCTTAGCGTGTTAGCGACGTTCTTTTATGTTGCAACGATTGTGATAGCGTGCGGATTTGTCATTTTTTTAGGGGGCGTAACCTCCCCTCTTCGCCATACCAAGAGGCGGTCACTACTTCCCATGTCATACCGAACGGAAGTCCCCCCTCTCTGTCATACCGACCGAGCGTCAGAAAGCGGAGCGTATCTTAAAAAACACCACTCGCATTTTTGGGTAAGATACGCTCCGTTCACCCCCTACGGGGTTCAGTCGGTATGACACGCGCCGAATTTTATTGCAAGTTTTTTATGAAAACGCTTGCTTTCCGTAAAAAATTGTACTATACTTAGTAAGAACACAACCACACGGCACGGCGCTTGCGCTCTGTTTCTCAAACGCACAAACTGCCGTGCATAACAAGGAAAAACCCGATTATGATTCAAGATTTACACAGCCACACCTACTATTCTTTCTGTTCGCAAGACACCCCTGACGAGGTGGTGGAGGCCGCGATCCGCGGCGGCGTGCAGGTGCTAGGGATTTGCGACCACAACTACGGCGTGGGCTGCGCGCGGACGGAGTTCTGTTGGAACAAAGGCACGAATTTGAACGCCGATTACGGCGGAACACTGAAACGGTATTTTGACCATATCACCGCTGTCCGCGACAAGTACTCCAAGCGCATACAGATTTTGCGCGGCATCGAAATTTGCACTCTGCGTGGCAAGGACGATTATGCCTTGCCCAACGGCACGGACGTATCCTTTTTCGATTTTGCTCTGATTGAAAATTTGGACAGTCCCCTTTCGATTACGAACGGTGACCTGTTTGCTTTTGCCAAGCGTTGCGGTTGCCCCGTCGGCGTGGCGCACACCGATATGTTCGCCTTTATCCGTAGCCGTGGCGAAGACCCTTACCGCTATTTCAAGCAGATGGCGGAAGCAGGGATTTTTTGGGAGATGAACGTCAATTACGACAGTTTGCATCAATTCCGCACCCACGATTACGTCACCGAATTTTTCAAGAACAAGGAACAGCAACAAATTATCCGCACAACGGGTGTGAAGCTTTCCGTGGGGTTTGACGGGCATATCGCCAAGGAATACAAACCAATGCGTGTAAAAAACGCTTGCGCCGTACTGAAATCGGCAGGGATTCGTTTGGCTTTTGAAAACGGGAAGTTTTAACAACGAAAAATTTATATAAAGCGGATGTTTTTTGGACTAAAAAACATCCGCTTTGCTTAACAATATTTTTAGTTTTGCTTAACAATTTTACAACGGATTTTCATGAAAATATGCCCCCTCTGCGGCACGCAGAGGGGGCGTTCTGTTTCTGATAAAATAATTCTGTTTGCGCAGCTCGGAGTATGTTTTCGCCGCCCCGAAAGCCGACAAGGAATATAAGTTTTACTTATACTTTTATGCCGTTTTAGCGGTTTGCTTATGGTTACTCGAAACGCAAATCGGCAAACGCAGACGATACGTGGAAGTTAATTTCCTTGGCACGAGTCGGTGCAAAGGAACAATATTCCTGTTCACGATCGGCAATGCGGAACACGTTAAACCGCCACGGCAATTTTTTAATTTCTGCAAGCGGCATATCCCCAACCATACACACAAATGGGATAAACGCTTCCGTCATCCATACCCCGTTTTGCACCTGTGTTTGTCCTTGCACGTTCCAACTTTCGTTCGCACGGGAATACGCCGTGCCGTTGTCGGGGTTGTAAATGCGTGCGTGGAAAGTGGCGCCGTTGGGAGCAAAGTCAAACTCGTAATACCAATCCTCTTTGCCAAACGGGGAAAGGAAAATTTCCACCGAATCCCCCTTCCAAACAGGCACGGACTGCCCTTCATACGGGGAACGGAGCGCAACTGCCTCCGCCTCGATACGGACGCGAAGTCCCGTTTCGGTGTACGACATATAGAATTTTGTAGCGCACGTGGGCGTTTCGCCCTCCAACACCAAACCCAAATGCGAGGGCTGATTGTACGCTTTACCGATTGTCAAACTTTTTCTTTCCACGGTTTATGCACCTCTTTTGCTACACAATTTTATTAAGCATTTTGCTTTACTTTTCCAAATTATATTCTGCCACGTAAGGCAAGTTCCTGTACAGTTCTTCGCCGTCCAAACCATATCCAATCACAAAGAAATCGGGAATGGTGAACAGGGAAATTTCAGGTTGGAACGGCACGATACGGCGCGAAGGTTTGTCAAGCAACGTGACAACGCGCAAGGAATGGGGGTTACGCTCCTTTAACAATTTCGTTACGTCGTTCAGCGTTCTGCCAGTGTCAACGATGTCCTCTACAATGACAACGTTATACTTGCTTACGTCTTGTTCCAAATCCATGGTAATGTTGACGATTCCCGAAGAAACCGTGCCGGCGTAATAGCTTTTTGCGCACATAAAACCGATTTCGCAAGGCACGCTGAGCGCGCGGCACAAATCGGACATGAACACGAACGAGCCCTTCAAAATACTGACGAGAAGCAGAGGTCTGCCGTCGAACCAACTGTCAATTTCCGCAGCAACTTCTGCAATGCGCGCCGCAATTTCCTCTTTGGTTATCATCACGCGCTTAATTTTGCCGTTGTATTCTTCCATCGTCAGATTATCCATATTTTTCACCGTCCTATTTTTTCGGCGTACGTAACGTCGATTTCTATTATTTTAGCACATTTCCGCGCCCTCGTCAAGATTTTAACGATACATTTCTTATAAAATACAGAAAAAGCCGCCACCGCGGCTTTTTTTCAACGTTTTTTATCCGTTTATTCACAAAAACAAGACCAGTTCAACAAAGCAACCGCAAATTTTCATCGCATACCTGCCCTGTTCGTTTTTATTTAATTTTTAATTCAACGCGTACATGGTATGGGTGTAAAATGTGCTATGATATATGTACACAACATCCTACCAAAGGCGCTATCGGGGCAAATGAAAAAGTAAAATATAACAAAGTCTGGAAGAAAAAGTTTATAAGATCGACACGCTACACTGAAGCTAAAAAAAGTACATGGATCAGTGGATTTTAGACTATTTCAGTTTAACAATCAAACCGAAATAATCTCTTGTAAAAAATAAAACGAACGAAACCTTATCGGTTTGGTTCGTTTTATTCCTGTTTGGTGGAGACAACAGGACTTGAACCTGTGACCTCTCGCATGTGAAGCGAGCGCTCTAACCAACTGAGACTATGCCTCCATTCAACAACGCCTATTATACCACGCTTTTTCGGCGTTGTCAATTCTTTTATCCCACTTTTTTCGTGAAAAAAATTTTTCACGAAAAAAGTGTCGCGCGACAATTTTCACCGCAACACGCCGCGCGTATGCGCTCCGTCGCCGTACGGCGTGATACAAAACCGACTACAAACCGCCTATAAACCGACGTTTATGTGGTCTGCCCGCCCTTTTCGGCAATCATACTCATTTGCTTTTCAAATGCCTCGCCCTTGTTTTCCGATCCGTGCTCCCCGGCAGGGTGATACGTCGTGACGATCTCCGCCACCAAACTGCGGATATCCTCGTCCCGTTCCTCGTATGCGGCTTTCATCAGCTCGCGAATCTGTTTCAAGAACAAATCGACGTCAAACGGAATAGGGCTGCCGATATGAATCATCTTATTCGGCGTACGACGCAACCCTTCCTCGGACATCAGCTTTTCTTCGTACAGCTTTTCGCCTGCACGCAAGCCCGTATACGTAATCTTAATATCGACGTCGGGCTTCAGCCCCGAAAGGCGAATCAAGTTCCTTGCCAACGTATCGATTTTAACTGGCGAACCCATATCCAGCACAAAAATTTCTCCCCCTCTTGCGTATGTTCCGGCTTGCAAAACCAAGGACGCCGCCTCGGGAATCAGCATAAAATAACGAATAATATCGGGGTGCGTAACCGTGACAGGCCCACCTTTGGCAATCTGTTCCTTAAAGCGCGGAATAACCGAGCCATTGCTGCCCAACACGTTACCGAAACGCACGGCGACGAACTCCGTTTTGGGGGCGCTTTTGCCTTTCAACGCATACCTGCCCCTGCCCTTTGTCTTTCCGTCGTGTGCGCTGAGCGGCAAAATATCCGTCGCTTTTCCGTCACGGATTTTGCGATCGAACGACTGAATAATCATCTCGCAAAGCCGCTTGGACGCGCCCATCACGTTGGTGGGGTTCACCGCCTTGTCGGTGGAAATCAACACGAAGCGTTTGCAACCGTGCACCATCGCCGCATAGGCGGTTTTATACGTCCCGACGGCATTATTCTTAATGGATTCGCACGGGCTCACTTCCATCAGCGGCACGTGTTTGTGCGCCGCCGCATGGTACACGACGTCGGGTTTATACTTGGTAAACACGGCATCCAACCGACGACTATCGCGCACAGAACCGATACAAACCGCCAAATTCAAATCGGGGTATTTGTCTTGCAGTTCCAACTGAATAGCGTGCGCATTATTTTCGTACACGTCCAAAATGACCAGCTGTTTGGGCTTGTGTTCGGCAATCTGCCGACAGAGTTCACTGCCGATCGAGCCGCCTCCGCCCGTCACCAAAATGACCTTATCCGCAAGGAAATGATAAATCTCTTTCATATCCACGCAGGCAGGTTCTCTGCCCAAAAGGTCCTCTACGGCGACGTCTTTCATCGCGTTGATTGCCAAATTCCCATTGACAAACTGATACATGCCCGGCAGGTTTTTCAATTCGCAACTCGTTTCCTTGCAGATATTCAAAATATCCCTGCGTTGCTCCGCCGTGGCGCTCGGTATCGCCAAATAGATTTTCTGGATTTTATATTTTTCGACGTTGTACAAAATATCGTTGCGGTCGCCCACAATCGGCACACCCTCGATAAAGCAACCCTGTTTGTTGGGGTCGTCGTCGATGATACAGCAGACTTGGTCTTGCACCATGTTGGTGTTACGCAAATCCCGCAAAATCAGTTGCCCTGCCGAACCTGCGCCAATCAGCATTACACGGCTTTGCATGGCTTTTTGTTGTTTGCTGAGCGTCAAAACCCTACGCTCCATCGAAACGAATCTCTGCGCAAACCGAATACCAAGCACCAGCCAGAACTGAATAAACATCCCCACCAAATAGTAGGACGTCGGCATCACTTGGAAGAGAAGGCTGATCCCCACGCCGTGCAAAACAGCAAGCAATATGGTGGCGAGCAGAGTGCGTTTCAGTTCGCTGAAACTTGCATATTTCCAAAGACTTTGATACAAATGGAAACACCAATACACCAGCACGCAAAGCACCGCGTAAATGGGTGCAAACTTCATCCACGCCGCCATGTACATGGGCGGAATTTTGGTGTAGTGGCAATCGTAACGCAACCACAGTGCCACAAAATACGCGCCATTTACCGCCACAATATCAAAAATAGCCAAAAGCAACGCCCCCACGTGCCACCGCACGAAGGACGGGCTTTTCGCTCTACGTTCCAACTTATTCTGTTGTTTATTCCCCTTCCGTTCACGCTCTCGCATAACCCTTCTCCTTGGTATCCACAAGGCTTGTACCCTTTTCAATGCCTTGTAAAATGACGGAATTTCCGCCACAGGGCGGAACTATATGCTCATTATAGCACAGACTTGCGGTTTTTTCAAGTATTTTTCCCCAAATTCCCGCTTTTATCCTAAATAATTGGTGTTTTATTATTATATTGTAGACAAACGTAACAAAAAACCGCCCCCTCAAGGCGGTTTCCACAAAAATGCACAACGATACCTAAAAATGCCGACGATACACGAACTCAGCACTAAGGCTCACTGCTTACATTCCTTTGCCGCCGCTCTTTCGGCGCGCAATTCTGCCGAACACAGGCACAACCAAGCCCACGCACGCAGCAAAAATCGCCAACCCGAGCAACAACAAAAACGTGCCGTTCCAACCGTGCGCGTCTGCCAACGCGCCAAGCCCGTAAGAACTGACGGTACTACCCACGTACGCACAGCCGTTCAAAATCCCTGCAAGCATGCCCGAATCGTACTCCTCGCGCAAGTACATCGGCGCGATGCTCGTCATGACGGAATTGACCGAATGCGTCAACAGCGAAAGCGCACCGAATGCCACCACGATGACGACGGCGGAAACAACGCCCGTTTGCGCGCTATACAGCACACCAAGGGTCACACCGAGGAACAGAGCAGCAACGCAATACAAAATTCCCGAAAGGGTGAGGTAGTTTTTCACTTTTTTATGTAATGCCAACGCCACGGCAGAGCCGCCCATACCCACAAGCGGCAACACCAAAGTAAGCACCATAGATATCTCGTTCGGATACCCAAACGTATTTTTCAATATTTCGGGAACCCACGTATTCAGCCCGTCTTTTATTAAGTTGACAACCGCCACCAACACTCCGGGAAAGATGAACACGGAAAGCAACACCCAAGCCGTCAATCCGCCCCTGCCCTGCGCATTTTGCTTTTTCGCCGTTTCTTTTGCTTCCTCCAAAACAGGAATTTCGGACGGTTTTGTTAAGTAATCATAGCTAAAAAGCCACGCAATCACAAACCCGACCGCCAAAATCGTCGCAAACAAAAAGGCAAAATGATACGCGTGGAAAGCGTTGAAAATTGCGCCCGTTCCGTACGATAAACAAGTGCCTGCGGCAACGGAAATGCTCATCACAAACACACCGCGTTGCAAAAAGGCGTTTTTGAGATTTTTTGAAAGAATGGCAATCAGCGACGTCCAAAGGACGGACAACGCCGCGCCGTTCACCAGCCACAGCCACTTATACACCGCAAACGACGGCGAGAAAAAGAGAATGACGTTGACGATTGCCGAAACGCTCAGCGAGCTTGCTATCACGTACTTTTTGTTGTAGTATTTACAAAAAATCCCGTTGACTACTTGACCGATCCCGTACGCAAAAAAGTAAAACGTACTTACCAAACCCGCCTTCGCCTTGGTGATTCCGTACGCCTCGATAATAGCGGAAATGTTAGAATTATAGCTGTATCTTGTCACGTAACTGACTGTGTAGGCAAAAAAGCACATAAAAATCAGCCACAACTGCCGCTTGTCGACAGGATAGAATTTCTCCACAAGCTTTTTGTTTTTTTCTGCCTCTGCCGCTTCCTTTTCAAGCGTTAGCGGCGTTTGCAATTCCGTTTTTTCGGTATTTTCCGTTTGTTCTTCCATAACTCCTCCGCCCTCCGTCTTCCATTTATATTGCAACACGGAAAGTGTATACGATGTCTTTCGGGTATATCATACGCCTAATTTATAAAATTGACAACGTTTTTCGCCCGCGCGCAAGCTCTTTTGATATTTTTCGATATACTTTTTCCACTTTTCAACGTGTTTTGTTTCCATCAAAAAGCAGTCTACAACTCCACTCAATCCGCCATTTTTCGCCTTATATTAAAAACGGAAGGGGCAGGTACGCGATGAATAGTATTTTTCATTCATCGCGTACCTGCCCCACACA
>CAYRAY010000045.1:11078-13575 GCA_964422405.1 uncultured Clostridia bacterium | reverse complement strand
CGCTTGGTTAGGGACCAAGAGGTCGTGGGTTCAAGTCCCGTTGCCTCAACCAAAATACAGCACTTCCTTTTGGAAGTGCTGTATTTTTTTGTGTTGCATACAGACCAAATAAAAACACGGTTGCGACAGCATAACCGTGTTTTTGCTTATCGGGCGGATATAGATTGAATGTGTTGTAAAATATCGTTGATATCGTATGTTTGGTTGTCGATGCGCAAATCATGCAGTTCGGCATCGAAACAGCCGTGTTTTTTCTCTAACGCCTTTTCAAAGGACAGAGGGAGGTTACCGCGCATTCTTGCGGTGAATTTGGTTTTGATAAGTTCGATATCCGCCGTGATGAGAATGCGAATCGCGCCTTCGAGAAGAATGGAAAGGTGTTCCTTTTTGGCGATAACGTAGATAATGGAATCGTCCGTGACGGCGTTTTGCAATGTTTTCTTGAAAAGTATTATGGCGACGTCTTCGTTTTTTTGCAAGACGGAGATAAACTTTGCCCGTATAAATGCGTGCGTTTGAGTGTTGTCCTATTTATTTTGCCGGGGTGGATTTTTCCGTGCAGCTTTCACCGAAAATGCCGATGACCATGTGTGTTGCTCCTATTTTATGTTTTTATATAGTATAACCGAATAAAACGGGGCTTGTTAACTTGTTTTGCGGTTGCACCATAAATTTCCTTGTTTTATGATATAAATGACGTTTGGACAGATGTATATATGTGCATATTTGCAGAAATGGGTAGGGCAGGTATGCGATGAATCTAAAAATATGTTCTTTTGTGTTACAAAATAGGGAAAAGATGTGTACCATGTCCGCGTTGAAAATAAAATGTCGGCACCAGGTATGCGTTGAATATGGACGAAAAGTTGTATAAAAGATGAAAAATGTGATAAAATCGCCGATTTGCTTATCCGCACGCATAAAAACGCGAAAAATATCAATTTTTCTTAACAAAAACGTCGAGAAATTTTCCGTTTCCTATTGCAAATATGGCGTGGGTATGATATAATGGAAACAAGGTAGCGTATCGGTACGCGGCAAGCCGAAAAAACGCGCGGCGGCGTTCCGTTCCGATCCAAAAAAAGATAGAGGTGTAAAATGAGTAGTTTTGAAAATTTGCGTATTGTAGACAATTTTTACCAGACGTCCCTGTTTTTTCCGATGCCGACGGTGGTGATCAGCACATTGTGCGAGGACGGTTCCACCACGCTTGGACCGTATTCGTTGGTGCAGCCCTACTATGTGGCAGGCAAGTCGTTTTATGCGATGTTGCTTTCTTGCCGCAATTCGTCGAATACGGCGCAGAACATTTTGCGTACGGGCAAGTGCGCCATTAACTTTATCGACGACAAGCCCAAGACCTTCAAAGAGGCTGTAAAGCTGTCTTGGCCCGGGGATAAACCGAGCGAGAAAATGCCCAAGTGCAATTTTAAGTTGGAGCCGAGTTTGTTGCAGGAAGAAACGGGAGAGCTCCGTCCGCAAGTGATGACGGACGCAATCCAGGTCATCGAATGTAGTTGGGTGCGCGAGCTGGACGGCGCGGATAAAGACGCGGCAGGACAACTGAACGGCTACGAACCTCCGTATCACGATTTCAACGGCATCACCAGCAAGTTTGGCGCGCATTTCATTTTGAAAATTGACAAAATTTTAATGAAAAAGAAGTACAGCGATGCGATTATCCGTGGCGTAAAGGCTTCGGATTTTCCGCCGTTGCCCGTCGATTACGGCTATCGCGACAGCAAGAATTTTTGGTTCCACCGCAAGACGAAAATGCGTGCGGAATTGTTGCAGGTGCGGCAGGCTTCGTTGGCTTCCGTGCGCTATGCCGCCGACCGCGCAGACGATGTGGTGAAGTTCACCGACGATGCCTTGCAGACGGTGCTTGGCGTGCCCAGAGTGTTTTTGCCGCTGGTGCTGAAAGGGTGCGTGCAGTGGGCAAAGGAGAACGGCGTGACGTTGGTGACGGCGGAACACATGAAGGTCATCAACGATAAGCGTGCGCAGGAAAAGAAGAAAAAGAAGTGATGTGCTTTGATGGAACGACCGAACAAGCCGCGGCGCATGGGTTGCGTTTGCGGCTTGTTTCTATCGGTCACGGAATAAAATTGTGCGCATTTGTTGAGGATTGTAAGGGGGAAAGCTTGTGCAGAGTGAAAAAGCGTGTCAAAAAACGTCTTTTTTGAAAGTTTTTGGGGAATTCTTTCAAAAGCGAGCGAGAATTGATTGACAAATTGCGAAAAGAATTATATAATATGCAGAGTATCGAGGCGTAGCGCAGCTGGTAGCGCGCAGCGTTCGGGACGCTGAGGTCGTGGGTTCGAACCCCGTCGCCTCGACCAAAAAAGCAGGACACCAAGTCGTGTCCTGTTTTTTTGTTGTGCGACGGGTAAGCAGAAAATACGGATTGCCGTGGGTTCGCGCGAGGAGCGAGCAAAACGTCGGTTGGGATGGTACGAAGGAAGTCGAGCGACGATGCTCTGCCCGCATGGGCAGA
>CAYRAY010000045.1:0-10978 GCA_964422405.1 uncultured Clostridia bacterium | reverse complement strand
AGCCCGAAATAGCCTCGACCAAAAAAGCAGGACACCAAGTCGTGTCCTGTTTTTTGTTGTGCGACGGGTAAGCAGAAAACACGGATTGCCGTGGGTTCGCGCGAGGAGCGAGCAAAACATCGGTTGGGAAGTATACGAAGGAAGTCGAGCGACGATGCTCTGCCCGCATGGGCAGAAGCCCGAAATAGCCTCGACCAAAAAAGCAGGACACCAAGTCGTGTCCTGTTTTTTATCAAAGTTGAAAAAGACTATGTAGTAAATTATAGGCGGTAAAATAACCGATATTATCTTCCGCTTGTGTGGCGGCAAGCTGGCACCATTGCGCTAAGCGATTTTCCGTCAATCGTTTCACTTGCCAAAATTCTTTCAGTGACTTTTCATGTGTGTCCAAAATCGTTTCAACAATCAAATCTCTATGTTGCGCAATACGGAAAAATGCGGCTGGCATTTTTTCAAACGTGCCGTAAGAGGTGCGAATGTCCTTTTTTCCTCCTGCGGAAAATTGATCTCGGATATTTGTATTGATAACGCCGCAGTGCGTAGCAAGCCATAGTGCGTACCGTTGGTATTTTGTGGTGGAATTTCCTAATATTTCAGGAAAAAGCGCATATCCTTGTATCGTATAATACGCTTTTTCGGTGGGCGACAATGCCGTCCATAATTTCACAGTGGCAGGGGCAATGGTTTCTTCAACATTTTCCTCGCCTGCCCACCAAAGACTTTCCCCTGCTTTCAGCTTACTTTTGTAATATTTAGCGACCGGGGAAACGGGGTCTTCCATAGACCGCAATTCATCGTAAGAAATGCCCATTTTATCAAAAATTGTTTCACCTTGCGATAATTCCATGTTAATTTGATAGCGTGGATAATGAGTAACGGAAATCCCTGCCAAACATTCTTCGTAAGGTTTGCTTTTGAATGCCACGGGGCGACCGAGTTTGCCGAATGTCAAAAAAATACGTTCTACATTTTTATCCCGTGTGGTTTCCAAAATGCTGCTGCCTATCGAGTGCCAATAATTTTTGTTGGTGCTTTTTACTTCTATCCCGAAGAACTTATTTGCAACGATATCGGGGAAGGACGCACCTGAAACCAACTGAATTGTGTGTTCAAATGCAGTGTTTTTTGTGGCTTCCCGTACCGCTTCGTATACGTCCGTTTCCAACTGTGTACCATTGCGGTTGGCGTAGTATTTTTCTTTTGCATCTGCATCGCTATTCAAAATAAAATCCGTTTTTTGCATAACGGCTTTGAAGTCGTCAAGCGAGGGTTTATTGTTTTCGGATATAATCATGGTTATACATTGGTGCGGAAAAATAAAGCCCACTTTTCCGCAAGGTGTTTGGCAATATGATATGCCAAAACGCAGGGAACGGCGTTTCCGATGATTTTATAGGCATCGCTGGATGATACAGAAACATTTTCTTCGGTGCGTTTCAAGATAAACGGATAATCGTCGGGGAAGGTTTGAATCCTTGCGCATTCCCGAACGCTCAAACGGCGTTCTGACAAGCCTTGTTCTAATTCATCAACAATCAAACCGCCGTGTTCTGCGGATAACCGCCTGAACTCAATGTTCCCGTGGTGTTCAGAACGGATTGTCGGCGCAATTGAGTCGATTTTGATTTCCGCTTGTCCTTGGCAATGTTTCCCCATGAATTTTGCCTTGGAATAAATCTTTTGTGCGGGGTCAACGGAAACGGAGGGCTCATCTAAACCGACAAAAGCATTTCGACAAGTGACGGGCGGTAACAAGGTATCGTCTTTGATTGTGTAGGCGTGTGTTTTTGGAGGATAAGGATTGTAGGGTTCGGGAATGTTTTTCTGGGTTAAGGCTTCTGTTGCGCCGAGGGTTAATGCGGATTTTTTGAAACCGAAAAAGATAACTCTTTCTCGTGATTGCGGTACGCCGTAATCGGCGGCATGTAAAACTTGCGCAGGGACAACGAGGTATCCATTTCCGCCTGCCGTTGAAAAATCTCGTTCGATAATTTCTTTTACGTCCTCTAAATTTGTCAAACCCTTTACATTTTCAGCGATAAACAATTTCGGTTCGGTTAAAGTAATGACTTCCCGCATCCACATATACAGCTGTCCTCTGCTTTCGATAGAGGGTTCTCCTACTTCAAGCCGCTTTCCGTTGTGGCTTTTTGGGGAATGAAAGCCTAAGCGTTTTCCTGCTACTGAAAAATCTTGACAGGGGAATCCGCCCGTGACGACATCGATGTTTTTAGGAAAAATATCTTCGCCTGTTGTGGCTTTTTTGACTAAGTCGACAATGCTTTCAATGCGATAAATTTGATTGGCGTTTTGTTTTTTCTTGCCAAAGTACGTAACCCATGCAGCTTTGGCGTCGGGGCGGATATCGTTTGCAAAAACCGTATCAAATCCTGTCTTTTTTAAGGTTACCCATTCGCCGTCTTCCTTTTCAATCCAATCGGGGTGCAAGTTGCGGTTTATGGAACTCTGTAAGCAGGTAAAACCACCCTCAAATCCTATATCCATGCCGCCGCAGCCTGAAAACAGGGATAGTACATTCATAGTATAATGCTCCTTTATTAGTCTTATAAGTATAATTATAACACTAAAAAACTAATAAAGCAAGTGTAAAAGACTAAGAAAAAAGAGGAAAATATCGTAAAATTAGTCATATAAGGATAAAAAGAGGTGACTAATATGAACGTTGGCGAGCGTATAAGGGTATTAAGAGAGAAAGCAGGGTTTTCTCAAAACGAGCTTGCAGGGCGTGCAGACGTTTCTCAAACGCATTTACGCCGTGTGGAACTTGGGCAAGCAGGGATTACGGTTGACCATTTGCAAATGGTTTGCGATGCCTTGGGGATTACGTTGAAAGAATTTTTTGACGTGGATAGCGAACAGGACGATTTTTTTGGTGCGGTTGCTAATCTTACACCCAAGCAGAAACAGCTGCTTATGGCATTTTTGAAAAGTTTATAAGAACAACACTCCCGTGGGTTGGAATATTCCTACGGGAGTGTTTTTTATACAGAGCAAAAAGTTTTTTGGGAGAATTTGTAAAAAAAGTGGCAGTGGTGGGTTGACAAAATAAAAAGGTGTGTTATAATGGTTGCGTAACGAAAAATGGAATGGAAATGCAATACATTTGTGGAGGTTGCAAAAGGAGAAGAGTATGGAAGAAAAAGAATGCAGGGAATGTGTGATTGCGGAAATTTTGGAAGCGTACGGCTTGGGTGCGGTATTCTGTGAGCCGAAGGCGTATATCGATCGACATAGCGACAACGCCGAATAAGGGCGGCATAGAGGACGGGCAAAGAATGAAAAATACGTTTACGAAAGAAGAAATACAAAACAGTGTGGAATATCGCTGGCGGAAGTCCTTGCGAAACAGAACGCTTGCGTTGTGGGGTGTGATTGCAGGGATTACCATTTTTATGGCGTTGTTTATGGGGTTGACGCGAGACTTGGAAATGCTGTGGATAAGTCTTTGCGTGGGGCTGGGGCTTTCGGTGTTGTACGGGGTGGTATGTTTGCCGTTTGCGATATACTACGGGTGCCAAATGCGGAGGCTGGTGAAGCATTATCCCGAATGGACGGCGCACGAGGCTGTGTTGGATATGCTTTCCGTTTCCTATGCCTACAAGCGGTCGATGTATTATACCGTGAAGATTACGGAGGACGGCAAGACGAGGAAGGTTTGCACGCATGCTTGTTTCGGCGGTGCGTATTCGGCGTTTCCCGTGGAGGAATATAGCAACCAACGCGTGGTTGGGGTATACGACGAGGAAAAGGACGTTTTTTACGTGGTGAAAAAGGCGGAGTGAAATGGGGACATTGTCATTTTTAAGATACACTCCACTCGCTTTTGCTCGGTCGGTATGACAAAAATGACAAATGTTTTGTTTGGGGTAAGGTACGCTCTGCTCGGTTGCGCTCGGTCGGTATGACAGAGGGGAAGGGCGGTGTGTCTGTGGGAGCTTGCGGATTGTTGGCGGCTTAAAAAACGCAAAAAGGCTGTAAAAATCCGCAAAAAACAGTAAAAAAACGCAAGGAGCGTGCTTTGAAAAAGGGTTGACAAGCGTGTAAAGTTGCGTTATAATGAGCATATAAAAAGCCGCAGGCTTTTCCGCTTTGGATACGGAAAAGGCGGCGCGGCGAAAGACGAGGGAAAGTATGCGTATTCAGTGTATTAAAACGAAAAAGGGCGCGCCGATGCAAGTTTGCGACGAGTTCACCGTGACGGCGGACGAGGGCAGAGAGTTTTGGTTGGTGAACGTGTATCCGTTTATCACCTATCAGACGGTGCAAGGGTTCGGTGGTGCGTTTACCGAGGCGGCGGCAACGACTTTGGCTCGGCTCGGCAAAGAAAATCAAGAGAAGATTCTGCGTTTATATTTCGACCCCGAAGCGGGGATCGGGTACAATCTGGGCAGGGTACATATCAACAGTTGCGATTTTTCGCTGGGGAATTATACCTATGTGGCGGACGGCGACAAGACCTTGGAAAGTTTTGACATTGCGCACGATCGGCAAGCGATTATCCCGATGATTCGGGCGGCGATGGAGTATACGCCGTTGACGATGATGGCTTCGCCTTGGTCGCCCCCTGCGTACATGAAAACGAACGGGCAGATGAACGGCGGCGGTCAGCTGAAAAAGGAGTATTACGAGCTGTGGTCGGCGTATTACGTCAAGTTTATCGAGGCGTATGCGGCGGAGGGGATTCCCTTCCGTTATATCACCGTACAGAACGAGGCGAAAGCGGTGCAGACGTGGGATTCCTGCGTGTATTCGGCGGAGGAAGAACGGGAGCTTGTGCGTTCGCATCTTGGCGAAAAAATGCAAAAGCTGGGCGTGAAAATTCTGTTTTGGGATCACAACAAGGAGCGCATTATCGATCGTGCTTGCGTGACTTTGGACGGCGATGATAATGGGTATTTTAGTGGTGTGGCATTCCATTGGTACAGCGGCGATCATTTCGGGGAGCTGGACGCCTTCCATGCGCTGTATCCCGACCGTGAAATGATTTTTACGGAGGGGTGCTATGAGTACAGCCTCGGTGCGTTGGATACCGTGAAAATCGGCGAAAAGTACGCGCACGATATTATCGGGAATTTTAACCATTATTGCAATGCGTTCTGCGATTGGAATTTGCTGTTGGACGAAAAGGGCGGACCCAACCACGTGGGGAATTATTGCGATGCGCCGATTATGGCGGACACGCGCAAGGACGAGATTGAGATTCACGATTCCTATTATTATATCGGGCATTTTAGCAAGTACGTAAAGCGTGGCGCAAAGCGGATTGCGAGCAGTGTGTTTACCACGGATTTGGAAGTGGTTTCGTTCAAAAATCCTGACGGCGATGTGGTTTCGGTGGTGTTGAACCGCACGGATCGGGACATTCCGTTTGCGTTTAAGATTTGCGGAAAGATTGTGGAAAGCAAGGCGGAAGCACATTCGATTGCGACCTTCTTGTTTGATGATTTGGTTTGAGAAATGGTTTAATGGCATAAAAAAGAGAGCCGCGGCGCAAGGATTTGCGTCGCGGCGTTCTGTTTATGATCGTCTGTTTGCGAGCGGTGGAAAAACCGTTCTGTTTTTTGTGGGTAAGAGCGGATTAGAGCAGGCTTGCCGCGTCCTTGTCGCAGATGATGGTGACGAAGGGGTGGAGCTGCAAAACCGAAGCGGGCAATGCGGGGGTGACTTCGCCTTTGATCATGCCGCGTACGGCTTCTGCTTTGTTCTTGCCGGAAACGACCATCAAAATGGATTTGGCTTGCATGATGTTTTTAATACCCATCGAAAGCGCCTGACGGGGAACTTCGTCAATCGAGTTGAACAGACGGGAGTTATCCTTAATGGTGTTTTCGGTAAGGTCTACCAAATGGGTCACGGACGAGAAGGGGGTGTTCGGTTCATTGAAGCCGATATGGCCGTTGGAGCCAAGACCCAAAACCTGCACGTCTTGTTGCATGGTGTCTAAAAGGGCGTTGTAGCGGTCGCATTCCTTTTGCGCATCGGGCGCACTGCCGCAGGGGAGGTTGGTGTTCTTTTGGTCGATGTCGATGTGGTCGAAGAGGTTGGTGCGCATGAAGTATGCGTAGCTTTGGTCGTGGTCTGCCGTCAAGCCAACATATTCGTCCAAGTTAACGGTGTGTACGTTTTTATAGCTTGCGCCGCCGTTTTGGCAGTCTTTTGCCATGTATTGATACATACCGATCGGGCTGGAACCCGTTGCAAGACCTAAAACGGCATTGGGGTTGTTTTTGACAAGGGAAATGATAATTTCCGCTGCCTTTTTGCTCATTTCATCGTAGTTTTCCGTGATAATGACTTTCATTGTTTTTACACCTCGGTAAAATATTTTTTTGATCGTATTTATTATAAACCATAAACGGGGCGAGGTCAAGTGTTTCGGTAAACGATTTTAGAAAAAAGTCTTTTTCTTGGTGGCGGTGGAGGGTGTTTTTCCTTGACGAAAAGAAAAATATGTTGTATACTTTTGTAGGAAGAAAACGCAAGGGGAAGTTTATGCGATTTGATAAACGAAAGATTTTAGCGGTATTGTTGGCGGTTTTGGCTTTGCTGAACGCAGGTTGTTACCATGGCGGCGACGCTTCGTCGGACACGCAGGGAGGGAGTGACAGTGGTTATGAGGATTCGGGGTCGGGTAGCGGATCGTCGGACAGTGGCTTATTAGGAGGCACGAGCAATGGTGGCTCGGTGGATAGCGGTTCGTCGGATACGGGCGCAATCGACAGCGGCGTGTGGGACGAGGAAGATGAAAAGACGTTGGAAGTGACTAAGTTCACTTCGCCGCAGATCATTGTGTGTAAAACGTTGGCGGAGTATATGCAATCGCCCTTTGAAACGGTGCTGACGGATATTGACAAATATGGCGAGCATGAACTGCATAAAGGACGCTATGTGGAAATCGGGTATCAAAAACTTGGTTTTACGGCGAATGACGAGGTGGCGGCGGCGGAAGTTGTGTTTTGGGAAAAGGGGGCGAGGACGCCTCGGTATGTTCCGTTTTCGATAGGCAAAGAAACGGTAAAAATATACAACTTGAAAACGGCGATGAAGTATACGTTTGAGGTTCGCGTGACGTTGAAAAGTGGAAAGCACGTCGGCGGCAGGGGTGAGTTTGAAACGGCGAATACGCCTCGGTTGATGAATGCGGAAGGCGTGCATAATCTGCGCGATATCGGCGGTTGGAAGACGACGGACGGATATAGAATAAAACAAGGTGTTTTGTATCGCGGAACGGAGTTGGACGGTCGAGTAGAACCTACCTATTACGCTACGGAAAGGGGCAGGGAAACTATGCGCACGGTGTTTGGGATTAAGTCGGAAATGGACTTGCGCGATCCCGTGGCGACGTGGGGCGAAAACGCGCCGACGGTCAGCTTGATCGGGGAGGATATCCCCATTACGTATTATAATGCAACGATGTATAACGGCATTCATACAGAAAGCGGAAAAGAGAATATGAAAAGAATTTTTCAGGATTTGGCAAAACCGCAAAACTATCCCGTGTATTTGCATTGTACCTATGGTTGCGATAGAACAGGCACGGTTTGTATGCTGTTAGAAGGGTTGCTTGGAGTTTCTTTTGAGGATGTGGTGCGTGATTATGAGTTGTCCTCTCTGTTTGCGTTAAATGTTACAAGACGGAATTGCGCAGAGTTTTTGGATACACTGCAAGCGTTGGAGGGGGAAACTTTCCAAGGGAAGATTGTGGGGTATTTGCTTTCTATCGGGTTGACCGCAGGGGAGATTGCGAATATTCGTTCGGTGTTTTTAGAAAAAGTGTAAAAGACTAAAAAAGAGGTTTTGCGGGATTTTGTTGTGATTTTTGCGTTTTACAATAAAAATCCTGCAAAAATTTCTTGATTTTGCGGCAAAAAGCTTTGACAATACCCGAAAAATATGGTATAGTATTATAGCTTTTGAATTTGAGCCATGCAGAAGTACCCAAGAGGCTCAAGGGGCTCCCCTGCTAAGGGAGTAGTATGGGAAAACCGTAGCACGAGTTCGAATCTCGTCTTCTGCGCCAAAAAAGGTAGAGGCAAACGCCCCTACCTTTTTTTGGCGTAAAAATGAGCCGCTCGGGGGTGTGAATTGCCACGAGTTCGCGCGAGGGGCGGAAAATGCGGCGGCGGAAACGGAGGGGCGAGGGGAATTGAGCCTCGAAGCTTTGCCGCTTGCGGCAAAATGTCGTCTTCTGCGTATGGTTTAATGCGGTGGTAGAGGCAAACGCCCCTACCTTTTTTTGGCGTAAAAATGAGCCGCTCGGGGGTGTGAATTGCCACGAGTTCGCGCGAGGGGCGGAAAATGCGGCGGCGGAGGCAATCGCCTCTGCTTTTTTGGGCGACAGAAAAGGGAAACGAGGCAGAGTATGCGGTAAAAATAAAAAACAGGGTGGGCAGGTATGCGATGAAAAGAAAAATGAGGTGAATAGGTGCGAGGGGGAGAAAAATGAGAGTACCATGTATGCGATGAAAAGAAAAGGTGGCAGACAGGTGTGCGATGAAAATGACGGGGTATGCGTGGGGTGGTGCGGCGGTTTTGCGTGCAACACCGCCGCACTCCGTTTTTTTTCTATAAGAAAAAAGAAAAAAATGAAAAAAAGTTTACAAAGGGTGTTGCGTAAACAAAAAAAATATGGTACAATGTTAGACGATAAAATATGTTGAGGTGAACGGTATGAATATTTGGCACGACATCGCACCCGAAAGAATTGCGGCAAAAGATTTTGAATGTTTTATCGAAATTCCGAAAGGCTGCAAGGCGAAGTACGAGTTGGATAAGGAAACGGGGCTTTTGAAACTGGACCGCGTGTTGTATACATCTACGGTGTACCCTGCAAACTACGGGTTTATTCCGCGTACGCTTGCCGACGACGGCGACCCGTTGGACGTTTTGGTGCTCTGCAACGAAACCATTTATCCCTGCACCCTGGTTCGCTGTTACCCCATCGGGGTCATCAAAATGGTGGACGGCGGTTCTTTGGACGAAAAGATTATCGCCATTCCGTTCAGCGATCCCAACTATAACAACTACTACGACATTCAAGAACTGCCCAAGCACGTGTTTGAGGAAATGATGCACTTCTTTGAAGTGTACAAAGCTCTCGAACACAAGCAGACGACGGTGAAGGAAATTTGTCACCGTGACGAGGCGATGGACATTATTTCTAAGTGCATTGCGGCGTACAAGGCGATGCCGAACGTGAAATAACGCAAGGTTTGAAAAGAAAAGGGCGGAGCGAAAGGGGGATTTCTTGCAAAAAATACAAGCAAAATCCCGAAAGCGATAGCAAAAACGCTTGTAAAACGGGCGGTTTTGCGGTATACTTATTCGGTATCCAAACAAAAATAGAAAAAATTAGCAAGTAAAAGGTTATCAGGAGAATATCATGGCAAAAGAAAATCAGTTTGTAGAACAAATCGCCGATATCAACGCGGACTTTCCGCAGTGGTATACGGACGTGGTGTTAAAGACCAAGCTTGTCGATTACGGTCCCGTAAAGGGCACGATGGTCATTCGTCCGTACGGCTATGCGATTTGGGAAAATATCCAAAAGGAATTGGACGCTCGGTTTAAGCAAAACGGGGTGCAGAACGCATACTTCCCCTTGCTTATTCCCATGAGCTATTTCACCAAAGAGGCGGAACACGTAGAAGGGTTTGCGCCCGAAGTGGCGGTGGTTACGCACGCAGGCGGCGAGGATTTGGCGGAGCCTTTGGCAATCCGTCCTACGTCGGAAACGATTATCGGCACGATGATGTCGAAATGGGTGCAATCCTATCGCGATCTGCCCCTGAAGGTCAACCAGTGGTGCAACGTAATGCGTTGGGAAAAGACGACCCGTCCTTTCCTGCGGACCAGCGAATTTTTGTGGCACGAAGGGCACGCTGCGTTTGCTACGGCGGAAGAAGCGGAAAGCTTTACGTTGAAAATGCTCGATTTGTACCGTGAGTTCATGGAAAGCTGTTTGGCTATCCCCGTGTTGACGGGCAGAAAGACGGAAAAGGAACGTTTTGCAGGGGCGGTGGCTACGTACACCATGGAAGCGATGATGCACGACGGTAAGAGCTTGCAATCGGGTACGTCGCACAACCTCGGTCAGAACTTTGCCAAGGCGTTTAACATTGAATATCAAGGGCAAGAGGGCGGTTTGCAGACGGCGTACACCATGTCCTTTGGCGTATCGACCCGTTTGATCGGTGCGATCATCATGACCCACGGCGACGAACGCGGTTTGGTTCTTCCCCCCGTCGTTGCGCCTACGCAATGCGTCATCGTACCGATTGCGGCGCGTAAACCCGGCGTGTTGGAAAAGTGCGAAGAGGTGAAGGCGGAGTTGGAAAAGGCAGGCGTGCGCGTCGTTTTGGACAGCTCGGACAACAGCCCCGGTTGGAAGTTCAACGAATGGGAAATGAAGGGCGTGCCTTTGCGTATCGAACTCGGTCCTCGCGATATCGAAGCAGGAAAAATGCTTTGCGCGCGCCGCGATACGTTGGAAAAGACGGAAATGCCCTTGGAGAATTTGTCGGACGGCGTAAAGGGTTTGTTGGCGCAAATTCAAACGGATATGTTGCAAGCCGCACGCAAGCGCAGAGATAGCAAAATTGTGTATGCTGACGATATGGCAGGCATTTTGGCAGGCGTGGAAGCGGGCAACTTTGTCAAGGCAAGCTGGTGCGGTTGCAGAGCGTGCGAGGACAAGATTAAGGAAGAAACGGCGGCGACTGCTCGCGTTTACGCCGAAGGCGAAGTAGGCGAAACCTGTGCCGTTTGCGGCAAAAAAGCAGAACACGTCATCGTGTACGCGCGCGCTTACTAATCGGTCGGCTGCATAGCGATATGTTGCAGGCGGCGTAAATCGCCAAAAATTACCGAAAAGCAAGAAAAATAGAACAGAAAACGAACCAGACGATGATATGCACCCCAAAAGTTAGACAAACTTTTGGAGGTGCATATTTTTATG
>CAYRAY010000044.1:0-13605 GCA_964422405.1 uncultured Clostridia bacterium | reverse complement strand
AATATCAAGGTTTTTTCGACTACTCAACAGCCACTTTGGGTCACTCCCACTCGATCGTGCCGCAGGGCTTCGGAGTTAAATCGTACAACACGCGGTTGACGTTTTCGACCTCTGCCGTGATACGGTCGGTGATTTTACGCAAGACGTCGTAAGGGATTTCTTCAATCGTCGCCGTCATGGCGTCTACGGTGTTGACCGCGCGGATAATGACGGGGTAAGCGTACGTTCTTGCGCCGTTTTTCACGCCGACGGATTTGAAATCGGGTACGGCGGTAAAGTATTGCCATACCTTGCTTGCAAGACCTGCCTTGTCAAATTCTTCACGCAAGATTGCGTCCGATTCGCGAACGGCGGCAAGGCGCTCTTTGGTAATTGCGCCAAGGCAACGCACGCCAAGTCCCGGACCGGGGAAGGGCTGACGATAGACCATGGAATCGGGCAAGCCGAGCGCGCTGCCGACCACGCGGACTTCGTCTTTATACAAGAATTTTAAGGGTTCTACCAGCTCGAACTGCATATCTTCGGGCAAGCCGCCGACGTTGTGGTGCGCCTTTACGCCGTCGCTTTCTAAAATGTCGGGGTAGATCGTGCCCTGCGCCAAAAAGCGTACGTCCGTCAGTTTGCTTGCTTCTTCATCAAACACTTTGATAAACTCGCCGCCGATGATTTTACGCTTTCTTTCGGGTTCGGCTACGCCGCTGAGCAGGGAAAGGAAACGCTCGGTAGCGTCTACGTAGATGAGGTTTGCGTTGAGTTGGTTGCGAAATACTTCCACCACGTCCTCGCTTTCGCCCTTGCGCATTAAGCCGTGATTGACGTGTACGCAAACGAGCTGTTTGCCGATTGCCTTGACCAAGAGTGCGGCAACGACGGACGAATCTACGCCGCCCGACAAAGCAAGCAGGACTTTGCCGTCTTTTACCTGTGCGCGGATTGCCTCGATCTGTTCGGAAATGAAAGCTTCTGCAAGCGCTTTGGTGTTGATACGCGCCATCGTTTCGGGGCGCACGTTGTTTGTCATAGTCTGTTCCTCCGTATTGTAATGTTTACCATTTTCCCCGTTGTCTGTGCCGATTGGTTAGTGTTGCGAATAGTTAGGCGCTTCCTTACTGATAGAAATGTCGTGAGGGTGGCTTTCGACCAAGCTTGCGTTGGTGATACGGACAAATTCCGAACCCGTGCGCAATGCCTCGATCGTCGGCTTGCCGCAATAGCCCATGCCCGAGCGCAAACCGCCCTTCATTTGATAGATGATTTCCGCAACCGAGCCGCGATAAGGCACTCTGCCCTCCACCCCTTCGGGCACGAACTTTTTGGTGCCTTCTTGGAAGTATCTGTCGCTGCTGCCTGCCGCCATTGCGCCGAGCGAGCCCATGCCGCGATAGACCTTGTAGCTTCTGCCTTGGTAGAGTTCCACTTCGCCGGGGCTTTCCAGCGTGCCTGCGAGCATGGAACCGACCATGACCGCGCTGCCGCCTGCCGCAAGGGCTTTGACGATGTCGCCGCTGTACTTAATGCCGCCGTCCGCAATGATACGCTTGCCCAGCTTATCCGCCGCCTCGGCGCAATCCATAATAGCGGTGAGTTGGGGAACGCCGATGCCTGCGACCACGCGCGTGGTGCAAATGGAGCCGGGGCCGATGCCGACCTTGACGACGTCTGCGCCTGCCTTGATCAACGCTTCCGTTGCCGATGCCGTAGCGACGTTGCCTGCGATGATGGGCAAGTTGGGGAATTTAGAACGGATTTCTTCTACCTTTTTGATAACCCCTGCCGAATGGCCGTGCGCCGTGTCGATTGCCACGATGTCTACCCTTGCATCTACGAGGGCGGAAATTCTGTCAATGGCGTTTGCCGCCGTGCTGACTGCCGCACCGACCAAAAGTCTGCCGTTTTTATCCCTTGCGGAGTTGGGGTACTGAATGGATTTTTCGATGTCCTTAATGGTGATGAGCCCTTTCAAATAGCCGTCTTTATCGACAATGGGCAATTTTTCGATGCGGTGTTTGCCGAGAATAACCTTTGCCTCGTCTAAGGACGTGCCTTCGGGGGCGGTGACCAAATTTTCCTTGGTCATGACATTGGAAATGGGCTGCGAGAAATTGCTTTCAAAGCGCAAATCGCGGTTGGTCAAAATGCCGACGAGTTTGCCGTCGTGCGTGGTGATGGGCACGCCGCTGATACGGTATTTTTCCATGAGGTCCACCGCATCTTTGACAAGGTTTTCGGGGTGCAAAAAGAAGGGGTCGGTGATGACGCCGTGTTCACTGCGTTTTACCTTGTCCACCTGCATGGCTTGCTCTTCAATGGACATATTTTTATGGATAATGCCCAAGCCGCCTTCGCGCGCCATGGCGATTGCCATACGGCTTTCCGTAACCGTGTCCATTGCCGCACTGATGAGGGGCAGGTTCAAACGAATCCCGTCCGTCAAGGTGGTATGCAAATCTACCTCGTGCGGTAAAACGTTGGAAGCTTGCGGAATTAGAAGCACGTCGTCGAAGGTAAGCCCTTCCTTGATAATTTTACTACTCATGGGGAACACTCCTTATAGATTTTTAAAAATTTTTTCTCGTAACTCTTTTCGTACGTAGATAGCAGATAATAAAAGGAAATGGACGAGATTTCCGCAAGGGAAAAACACCGTCCATTTATAGATTTTCCGTCAGCGCAAGGATACTGTCGAGATACGCAATATCCCCTTCGCTGAGTTCCGTTTTTAAGGCTTGTAATTTTTGGCGCACCAAAATCGCCGTTTGCGTGTCGCCGTTTTGCAACGCCGTCAACAGCACGGCAACCACCGCGTTGTTTTTGGGGAAGGCATTGCCCGTCAGCTCGAACGCGCGCTCTACCGCGCCCTCTGCGTCGCCACAGCGGTATTTTGCCATGCAGACCTGACCGAACACGTAGCTTTCGTACGTCACTTCCGCATCGCTGTCGGCATTCCGTTCTTCGCAATATTCCGTAAAGCCTTCGTGCGCCAAGAACTTTTCGCCGCAGGAATCGATTTTTGCGTAGTCCTCCCTGCCGATTGCCACTTCCGTTGCGTAGGCGATGTAATAGACGTCGTGCGAGCGGTCGAAAGACACCTCTGCAAACCAGAGGCTGGATTTTTCCATGCCGAGGTCGTAGGTGAGCTCCATCATGGTTTGGGGATAAACACAAACGAGGGCGGTAATCATGAACACGAACAACACGGCAACAGCCGCAAGCGTGGTGAAAAACGCTCTGAAAATGATCTTGTCAACGTTCATTTGCCTTCCTCCTATTGTATTCCTATCTATTTTACCACATAAAAAATAAAAAAGCAAGTATATGAAAGCAATTTGTTTGGCATGATTTACGTCTTTTTTTCATATACTATGCCATGAACGATTTTTCTTATCCGAAACCGAAGCTCTGTCGTCGACCTATGCAAGCTTGCCGCACGCTGTTACGCGCGGTTTGCGCCCTGTTTTTGTGCCTGTTGCCCTGCCTGTTTTGCCTTGGCGGTTGCAAAACGTCGGTGGACTATTTTTCGTACGTGTCCGAACTCCGTTCCAATCTGTTTTTGGCGGAAACGGACAGTTTTTCCCTGCGCGTTTACGCCGTGGAAAAGGAGACGCCCTACCGTGCGGACGGCGTGGCGAGGGAACGCTCTGCACGCACGGAAATTCAGCTTGTCGGCGGCGACGGGTCAAACACCTATCATATCGACGTGACGGTGCGCGGCAAGACGTACGGCGGCGAGCTTGCTTACGACAACGTGAAGGCGGTACATACCCTTTCGTTCCCCTTGGATATTGCCGACGAGCGTGCGCTGTTTTGCGTGGTGGAAAAAGGCAATAGCAAGACGGAATGTACGGCAAAATCGGTGCGGACGGAAGGCGACGTTTCGCCGCAGACCGCCCTGAACAACGTGCAAGCGCACAGTCCGAAACTCTTTGCCGAACTGACGGATAAATACGGGTTTGCAGGGGAAATTTATCTGCGGCTTTTGTACGAGGACGCGCCCTATTACTACGTCGGCGTCATCAACCGCAAGGGCGAAATTTGCGCCTTTCTCGTCAACGGCACGACGGGCAAAGTACTTGCCTCCCGACAGCCGTAATCCCCTTTTTTTAGGAGGTACAACGACTGTTTTCGACCTGTTTTTAGAGGTGCAATACTTCGTTTTCAGCCTTCTTTTTCCGTGGGGTGCAATCCACCGCCCCCCCTTTTCCGTTCGTTTATAGACAGAAAAAGAACTGCTTACAAACGATTCTTTTTGACTTTTTATTTGCTTTGCAACGTGCGGACGATGTGTTCGGCGTACAGACGGGCAACGTCCAGCCCCGTGGCTTGTTCAAACCCTTCGAAAAAGGCGTTGGAATTGACCTCGCACACCTGCGCGCCCGACGAGGTTTGCAACACGTCCACGCCGCAATAATCCAAACCGAGCGCGATTGCCGCGCTTTCCGCCACGCTTGCGACTTGGTCGGTGAGCGGAATCGCTCTGCCCCTGCCGCCGAGTTCTATGTTGGAACGGAATTCGCCTGCCTGCGCTTGCCGTTCCATTGCTGCCACCGCTTTGCCGCCGATGACGATGACGCGGATATCCCTGCCAGCCGCTTCGGCAAGGTAGGCTTGGTAAAAGTGGGGTTGATGCAGATAGCGTTCGGCAAGGGCGTAAAGCTCCGTTCTGTCCTTCGCCAAAGCCACCCCTGCCCCAAACGAGCCGTAGCTGGTTTTGACCACGACGGGAAAGCCGAATTCCCGTTCCACCGCCGCCAAAAAGTCGGGGTTGGGTTTGACGGTTTGGGTGTAGCACAAGGGCGCGGGCAAAGACGGAATCAGCGGCACGCCGCTCTTTTGCAGGGCGAGGTAGGTAGACATTTTATCGTCGCACGACTCCACCGCCGCCGCGCGGTTGAACAGGCGCAGACCCATGCTTTCTAACGCGTTGCCGAGGTATTTGTCCTTGTCTAAATACACGGCAAAATCATAATTTTGCGCCGCCGAACGCCACGTGCCGTCGGCGGAGAGTACGGCATACATTTCTCCGTTTTTGTAGAAGTCGATTTTGATGCCGAGGTTGCGTAACGCCGCCGCAATACGCTGACCTTGGCGGTAGAATTTTTCGCCATTAGGATAGCCGTTGATTAACACAAAGCCTTGCATGATGTTTCCTCCGAGGGGGTGTTACATTATTATATATGGGGGGGGTGAGGTTTGGGGGTAATGTTTTTTGGGGTAAGATACCCTCCGTTCGCCCCTACGGGACTCAATCGGTATGACACCCCAAAAAGATACGCTTTGTTCGGTGGTAGTGCACGGTGGGTAAGATACACTCCGCTCGGCGGCTGTACCGCCTCAGTCGATATAACACGGAAGGAATTGAAACGATTGCCCCCCTACTCTATGCTGCGGAAAGCCGCAAATACTACGAAAAAGCCGAGGCGGAAAATGCCTCGGCAAACCGTTTTATTCTTCTACGCGAATGCACGCTTCGACTTTGGCAAAGTCGGATTCGTTAATTTTTGCAATCGCCTTGCGAATGGCGTTTTCGCGCGTGGAGTGCGTAATGATAATCAGGGGTACGCCGCTCGTTTCCGTGGCTCTGCCCTTTTGCGCAATTTCCACCACCGACACGTTGGCTTTGGCGAAAATGCTGGTCATTTTTGCAAGCACGCCCACTTCGTCTGCGACGGAAAGGCGGAGGTAATACGCGCTTTCGAAATCGGTGACGAATTTGGTGGTTTTATCTGCCGTTGCCTTGTTTTTGAATGTGGAATATTTGATGTCCGAATGGGTTGCGGCATAGATGACGTCGGAAACCACGGCACTTGCGGTAGGCAATGCGCCTGCCCCTCTGCCATACAACATTACGTCGTCCACGGCATCGCCCGTGAGGTATACGGCGTTGAACGAATCGTTTACGCTTGCCAAGGGGTGCGCCGACGAAATGAAGGTGGGGTGCACGCGCACTTCCACGCCCTTGTCGGTGTTTTTGCCGATCGCGAGCAGTTTTAAGGTATAACCAAGCTCTTTCCCGAACGCAATATCCTTTGCGTCTACGTGGGTAATCCCTTCGCGGAAGATATGCGTATACGGCACTTTGGTATGGAACGCCATAGACGAAAGAATGGAAAGTTTATAGGTGGAATCGAACCCCTCTACGTCGCTGGTGGGGTCGGCTTCCGCATAGCCGAGGCGTTGCGCCTCTTTCAGCGTTTCGGCATAATCCGCCCCTTCGTTTGCCATTTTGGTCAAAATGTAATTGGTGGTGCCGTTGACGATGCCCATCATTTTTTGGATTCGGTTTGCCTGCACGCCGTCAAGCAAGGTGCGGATAATGGGCACGCCGCCGACGCAGCTTGCTTCGTAATACAAGCCGCAACCCGTGCGACGGGCAATTTCTTCCAATTCGTGCGAGTGCTTGCAAATCAATTCCTTGTTGGACGTGACCACCGTTTTGCCTTCGCGGAGGGCAGCGGTGACAAAGGTCTTTGCCGCGCCGATACCGCCGATGGTTTCCACCACGATGTCTACGGCAGGATTGGCGATGACCTCCTCGATGCTCTTTGCGCGGTGTTCTTCGGGAATGCCCAGCTCGTCCAAGCGCGCGGTAGATTTATCCAAAACGGATTCCACCGTCAAATCGACCTGTTGGGTCTTCAAGTAAAATTCGTGGTGATCCACCAACGTTTGATACGTGCCGCCACCCACGACGCCGAGCCCTAAAATTGCTACGCCAACCTTTTTAATCATACTCAATCTCCTTACAAACTTCCGTTTCTGTGCTGTTTGCGTCCTTGCAAACCGTTATTGCTGTTCTTCCTGCGTGTTCAAATCGTACAAGTATTTCAAGCCTTTGAGCGTGAGGAGTTTATCCACCACGTCAATGCCTTCGATTTCCTTGGCGATGACCTTAGAAAAACCGCCCGTCGCCACCGTTTTTACGCGGGGCGCTTTCAATTCCTTTTTAATGCGCTTGACGATGTATTCCACCAACCCGGCAAAACCGAACACAATCCCTGCTTGCATATTCGTCACCGTGTTTTTGGCGATAATGCTTTTCGGCGCTTCGATTTCTACGCGCGGCAACTTTGCCGTGCCGTTGACCAAAGAATCAAGCGAGCCTTTGATGCCGGGGGCGATGACGCCGCCGATGAACTCGTTATTTTCGCTGATGATATTAAACGTCGTCGCCGTACCGAAATCCACCACGATCATCGGCACGCCTTCGCCGTATTCCACGATTGCCGAAACGCAGTTGACAATGCGATCCGCGCCCACTTCGCGTGCGTCGTCGCAACGGATATTCAGCCCCGATTTTAAGCCGGGGGCAATGCGCAACGGTTCGATGTTCAAATAGATTGCGCACATTTTTTCAATGGTATAATCGAGCGACGGCACAACCGAAGACAGAATACCGCCTTCGATTGCGTTGGGGTCGATGCCCTGCGCCGTCAGCATACCGATGAGCTGCGCCCCGAACTCGTCCGAGGTCTTTTTGAAATCGGTGGCAACGCGGAAGGACATTTTCAAATTATTCCCGTCGTAAATGGCATATTTTACGTTGGTGTTTCCAACGTCGATACAAATAATCATACTCGTTTCCTTATTTATAAAAGATTGCAGAACTTATTTCTCCACGTTTTCGTCCGTTTGCACGGGTTCCGCTGTTTCGGTGTTTTCGCTGTTTTTCGTAGAAGCGGTCACGCTTTCGGTTTGCGCAACGGCCGTTGCCGATTTTCCGCGGACAAACTTTTTACCCAACACTTGCAACACACGGCAAAGCACGGGCGCAAGCACCAAATTGATGGCTAATTCTACCAAGAAGTTTATTCCGGCACAACCGATGACGAGGAAATACACAACCGTCTGTCCGTCAGGCACGAACGCGCCTTTCAGCGAATCTTGCAAAAAGCAGAGCGAACCCAAAATGAACAGCCCCGTATTGACAATGGGAGCAACGGCGGAAGCCGTATACACGGCGGCGTAGCCGTTTTTCTTTTGTAAAAGGCGATAAGCCAAGCCCGAAAGCACGCCTGCCGCAGTACCCTTGACCACGCAAAGCAACACCGTCCACACGGGGTGGTCTTGCAACAAAATCATAGTAAAGAGATCCGTCCCCGATGCGCCTTGGATAATGACGACCAGACCGAACGCAAAGCCCAAAACACCCCCTTCGATTGGTCCGTACAACAGACCAGCCAAAACGATAGGCACAAGGACGAAACTCAGCGTTGTAGCGCCGATCTTAAAATAGCCGCCGAACATTTGCAAAACGATGACGAGAGCAAGCAACACTGCCAAGCCCGTAATCCGTTTCGCGGTGAAATAGTTACGCTTTTTCATGATAACCTCCTATCGAGTTCCTTTCGGATACCCGTAAGCAAAAAAATGTCTTTATTCCCATACGGTCAAACCGCTTGTGCGTATTTGCCGAGAATATCAAATGAATACCTTATTATTATAACGCATTTTTCGCCCGAACGCAAGAAAATGAACCGCAAAAACGGAGATTTTCCGTATTTTTTTATCCACGTATCGGCCAATTTGCAACTTTTACATATATTTTTCCGCACGCAACCGTGCTTTTTTGCATATTATGTAGTAGAAAGAGAAAACCGCAGGACCTGATATCTTTTCGGAAAAAGCCTTTTCCGAGCGGACGTTTACATACCCCTGCGGCGAAACACAGGAGGTTTTTTATGACTTGTTGCACTCAGGGTAACCTGACCCTTTGGATCCTTATCGCGCTGCTTGTGCTGGGCTCGAAAGACGGCGTTTTCTGCTCGAACACGTTTAGCGGTTGCGGCTTGCCGATTTTGCTTGCCTTGCTGTTCTGCCTGTACAGAAACGGCACGCTCGCTTCCGTGCTCACCCCCGACTGCGGTTGCAAAAACAACTGCAACGGCGGCTATTGATTTTTTCATTTCTCCTTATTTTTCTTGTTTTTCTAAGGGAAAAGGGTCGACTTACTCGACCCTTTTTTCGCTGTTTTCTTGTTTTATTCGCGGAACACAAAATTTTTCAGCGCGTACATGGTATGGGCATTTTTATAACGCAAAATTTTCAACGCGTATCTGGTATGCCCGTTTGCCTTTCGGCTTGTTTTTCTGTTTTCGGCAACCGAAAGGGCGCAAGAGCCGCTTAATATACTCTGCCTTGTTCCGCTTCGGCAAGGAAAAAGGCTTGCAGGGCAATCACCGTTTTGCCGTCTTTTATTTCGCCGTTTCGCAGCATTTCTTTCACCTTGGCAAGGGGGATAAACTCCGCGTCCAAAAACTCGTCGTCGTCCAAACGGCGCGCCGTCTTTACGCCGCCGAAGGCGCGATAAATATAAATTTTCTCGTTGGTGTATCCAGGGGAAGGATAGTCCACGCACAAAAGCTGTATTTTGTCCGCTTTTACGCCTGCCTCCTCCTCTAACTCGCGAAACGCCGCCGATTCGGGATTCTCCCCTTTTTCCAGCTTCCCTGCGGGGATTTCGTACAAGCTTTCGCCGTAGGCGTAGCGGTATTGACGCACCAACAGCACCGCACCGTCCTCCACGTACAAAACGCACGCGCCGCCGCTGTGCTCGATAATTTCGCGTTTGCACGCTCTGCCGTCGGGCAGAAGGGCGTCGTCGCAACGCAAATTTAAGATTTTGCCTTGATACACGTAGTGCTTTTGCACTGTCTTTTCGATATAGTCCATGGCTTTGCCTCCCTTTTTGATAAGTCAATTTGAACAACTTTTTCCCATTTTGTTATCATTATAGCACAAATTCCAAAAATAACCAATATTTTTTTATGAAATATCTTGATTTTTTTTGCAAATTTCGCTATAATAGAGTCAACATAAATATTGGAGGTAATTTTTCTATGAAATCCATTAAAATTTCTCTTCAAATGGCGCAAAGAGTAAAGGAATTCGTCAACATCACGCAAAACTATGCTTGCGAAATTTTGTTGAAGAGCGGCAAATACGTCGTTGACGCGAAGTCCATTTTGGGTATCTTCTCGTTGGATCTTTCTTTGCCCGTTACCGTAGAAATTTACGACGACAACTGCGATGAATTGATCGAAAGATTGAAGAAGTTCGAAGCGTAAATTTTTCCTCATACTGCGAAAACAGTCGCGCGGCGTTTGTTTGCGGCGACTTTTTCCGTATTCTCGAATTTATTAAGGAGTTTTTCTACAAATGCAGATTCAGGGTGAAATGTCCGTCAACAAGTTAATCGTGCTTTTCGTTTTTGATAAAATGGAAAGTGCGCTTTCCGAACGCACGGTTGTGGAAATGTGCACGGCGGGCAATGCGTGGCTCAATTATATGGACTGCGTAGAACTGTTCCCCAAGCTTGTAGACAACGGTTTTTTGTGCCGTGTGTCCGCCTTTGACGAAGAACCCCTTTATGCCCTGACTTCCGACGGCAGGGAAACGTTGAACAATTTTTACATCACTATTCCCAAAAGCATACGCGACGATATTTCCGCCTTTGTCAAAAACAACAGCGGCAGATTGCGTATGCGGCAGGAATGTAAAGCGGATTATTACCAAAACACGGACGGCACGTACACCGTGTATTTGAAAATCCTTGCCCCCACCCAGCCGATGTTAGAACTGAAATTTGTCATTCCCGACAAAAAAACGGCGCAAAGCATTTATAAAAATTGGGAGTGCAAAGCTTCCGATTTGTATTCGGCAATCTACGAAACGTTGGTGGATTAAGGTCCGCCCCGTCGGCGACGAAAAATCGGCATTTACGCCAAAACCATTACAAAAAAAGGACGGTATTTTATTATGTTTACTTATTCCCCTAAGGGTACTTGTTCCCGACAGATTCTGTTTGACGTGGACGAAAACGACAAAATGCACAACGTGCGCTTCATCGGCGGTTGCGGCGGCAACTTGCAAGGCATTTCTCGCTTGGTAGAAGGCAAGGACATCAACGAAATCGAAGGCTTGCTTTCGGGCATTCGTTGCAGAAACAACACCTCTTGCCCCGACCAACTTTCCAAGGCGATTACCGAATTTAAGAAATCGCGCGAAGAAAGCGCGGCGCAATAACTTTTTGCGCCCTGCCCTATCCGCAACGTAGCGGCAACCAAATAAAAAAATCAGGACTTCGGATTTGTACGACGAAGTCCTCTTTTTATGCAATTTGTACGTTTTTTAGCAGTTTTATGACGTTTTTACGGCAGCTCCGTTCAGAAGGACAGAGCCGCCGCCACGTCTTTATATCAGTGCTTAAAGTGACGTTCGCCGACGAAAATCATGGCGATGCCAGCCTCGTCGCACGCGTCGATAGAAAGTTGGTCTTTGATACTGCCGCCCGGCTGAATGATTGCCGTAATGCCTGCCTTTACACATTCTTCTACGCAATCGGGGAAGGGGAAGAAGGCGTCGCTTGCCATTACCGAACCCTTCGCCTCGTTGCCTGCGTGGGCAATCGCCTGTTGTGCCGCCCAAATGCGGTTGGTCTGCCCCATGCCGATGCCCGTTGTTCTGTCCGTTTTACCGATGACAATGGCGTTGGACTTGGTATGCTTGACCACACGCCAATTAAACAGCAACGCTTGCATTTCCTCGGCTGTCGGCGCGCGCTTGGTGACCACTTTCACGTTTTCGGGTTGGAACAGAGAGTTGTCGTATGCCTGTACCAACAGGCCGCCGTATACCTTTTTCATATCATACGCACTGTTTTCGCGTTTTGCCTTGATGTCGGGCAACTCCAAAAGGCGAATATTCTTTTTCTGTTTCAAAATTTCCAACGCGCCCTCGGTAAAGCTTTCCGCAATGACGATTTCAATGAAAATTTTGTGGATTTCCGTTGCCGTAGCCTCGTCCACGCAACCGTTGATTGCCAAGATGCCGCCAAACACGGAAACGGGGTCGGATTCGTATGCTTTCAAATACGCCTCGCAAATAGTCTTGCCCGTGCCGACGCCGCAAGGGTTGGCATGCTTGCAAGCCACAACGCAGGGTTCATCAAACTCCTTCACCAACTCCAACGCGCCGTTTGCGTCGTTGATGTTGTTATAGGAAAGTTCTTTGCCCCAAAGCTGTTTCGCCTTGGAAAGAGAACCTGCACGAGGGAAGGGTTCGCTGTAATAGGACGCGCCTTGATGGGGATTTTCGCCATAGCGCATATCCTGCGCCTTTTCGTACGTGAACGTAACGGAATCGGGGAAGCGAATATCTAACTGTTCGGCTAAATAATTAGAAATCAAGCTATCGTACGCCGCCGTGTGCGCGAACACTTTATACTGCAAATATTTTTTGGTATCGAGGGAAATTTCGCCCGATTCCAACTCGGAAAGTACCCGTTCGTAGTCCTTGGGATCGACAACCACGGCAACGTCTTGATAGTTCTTTGCCGCCGCACGGATCATGGTCGGACCACCGATGTCGATGTTTTCCACCGCGTCTGCAAAGGTGACGTCGGGCTTGGAAATGGTCGCTTTGAAAGGATAGAGGTTGACCGCCACGATGTCGATGGTGTTAATGCCCAACTTTTCCAACTGCGCCATGTGATCGGGGTTGGAACGCATTGCCAACAGCCCTGCGTGTACCACGGGGTGCAAGGTCTTTACTCTGCCGTCCAAACATTCGGGGAACCCCGTCAGCTCACTGATACCGATTACGGGAAGTCCTGCCGCCTGCAACGCCTTCGCCGTGCCGCCCGTGGAGATGATTTCGTAATCGCACGCAATCAAACGCTTGCAAAACTCCACAATGCCCGCCTTGTCAGAAACACTTACCAACGCTCTTTTTTTCATAATTGAACCGCCTTTGTTATTTTTTGCGTATATTTGCGCCATACTTTTGGTATGGTACTGCTCTATGTTTTATTTGCCGCCTACATCCTTGCCATCAATTTCTACGCTTGGATTTTGATCAAATCCCAACGCGAAGCCGCGCGAGCCGAAACTTGCTCCGCTGCCGAACCCGTTGCCGAGCCGCACGCCGCAAGCAAGCTAACTACACCTTTGCATACTTCGCCCGAACCTTCTTTGGATACGGAAACGGAATCCTCGCCCGAAGGGCATTCCGCTACGATAGACAAAAGCACGGAACAAACGGAACCCGTCGAAAAAATGCAAGCGACGGACGCGCCCTCCGCCGACCTATCGCCGAATACGGAAAAGAAAGCCAAGCGCAAACGCACGGCAAAACTCTGCCTGACGGGCGCGTTGGGCGGCGCAATCACCGTGTACGCGTGTATGCTATTATATAAATATAGAAGAACAGACTTGCTTTTGATGGTCTTGATGCCCCTTTTGGGGGTGCTGAACGTCTACCTCTGGGTGTTGCTGCTGAAATCAGGGTTCACCCTTTGGATTTTTCGCTGAAAGTTCTTATCTTGACAAAAATATTATACCACACTTCGGGGGCATTGTCGCAAAAATCCAAATAAATGTCGAAAAGCCGTGTTTTATGTTAATTTCTACCATTTTTTGTTGCGAGTTTTAATAAAAAAAGAAAATTAAAAAAAATAAAAAAAAGTTTGAAAAAATGGCGAAAAATGTTTGACAATTCTTTTTATAAGTGATATTATATACAAGCGTTGTCGATGCGGCGGTGAATTTAGAGCAAATGCGGGTGTAGTTCAATGGTAGAATTCCAGCCTTCCAAGCTGGCCGCGTGGGT